>CAIJYT010000289.1 GCA_903824935.1 uncultured Bacteroidales bacterium | reverse complement strand
TGCCGGGTTTATCACCCTGCTGCTTTACCCTCTTTTCATCTTCCTTGTTAAAAATCCGCTGGGATTGGCCAGAAATATTATCCTTGTACTGATCTCGAAAAAATCCTGGGTAGGGTATACTCCGGCAAGCGGAACCCAGGCACAGCATGTACCCCTGATCAAGAAAGGTGTCCTGAATCCGCTGGATGCCCTGAAGTCGAAACAGATCAGCGATGAGGACAAGAACAGGATCAACATCCTTTATGCAAGGGATTATCACCTTACCAACGATATCAATATCATGTTCAAAGGGTTCAGGGACCTGGGAAGGAATTGATCATTTTATTTTGAACGATTTTAAATAAGAAAAAAAAACATACCTTTGCGGCATAATAAATCAGGTATATGAGGACTGTAGAAGTAGTTGTTCCAAGGTTAGGCGAAAGCGTGATCGAGGCGACGATAATCAGATGGCTGAAGAATGAAGGCGAGCAGGTTGCAGCTGAAGACGCACTTGTTGAGATAGCAACAGATAAAGTTGATTCCGAGATTGTGTCAACAGCAAGCGGCAGGCTTTCGAAAAAATTGTTCAACGAAGGAGATGTGGTAGCTGTTGGTAAAGTTTTTGCCCTGATAGAGACCGAAGGGGAAGCCGGGCCTGCAGTGCCTGATGAAGCTGCAGCTGAACCACAGCTTTCCTCCGGCAAAGCCAAAGCAGCAAGGCCTGTCACCGAAACCGCTCAGAACATTGACGGAACGAATGACAGCCATGAAGATGTTATTCCTTCAACCCGGTACTATTCTCCCCTTGTGCGCAGCATAGCCCAGCAGGAAGGACTGTCTTTCAAAGAACTGGATTCCATACCCGGCAGCGGCAAAGACAGTCGTCTCACCAAGCAGGACATCCTGGATTATATTGCCAGGAGACAATCTGGTACCAGTCAGGCACAGCCAGTGTTACCCACGGCAATCAAACCTGAACCTGTGATCCCTGTTTTTACAAAAGGCGACGACCGCATCATTGAAATGGACAGGGTAAGGCAGCTTATTGCAAACCATATGGTGAGATCGCTGCAGACCTCTCCCCATGTGACTTCGTTCATAGAAGTGGATATGAGCAGGATTACAGGCTGGAGGGAAAAGAATAAGGAACCATTTCAGAAGAAGTACGGGGAAAAACTGACCTTCACCCCTATTTTCATCGAGGCCATTGCCAAAGCAGTAAGGGATTATCCCATGGTTAACGTTTCAGTCGACGGTACAAAGATCATTGTACATTCCAAAGTGAACGTCGGTATGGCTGTCGCTCTCCCCAGCGGCAACCTGATAGTTCCGGTTGTCGGAGATTCCGGAAGCAGGAACCTCCTTGGGATAACCAGGGCCGTTAACGATTTAGCCAACAGGGCGAGGAACAACAAACTTGTCCCTGACGAAATCTCGGGCGGGACTATTTCACTGACCAACCTCGGGTCTTTCGGGACCCTGATGGGAACCCCCATTATCAACCAGCCGCAGACAGCGATCATTGCTGTCGGGGCCATTAAAAAAAGACCAGTTGTAATCGAGTCCGAAGAAGGCGACATGATAGCCATACGGCCTGTCATGATTTGCTCGATCACCTTCGATCACAGGGTTATAGACGGCGCACTTGGAGGACAATTTCTGAGCAGGTTCGCGCAATATCTTGAACAATTTGACAACACCCAGACTATCTGAACATGGAACTAAACCTTAACCGCCCGCTGGTATTCCTCGACCTTGAAACAACAGGGATCAAAGTGGCAACAGACCGTATCGTCGAATTATGCCTTTTAAGGGTTAATGCCGACGGCAGCAGGAAGATCAAAACCCTCAGGATCAAACCCGGGATACCCATCCCGTCTGAAGCAACCGCCATCCACGGCATAACCGATGAAGATGTAAAGGCCTGCCCTGCCTTTGCTGAAGTTGCACATGAACTCGCTGCGTTTATGGATAACTGTGATATGGCAGGATACAATTCAAACCACTTTGACATCCCTCTGATCGTAGAGGAATTCCTCAGGGCCGGGGTGGATTTCGACCTGAAAGGGAGAAGATTTGTCGACATACAGAATATTTTCCACAAGATGGAACCCCGCAACCTGGCGGCAGCTTATAAATTTTACTGTAACAAGGAGTTGGAGAATGCCCATTCAGCCGAAGCCGATACAATCGCCACTTTTGAGATACTCCAGGCCCAGCTTGACCATTACAACCAGACCGAATTCAAGGATAAGAAAGGCGTCATTTCAAAACCCGTGGTGAACGATGTCAAGGCTCTGAGCGACTTCAGCTTCACCAACAAGGCTGCCGACCTCATCGGGCATGTGATCTATGACGAAAAGAACGTTGAGGTTTTCAACTTCGGCAAGCACAAAGGCAAAGCAGTGGCGGATGTGTTCCGCTCCGAGCCCTCCTACTACGACTGGATCATGAAAAGCGAATTTCCCTTATCCACAAAGAAAGTCGTAACAGCCATCAAACTCAGGGGCTTTAACAAGGAAAGCGTTAAAACTGAATTATTCTGAGAATTTATGAAGATCATCTGCATAGGACGCAATTATGTTGAGCATATCAGGGAACTCAATAATGCGATCCCGAGCGAACCCGTATTTTTCCTGAAACCCGATACGGCCCTTCTCATCAGGCACCGTCCGTTTTACTATCCTTCCTTTTCATCCG
>CAIJYT010000288.1 GCA_903824935.1 uncultured Bacteroidales bacterium | reverse complement strand
GATATCCATCAGAATAGCATCATATAAGCTATCAGCCGCCATCCTTATAGCCGTTGCGGCATCAGGAGCGACGTCCAGGTCATACTTCCCGCTGAGATAGGTTTTGACAAGCTCGGCATTAATCCGGTTATCCTCAACCAGCAGAATCCTGTGACGGCCCGTTCCTGAACGCGGGGTTCGGGGCGTAATCTTACCGGCGGGCGATTTTTCTCCCGGCCCGGCCACAGGTTCAGAATGAAGCGAACGTTCAACCAGCGGCAGCACATCAATAAGCTTTTCCTGGCTGCCATCACCCTGTTCAATCCTTGCCACAAGCATTACCGAATCAAGGACTTTAATCATTTCTTCACCGGATTCGTGAATGTACCTTGGCATTTCTTCTTTCGTAGCGCTTTGATCCTTCTCCATCATCAGTTCGCTGAATCCCATGATGCTGTTGACAGGAGAACGGAATTTCTGGTTGATAAATGAGATAAGCGAAGACTTCAGCCGGTCCGATTCCTCTATCCTGATCCTCGCAATATTCGATTCTTCCTGGGCCTCCTTGCGCCTTTCAACTTCCTCTTCAAGGTCTTTGGTTCGGTCATTAACCAGGTGAGTGAGCATGTTTTCCCTGGATTTTCTTATCCTGAAATTTATAAAAAGCCAGAAGATCAGTATCATAACAGCGACCACAGGAAGTATGAACCAGGAGGTCTTGTAAAAGAAAGGCCTTATCCTGAATACATAAAGACTTTTCTCCCTGGTCCACTGGCCATTATGTCCCTGGGCCATCACCTTGAACACATAAGATCCCGGCGGTAGATGCGTATAATACGCCTGGCGCCGGTTACCGGCATTGACCCAGAAATGGTCAAACCCTGTAAGCATATACTTGTACTGGGTCTTTTCGGGGTTTAAAAAGGTAGGAGAGGTGTAATCAAATTCAATGTCGACCGTGCCGGGGCTCAGAACCTGGGGTGCAAGCGGGTTAACTTCCTGGTTGTTGATGAGTACCTTGGTCAGGAGAAGGGCTAAGCTTACCGAATACGGCGCAGCATGATCCACGTCAAGCATGGCCAGGCCCCTGGGAGTGGGGATCCAGAGACGGTTATTTGCAGTGATGCATCCGGCAGGGAATACCCGCGAACTGCATTCGGCTGTAAGCATGCCCTCGGGTTTGCCGAAAACCATCGGCCTTAGAAAATCACCTTTATTATCATGATACGCAATCAACTCATTCCGCGAAAGCGAGAATATCCCCTTATTGGAACTCATCCAGAGCCTGCCGTGATTATCCTCGCAGATCTGTTGTATGCCATCGGAATACAAGCCGTCGTCGGTATTGAAGATCGAAGCCGAATCATTCTCAAGCATCACAAGTCCCCCGTGAGAACAGCCAACCCAGATGAGGCCATCATGATCTTCGTACATGGAATTGATCACGTTATCGGGCAGCCCGGTTTCGCTGGTCAGCCAGCGAATTTTCCCCTTTTCAAAAATGTTGATACCCCCTCCGTTCGTACCGACAAGCATCCTGCCTTTGGAATCTTCAAGAAAGCATAGCACCTGGTCATTCGACATCCCCCTGCTTGTTCCGAACCATTCAATCCTGCCCCTGTTCATAATATTGACCCCTGCGTTCGCAGTCCCGGCCCAGAGTTTGCCGCTGTGGTCCGAGTATAAAGCAAGTATGACATCCGCGGCAAGGCCATCCGCAGTCGTAATATGAACAGTTTTATCCTTGCCATAGCCGAAGATCCCCGCTCCGTCGGTCCCTATCCAGAGCATCCCCGAGCTGTCGAAAGCCAGGGTATTTACGGGGAGAGGCGGGAGGCCTATTTTTTCAAGTCTTTGAATGCCTGCGGATGAGATCGCGTTTACGGCACCTTTGCCGGTTCCCACGTAAACCGAGCCGCCGGGGCCCTTGATCACGGGACCAGTCGAATGGTCACTCAGTCCTTCATCCTCAGTAAACATACTGATGACCCTCGGCCGCAGGGCGTTAAGTCCGGTTCCTTCGGTGCCCGCCCAGATGGTATGCTCCCTGTCCTCGTAAATGCTGCTGATGATGTTTCCCGAAAGCCCTTCGGAGGAGGTGATGCCGCTGATCCTGCCGTCTTTAACAAGGTACAGCCCGCTGTTCGTTCCTATCCAGATCCCTCCGCCGGACTCCCTGAACAGGCTGAGGATGTTCTGGCTGAATGTCTTGCCGAATGCCGAAAACCGGCTGAACTTCCCCTCGCTGAAAATGCTGATCCCCCCTCCGTTTGTGCCAATCCAGAGCCTGCCCTCCCTGTCGAAACAAAGGGAGCGGATATCGTTATACGACAGCCCGTCGCGGGTTGAATATACTTTTAAGGCCCCGTCTTTCAGGTGGCAGAGGCCAAAGCGGGTGCCTATCCATAGAGAACTGTCCTTGTCTTTTAAGATGGCCTGTACAAAGTCGTTCGGAAGCCCGTTTTTATCGGTCGTGAAAGTCATCTTTCCGTCATAGCCCAGGTGCCCGAGACCCAGTCCGTAAGTGCCGAACCACAAGCCCTTGCCGGGGTCTTCCGAAAGGCATTGTATGCTTTTGATCCAGTTCAGTTCACGGTTGAACAGGCGGATGAACTGAAGTTTCTTATAGCTGACCAGGTCGCCGTGGTAAAAGCCCGCGACCATCGATGAGTCACTGAAGATAAACAGGCTCTGCACGTCCTTATCAGCGAAATTCGGGGTGTTTGAGGGATCGAAAGTAAAGAAGCTGATGCCGTCGAAACGCACAAGGCCTTCTTCGGTGCCCAGCCAGATGAATCCGTCGGAGGTCTGGGCGATAGCACGTATGCTGTTCACGGGCAGGCCGTTGTCGGAAGTCCAGACGCGCAATGAATAATCCTTTTTCAGGCTGTGGATGTTGCCGCAGACTAATGTTTGCGACAGTGACAGCAGCGCTGGCAGGATTATACCGGATATAAATTTTCTCATACTCCCGGATGTGGATGTAAATGTAAGAATTATTTTGTGATTCTGCTTCGCCGGTTCACTGCACCCTTCAGCTGTGAAACTATTGTGATTTGAAAAGTGATTTCACAGCTCCGCTGGCGTAAAGTTGCTGAAAACTTTCGTTCTTCGCCTAAAATTCCCAGACAGCCCTGCTGCGCAGGTCTTTAAGAAAAAGGGAATTTTTACGGCTCAGATCTCAGTTTTCTTAACGCAACTTTCCTAAGGCGTTCGCATGTGAAATCACTTTTCAAATTCCCAAATAAAATCATTGTGGTATCAGTGGAACAGCCTCCGCTGATATTACAAGATCAATATTGTTGTAAGCGGCACACATCACATAAGCCGCATTTTTTGGAGCGAAGCACTTTACACAAGCCGCATCAGGTGCAAGGAGCCTGGAAAATGCAAGAGGATCCTATCATCATTTCGCTCCGCCACACCGTAGCGGCGATGTAAAGATGCGAGCGACAGCGGCGTTGTGATGTGAGAGTGAACAGCGGCTTATGTAAAGATGCAGCGACATCACCATTCAATGTCCCTGGCAAAAACATTTATTTGACTTTTCCCGGCGAAAGTTTTTACCTTTGCCGCACACACACATTTAAATATAATGGACCCTTATCCGGCGGGAAATAATTCAGTAATCATCCCATAGTCCGAAAGACCATCTGCCCCGCGGCAGGTGCATCTTCCGGAGTATGCTAACGTATGGAGGATGCACTAATGACTTCACAAACCACATTCTATTTCAGCCAGTTTGCTGGCAGAAAATTTTTTGATCCAAGCGGCGAAACGCTGGGGAAGATAAGCGATTTTCTGATCGATGTACGCGGTTGGAGTACTGAACCTCCGGAACCCCAGAGACCCCGTGTGCTGGCTATAAAAGTCAGGCAGGGAAAGGAATTAAAAACATTTGAATTCCAGAATGTCGAGATCAGGAAATACAAGGGAGCCTTGCAGTTTATCTGTAAGGAGCTAAAAGAACTTAACACAGAGAACCTGCAGAATTGCATCTGGCTCAAAGAGAACATCCTCGACAAGCAGATAGTCGATCTTGAAGGTATAAAACTAGTCAGGGTGAACGATATCAGGATGGTCATGATCCCTTCGGGCACTTATGCACTTGCTGTGGATGTGGGGATAGAAGGCTTGCTAAGGCGGCTGGGAGTGCTTACGCCTATCAGCAGATTCGTTGAAAGTTTCGGCCTGAACCTGCCCGACAAACTCATCCTCTGGGATGATATCGAAGCAGTGGACTTCTCCAACTCCAGCATAAAGCTATCCAAAGCTTCTTCAAAACTGAATACGCTTCACCCTTCCGATCTCGCCGATATCATCGAAGACCTTGACAAGGCTTCACGTGCCTATGTTTTTTCGACACTCGACGAAGAAAAAGCCGCCGACGTTCTCGAAGAACTCGAACCGGAAGTCCAGGCACATATTGTCGAAAGCCTTCCTGTTGGTAAAGTCGCAGACGTTCTTGAGAAAATGCCGGCTGATGAGGTTGCAGATATTATGGATGAACTTGGCATTAAGAAAGCCGAGGAACTTCTCAATGAAATGGAACACGAAAGCTCCAAGGAAGTCCGCGAACTGCTGGAGTATCCCGACAAGGTCGTGGGCTCCATCATGAGTACCGACTATATGACTTTCAGCTCCGACCTCACGGTAGAAGAGACTTTCAGGGCCCTTCGCAAGGAAAAACCGGAGCCCTCATACATCTATTCCATCTTCGTGGTTGATAAAAAAGATAAACTGGTCTCCTCAATTTCATTGGGGGAACTAGTAATTTCAGATCCCCTGCTCACACTGGGGCAGATCATGAAACGCAATCCGGTTACTGTGTTTGACGATGACGATATAGACTCACTCGCCGAGATAGTTTCGAAATACAACCTTCTCGCTGTACCGGTGATCAACCGGTCCCAGGAACTGGAAGGTGTTGTTGTGATTGAAGATATTGTCGAGGACTTGCTCGATAAACGTAAAACCAAGTAAACCCGGAGTTCTATGGCAGCTATTAATATCCGTCGTTCCTGGTGGAAACGCATCCTTTTGTTCCTTGCAATCCTCGGTCCGGGAATAATCACCGGCAGCGTCGACAATGATGCAGGTGGAATTACCACCTACTCGGTTGCCGGCGCCTTATATGGCTACAATCTTATCTGGACCCTGATACCTGCCTTCATCGTGCTCATCGTGATCCAGGAGATGAATGCGCGAATGGGTATTGTGACCGGCAAAGGACTTGCCGACCTGATCCGTGAAAATGCAGGGGTCAAGATCACTTTTTTTATTTTCGTCGGACTGCTGATTGCGGATATCGGGAATACAACCACTGAGTTTGCAGGTGTAGCAGGATCTATGGAGATCTTCGGGATCTCGAAATACCTGTCGGTCCCGCTGGCGGCGCTGATGGTGTGGCTGCTGGTGGTTAAAGGCAATTATTCCATAGCCGAACGAATCTTCCTGCTTTTCAGCGTTTCACTCTTAGTATACATTGTTTCAGCCCTGCTCGGCAAGCCACACTGGAGCGAGATCGGACAGTCAGTTATCCACCCTAAGGTCGCAATGACCACCCAGTCTATAGCCCTGGTGATCGGTGTGATAGGAACAACCATAGCGCCATGGATGCAGTTCTACATGCAATCAGCAGTCATTGAAAAAGGGCTGAAGATCAAGGATTACACGTATGTGATGCTGGATATCATTATCGGTTGCATAGCCACCGTAGTGGTAGCGTTTTTTATCATCGTGGCCTGCGCATCCACACTTCACGAAAAAGGGATAGTGATACAGGAAGCCAAGGATGCGGCTATGGCGCTGGAACCGCTTGCAGGCAAGCTTGCACAGTTCCTGTTTGCTTTCGGACTGTTCATCGCATCCATTTTCTCGGCAACCATACTGCCAATTGCAACGGCTTTCTATGTTTGCGAAGCTTTCGGCTTTGAAGCCGGGATCGACAAAAAATGGAAACAGGCTCCCGAATTTTATTTCCTCTATACCCTGATCATCATTCTTGCGGTCATTATCATTTTAATGCCGAATGCACCACTGATAGGGATTTCCATATGGTCCCAGGTATTGAACGGCATGTTGCTGCCCGTGGTTCTCATCTGCATGATGCTGCTTGTGAATAACAAAAAGATCATGGGCGAACATGTGAACAAGAGGCTGGGTAATATAATCGGCTGGGGCGCAGTGGTTGTACTGATCGCTCTTTCACTGACGCTGCTGGTGATGCCGCTGTTTACCTGATCGCTTGCATATTTGCAACACTGCTGTCGTTCACACATCACACCGCCGCTTTCATTCGCATCTTTGCATCGCGGCTACGGTGGCTGCGGAGCCTATCATCATATCGCTCCGCTACACCGTAGCAGCGGTGTGCAAGTGCACGCGACAAAACTTGTGTTAAACTACATCCGGGAATGACGGTTATTTCTTCTTCACATCCTTCCAGCGGAAAGTAGCGATCATATGCTCGATGTCTTCTTTCAGAAAGCCGATAACGGGTTGAAGGGAATCATTGTTGGGCACAAGATTGAAATACAGCGCCCCACGGACGAACTTCGCAACGCTGTCGGTAAGATAAAACTGGAAAGTCGAAGCCGCATCAGAGCCCTTGATGTCATAAACCAGTCCGTAAACCCTGCGGGCAGTATCAATGAACTCCCGCTGCTGTATCGCATTGGCCTTCGGGATATGCTTGTTCACCAGGGTCCGTGAATCCTCAAGATATTGTTGAAGATGTTCTTTGTCGTTGACCACCTTATAACTGAAATGCAGCTGCGCATGAAATGGCACATATACTATGTTGATCCAGTATGGCTCGGTCATGCGTGATGTGTCAGCAACGATCTTCGCATAAACCGGGTATTCGAAAGTATAAGGAAAGTTTGTGTCGAACTTCCTGTAAATTTTTTCGGGCAGGTCAATCCTGTAATACCCCCTTGGCTTAGGCGTGAAGTCGGAATTGCAGCTGCACAGCGCCGAGACTAGAAGCAAGATCAGGATTAAGTGTTTCATTGACAAAAAGTAGCGAAATAGCGAAATAGCGAGATAGCGAAACAAAGTAGCGAAATTATCTAAGTGAACAATTTCGCTACTTCGCCACCTCACTACTTCGCTACTTTTAAAACGGTAAATCATCCTCCGGTGTAGGCGGTGAGAACGATTCTTCTTTGTCGGCCGATGCAGGAGCTGCGCCTTCTTCACGCCTTCCGCCTCCGCCTCCGAGCATCTGAAGCACGTCGCCCATGATCTCGTAGATGAATTTCTTTACACCGTCCTTGTCTTCGTATTCACGTTTACGGATACGCCCTTCGACATAAACGGTATTCCCTTTTTTCAGGTAGTTTTCGGCAACTTCAGCCAGTCCTCTCCACAGAACTATGTTATGCCATTCGGTATGTGACGCTTTTTCACCGTCCTTGCCCTTGTATTGTTCGGTGGTTGCAAGGGAGAAACTTGCTTTCTTTACCCCGTTGTCAAACCTTGTAACCTCAGGATCCCTCCCGAGATTTCCTACCAAAATCACTTTGTTGATTCCAGCTGCCATAATTGTAAATTTTTAAGTGAAACAAAAGTACTCTATTTTCTCCTTAATCCGCCGAGTGTTGAAAAGTGATAGGGTTGCGGCATATTTTTTTTTGACTGCGGATGTTGCTCGCATCTTTGCTCAATCCTTATGTTGCAATATTTCCGATCTTTGCAGATAAATTTCACCCAGTAACCTAATAACCATTCACCATTCACCATTCACCGTTCACCATTCACCGTTCACCATGAAACACCCCCTCACCCTCACCCTCCTCCTCCTCCTTCTCCTTCCTGCCCTCATCCGCGCCCAGACCTTCCAGGAAGTGAAAATTCACGCCGCCCCGGAAAGTCTTAAAACTATAGCATCCATGGGCATTGCGGTCGACAACGGGACCTGCGGCAACGGTACCTGGCAAACCATCCTCAGCACAGCCGAAGTTTCAAAGGTCAGGAACGCAGGCTTTGTCATCGAAATAATCCATGCAGATTATTCAAAATACATATCCGATCGCAACAAAGCCGCCTCCGAAGAAGTGAAAGAGATCAACAGGCAGATCCTTACAAAAAGCATAACAACAAACGCATATCCCGTACCTGCGCATTTCGAGCTGGGTTCCATGGGCGGATATTACACCCCCCAGCAGGTGCTCAACGAACTCGACAGCATGCGGCTGTTTTACCCGACCCTGATCAGCCAGAAAGCAGTTGTAGGAAGCCAGCAAACGATAGACTTCCAAAATATCTATTTCGTAAGGATCTCGAACACCCCCGATCAGTCAACGAACAAACCAAAGATCATGTACAATTCGCTCATCCACGCCCGCGAGCCTATGGGGATGCAGCAGCTGATGTTCTTCATGTGGTACCTGCTCGAGAATTACAATACCAGTGAAGATGTGAAATACCTCGTCGATAATCTTGAACTTTATTTTATTCCAAATATGAATCCTGATGGCTATGCGTGGAATTATCAGACCGATCCCGGCGGGGGCGGGATGTGGCGCAAGAACCGCAGGGATAACGGGGGAGGAAATTTCGGCGTTGACCTGAACAGGAATTTCGGCTATATGTGGGCTTACGATAATAACGGCTCCTCGGGCTATCCCGGCGATGAAACATACAGGGGTGCATCGCCTTTTTCTGAAGCCGAAACACAGGATTTCAGAGATTTCTGCGTGGCGAAAAAATTCAAAATGGTATATAATTTTCATACCTATGCCGATATCACCATTTACCCATGGTGTTATAAAACCGCAATGACCCCCGACAGCCTTACCGAATATGCTTTCACCGACCGCATGACTGCAAAAAACGGCTACCTCACCGGACCCCCGGGACGTATATTATATAATACCAACGGCGACGCCATGGACTGGGCATATGGCGACAGCATACTGAAACCAAGGATAACTGTTTTTACTACGGAAACAGGTAATAATACCGACGGTTTCTGGCCGGCTCCAAGCCGTATTATCCCCCTTGCCGAAGAAAACATGTATGCCAACCTTCAGGCTGCAAGGCTTACCCTGCCTTATGCCGAGGTCATGGATCTGGGCACTGTGATCAACCCGGTACGCGATGCATATTTTCCTTTCCAGTTTACAAGGCTGGGGCTGACCGACAGCACCGATTATACTGTTTCTGTCAAATCGCTTGATTCACTGTTGTTTAACAGCGTGGGGTCAGGTAAAGTGATCCATTACCCGGCTAAGCATATACCTTATATTGATTCAATACAGTATTCACTGGTCCACGATATACAGATAGGCCAGAAATACCGTTTTATCTGGCAGATCGATAATGGCAAGACCATACTCAGGGATACTGTTACAAAATACTACGGATGGCCTATGGTCCTGCTCAGCGACAGTTGCAATACCATGGCAAACTGGACCTCCACCAAATGGAATATCACCAATAAAGCCTCGCATTCGGCCCCCAATTCACTCACCGATTCACCCAACGGATCTTATCCAAATAATGCCAATAGTATTGTTACTCTGAGAAATAATCTTTCAATTGGGTCATCGCCCGTTGCCGTAGTCGAATACTGGGTGCGTTACAGCATAGAAAAGAGCATGGACTACTGCCAGGTTTCAACCTCGCAGAACAGCGGGGGCAGCTGGGTCAAGCAGGCCACGAGGTACACCAGCAACGGTTCCACAAACCAGAACTTTCCTAATCCGATTTACGACGGCAACCGGGATTGGTCGCAGGACAGGATCGTTCTTGAAAATGCAGCCGGGACCAGCCTTTTGCTGAAATTCGCCCTGATCTCCGATTACGACCTCATCACCGGCGACGGCATGTACCTCGATGATTTCAAGGTGTCGGTTGTCGACATGACCTATAACGGCATAGACCCAAGCGGGAACCTCCTTGGTTTCATCTCCGGTCCAATGCCCAACCCCGCGGTAAGCAGCGTTACAGTAAACTACCAGCTCCCCGATAACTCTCACGCTAAGGGAAGTTTCCAGTTTCCAGGCAGCAGTGGCTACCCACTGCAAGGTGAAAAAACCGGCGGCTGCAGTTTCCAGCTTCTCGATATGAAAGGAGTCCTCATGAAAGAGGTACCCCTTACCTCATCCGCAGGCAGTATAAAATTCAATGTTACAGACCTTCCCTCAGGAGTTTACCTATACCGAATCAGCGGGGGCTTTGGAACAACGGCCGTTAAAAAGCTGGTGGTTGCTCATTAGACTTTGAAACCTTCTTTTTGATGATCAGGTCCGGGGTTTTGATGATCAGGTCTTTGATATTATTATATTCCCTGATCCTCAGTGACTTTCTCCGCCTCCAGATCAGGGAAGGGCTTTTTTCCATTTCTTTGGCAGTCAGGTTATAATCCCAGATGTAGATCAATTTTGCAGCAAGTTTATAATCTTTTGGATGCCATGAGTCATACAGATCCTGGTAAAATCTGAAAAGCATGGTCAGAAAGGCAGATTCTTCCCTGTCCCTTAAATCCATATAAAACCGGTTTCCATGCCCGCTTCTGAGCTTGTCCATTCGTGTTTCGGCCCTCGTAATTCCATGGCCCACTATCCCGTAAAACATGTGTTTTCGCTTCGGGACATCGATTTCACCATAAGTGATCACATACCGCAATTCAAAAGGTTTTTCCTGTAACAACAAGGCTTCTTCCAGTTGAAAGATCAAAGAGAACCCCGCTTTCACACTCTCCAATGCACACAGGAATTCCTTATGAAGATTAAACATATGGATGGAGTAGAGACAGTCAAGGTTTTTGGGAATAACCCCTTCGATAAAATTTATAAATAGCTTGATCTCAGATGGTTCAAGCCGTCTGTTTCCCTCACGGCTAATCTCTGCTGCAAGTATATAGGCTTCCATAATTTTATGATTTTACTGACTGAGGATTTTGGATTGTATTAATAATGACAGGTAGAAATGGAAAAAGATTGCATCATCATTTGAAAATTTTTCTAATCGACAGAATATCAGATGAATAAATTTTATTTAGAACCCGGATCCTCCCTGTGGGATTTCATTTTTGTCACTGTGGACTTTTGCATAAAAAGTGCAAAACACCCTCTCATTGCAGAAAATATGCAATAAAGGTAGCGATTGCATAAAAAGTGCAAAACACCCTCTCATTGCAGAAAATATGCAAAGAAAAATCCCGGGAAAAGTGTTATGGGTGAGTCCTGGGGTGAGGAACTACTTGTAAGAGGGGGCAAACGGACTCGGTAAGGGGGAGGTGAAAAAGTGTCACGACCGTCACGCCTTCTTATTCATCACATCCATCTGCTTCTGAATGGTTTCGTCGTGGATGGCTTCGAGGAGGCGGATCACGAACTCGCGGTTGAGGCCGAGGCGGATGCCGTGTTCGATACGGTCGCGGATGATCTTGTTCCAGCGTTTGAGCTGGAGGATGGTGATGCGGTTTTCTTTCTTGTAACGCCCGATTTCTTCGACCACACTCATCCGCCTTGCTAAAATATCAATAAGTTCTTCGTCGAGTTTGTCGATTTCGCTCCTGAGTCCTTCGAGTTTGGTTTTAAATGCAAATGAGCCTGTTTCCTTGCGGATGACCAGGGATTTCAGGAGCTTGCCGAGACGTTCGGGGGTGATCTGCTGGCGTTTGTCGGTGAGGGCGTCTTCGGGGCGGTAATGGGTTTCAATCATCAGCCCTGTCATCTCCAGGTCCATGGCTTTCTGGGCAGTGGGGAGGAGGAGTTCGCGTTTTCCGCAGATGTGGCTGGGGTCGTTAAGCATGGGCATCTTTGGGTACATGCACATGAGCTCGATGGGGATTTCCCACATAGGGGCATTACGGTAAGGGCTGCGGGTGAAGAAAGAAAAACCACGGTGAACCGCAACGAGTTTGTGCAGGCCCATCTGGTTGAACCGTTCGATGGCGCCGGTCCAGGTCTGAAGATCCGGATTCAGTGGATTCTTGATCATCAGAGGGATGTCGTGCCCCTGCAATGCCTCACCTATCTCCTGTATCGAGAAAGGATTGACCACAGTACGCGCGCCAATCCACAGTATGTCAATATCATGCTCAAGCGCTTCCCTCACATGCCCCGGTGAAGCGACTTCCACAGTAAGTAATAAACCGGTATCCTGTTTGACTTTCTGAAGCCACTTCAGGCCTTTCTTGCCGACGCCTTCAAATGAAGAAGGCCGGGTGCGGGGTTTCCAGATGCCCGCGCGAAACACCTTGACTTCCGGAATTTTCACAAGTTCAGCAGCAGTGGCCCTGACCTGCTTCTCGCTTTCGGCGCTGCATGGACCCGAAACCACCAGAGGCCTGCCGTCGAAAGGCAGCCAGGATTTAAGTGGGGCGATGTGTAACGGAGGGGTCATTGCACGCTTATTTGCGGCAAAGGTACGAAATTCGTGATCCGTGAACCGTGATCCGTGACTCGGTTCACGATTCACGATTCACGGTTATTCAAACAACTTCTTATGGCACTCAGTACAGAAATAGGTTTTCCAGTTATCCTTCACATCCACCGGGTGCTGGAAACCCAGGGATTTGTCGAAAGCTGAGTATGCAATATTTCCTGTCGGGCCCTGGGCAACGATGGAGTGGCAAAGGTCGCAGTCCTTCGAGATGAATTTGCCGTCGGTCGATTTATGTTTGTCGGAATGGCAGCGGAAACAGCCGTTGCTTTCAAGGTGGCCGATATGGTTCAGGTATGAGGAGGCCTCAACCTTCATGCCTGGGAAGGTATTATTATTGTATGCCTCCTGGATCGCAGCGATGGCTTTGTCAATATCCTTACGGCGGCTTGCAAGAACATCCTTCAGTGTGTCGGAATAGAAACCAAGGATTGTCGACTTGATGGTCATCATCGCGGTATCCTCATTGGTGTAAGGATTCTTGAGAGCTTCCATTGCGGCCTTTTTTATGTAAGGGATATCCTTGGGAATGTCGCCTGCAACCATTGCATTGTCAACATAAACGGGGGCCGAGCGGTAGAGGTGTGAAGGACGGTTGTGGCAATCCATACAGTCCATAGTGCGGACAGGCAGGGTGTCCATGGCTTTTTTGTCGAGCTTGTTATCCTCATCCTGGAAAACCCTCACCTCGCCTGTCTTCAGGTTGGTGTAACGCACCCATGGAATGGATTCGCGGTCTTTGCTGCTGGCAATGTATTCGATCTTGAAATTCTGGTTGATATGCCAGTGGATGCCTTCGGTAAGCCCGAGAGCGCTATGCTGGGGGCCTATTTTCATGACCATGGAAATGTTCCATTCTGTACTTGCTTTGTTTGCAAGGTAACCCTGTTGTATACGAAGTGTACGTGAATAAAATTTCTGGGGCCAATGGCAGCGTTCGCAGGTTTCCCTTGCAGGACGAAGGCTTGCGATAGGAGTAGGGATCGGCCTGGGATATTTGTTGAAGAGTACCGAATAAACCTGGTACAGCCCCGAAAGCTTTGACTTTACATACCAGCTGGCACCTTGTCCGACGTGGCATTCCACGCAGGTTACCCTCGCGTGTGGCGAATGATTGTAAGTCGTGAATTCAGGATTCATCACCTTGTGGCAAAGTTGTCCGCAGAATTCAACAGATTCGGTATAATGAAAAGCCTGGTAACTTCCGACCGCAGAAATCATCAGTATAACAAAAGTGATGATGGATATCCTGATAACGCTGTTGCGTTGTTTCCTGATGTTCATATTCAGGATGGGCCAGCGCAGGGTCGGGTCGATTTCCTCATACTTCTTCCTGAAGGAAATCAGAATCCCTATCGGGATCATGATGAGACCCAGGACCAGGAATGCGGGCAGCACTATGTAAAGATATACGCCGAGGTAAGTATTGGTGTCCCTTGAAAGGAAAGAGAAGATCAGGACGATGATCATTAGCAGGAGGCTGTTAACGACAAGGATGAAGCCAGTAATACTCAGCCAGTTATAAATAGATTTAGGTATCTTCATAGGTGAAGGGTTTGATTTTGTTTCGTCACACCAAAGGTAAAAAATATTCCGAATCCTGCTAATAATTTAACAGAAGAATTTTGCCCTCACATCACACCAGCAGCTGTCGCTTGCAACATCACAACGCCGCTACGGTGCAGCTGTGACGCTCGCACGAACACATCGCTGCTACGGTTGCTGCGTCGCTCCCGACATTCCTAAAAGCCCCGGCCATATCGAGGCTCCTTGCACCTGATGCAGCTTATGTGTTGTGCTTCGCGTTGAACAGAGTTCACTGTTCACGCGAAAAAATTACCTTTGCAAAAAAATCCGGGAAATGGAGCATTTGCGAAGGAACAAGGTCTGCGACCTGCTGAAATCGACTGAATACGGAAAAGAAGTGCTGGTGAAAGGCTGGGTGCGCACCCGCCGCGGGAACAAGAACGTTCAGTTCATCGCACTGAACGACGGAAGCATCATCCACAGCATTCAGGTTGTGATCGACTTGCAGCAGTTCACCGAGGAAGCCCTCAAGCCCGTAACCACCGGCTCATGCATAGCCGTGAAAGGGATACTGGTCGAGTCCAAAGGTCAGGGACAAACCGTCGAGATCCAGGGACGTGAGATCGAAGTTTACGGCAGCGCCGATCCCGAAACCTATCCCTTGCAGAAAAAAGGCCATTCCCTTGAGTTCCTCCGCGAGATCGCCCACCTCCGTCCCCGCACCAACACCTTCGGAGCCGTGCTACGCATACGCCACGCAATGGCTTATGCCATCCACAAGTATTATAATGACAACGGCTTTTTCTACCTGCATTCGCCCATCATTACCGGCAGCGATGCCGAAGGCGCAGGGGCCATGTTCAGGGTCACCATACTCGACCCGAAAAATCCGCCTTTGAAAGAAGACGGGCATGTTGATTTTACACAGGATTTCTTCGGTAAGGAAACCAATTTAACGGTCTCCGGGCAGCTCGAAGGCGAGCTCGGGGCAATGGCGCTTGGACTGGTTTATACCTTCGGACCGACGTTCAGGGCCGAGAATTCAAACACTCCCCGCCACCTGGCCGAATTCTGGATGATAGAACCCGAAATGGCCTTTTACGATATCACCGATAATATGGACCTGGCGGAAGACTTCCTGAAATACCTGATGCAGTACGCCCTTGATCATTGCATGGACGACCTTGAATTTCTTAATAATATGTACGATAAGGAACTCATCGAACGGCTCAAACAGGTCATTGCAAATAAATTTGAAAGGCTTACTTATACGAAGGCTGTAGAGATACTTATGGCTTCCGGACAGAAATGGGAATTCCCCGTTTCCTGGGGCACCGACCTGCAGAGCGAGCATGAACGCTACCTCGTGGAAAAGCATTTTGGCAAGCCGGTGATCCTCACCGATTATCCCAGGGACATCAAGGCTTTTTACATGAAGCAGAACGACGACGGCAAAACCGTTCGCGGAATGGATGTGCTCTTCCCGAAGATTGGCGAGATCATCGGCGGCTCGCAGCGCGAAGAAAGCCTCGAAGCCCTCACCCGCCGCATCCACGAGATGAACATCCCCGAAAAAGACGTGTGGTGGTACCTCGACACCCGCAAGTTCGGAACCGCCCCGCATTCAGGCTTCGGACTGGGTTTCGAACGCCTCATCCTCTTTGTCACCGGCATGGCCAACATCCGCGACGTCATCCCATTTCCGCGAACGCCGAAGAACGCAGAATTCTGATCGGGAACCGTGACTCGTGAACCGTGATCCGGATCACGAGTCCTGAAATTCGGATGACGTTAGGAAAAGATTATGCAGGGTTCGGGATTTGATTCTTTATTTTTATAGTATATTTGCACCCCAATAGGACTTGACATAAATATCGAACAGGATGCCGGTAAAGAAGCTAAAGATCAATAAGATAGACATAGACTCCCTGGATAAGACCCCGGTTATCACAATCGACAAATCAACTGATTACTCCCTGGAGTTGATTTCCAAAAACATAATAAAGCATATCACGATAACCGATCTCGAGGGAAAGGTCGTGCACGAATCCGATATCAACGGCAACAAATTCGTGTTCACTTATCACGCCAACTGCAAGGACATGTTTTTGCTGAATATAAAGAAGCAGAAGCAAAAAGGCGAGTCTCAGATCCTTATACTCTGAGGATTCGGGAATTTTCATTCACCCAATTACTAAAATCATTTTTTGCTTGCGCATCACAACGCTGCTACGGTGTTGCGGAGCGATGTCATGATATGCTTTGCCAGCCGGCACCAGGCTCCTGGCACCTGATGCAGCTTTTGTAAATATGCGAGCCCCGGGCAACCTTTTCGCAATTCAGGGTTATATTTACAGGATGATATTTTCGAGGAGGGATACTTCAGCAAAGAAGCCCGCGAGGGATTCCATCGGTGCATTGTACGACAAACATGCCCCCTGGCTGCTTGCAGTATGCCTCCGCTATACGGGAAACCGCGAAGACGCCGAAGATGTGCTGCACGATGGATTTATGAAAATAATCCGCAGTATAGAAACGTACACCGAGAAGCAGACCGGCAGCCTCGAAGGCTGGATGCGCAGGATCATGGTGAACACAGCACTGAACTACATCAGGGACCATAAAAAGGACCCTCTTCTTGCAACCCTGGAGCCGGTGCCCGAGATTGTCGGCGAAGATGATGATCATGATGATTTCGGCGGATGGGATCTCACCAAAGATCAGCTCATGGAAATGGTGTGCGAGCTTCCGGCCGGGTACCGCACCGTCTTCAACCTCTACGTAATGGAGGACTACTCGCATAAGGAAATCAGCGAGCTGCTGGGCATCTCTGAAAACACATCCAAATCACAGTTATCTAAAGCAAGGAATTTTTTAAGGAAACGCCTCCTGGAATATCAAAAAGTAATTAATTATGCAAAAGCAGAATCCAATAGATGACCTCTTCCGCCGTGGGTTGGCGGATTACCGGGTGAGGCCTTCGGATGAACGAAAGGAAGCGTTCATCACCGAGGCATCCGGCAAGCAGGGGAAACGGCCATGGGCAGGCTGGTGGTTCATCGCAGGAACAGTCCTGGTGATTATGGGAGTGGGGATAGCGCTGCTCCTTAGCCGGGACAGGGATGTCCGCCTGGCTGATAAACAGCAGGTTATGAGTGAAAAAGTGATGAGTGATGGAAGTAAAGCAACATCCGGCGAAACCCACATTGCCGGACCAGGCACCTCTGGCGGAAAAACCTCAGCGGCAGCAGGCACTATCCATAAACCCACTACGGCACTGATCGCAGCAAACACTCTGAAAAAAGCGGCAGAGAAGCCGGCGGCCGGCTTGCATGAAACTCCCGCAGTTTTAGTTCCACCCGCGGAGCCATCCGCAGTCATTAAAGTAAATGAAACAACGAATGCACAACTTACAAAGATCGATGAAAAAATAAATACTCCGGAAATTGCAGCAGCAGTGGCGCCGCCGGCTGCAGAGCCAAAGACCGAACCGTCCATGAAACCGGCAGAACCCAAGGTCCAACCCAAGACCCTGAACGAAGAAAAACTGCCGGCTACCAAAACGAGCAGCCATCCGCAGAAAAACTGGAACATCAGCACAGGCATTTATTATACGCCCGAGTGGATGTTCAACACCCTGAACGGAGATAAATTCGTGAACAATGCGGGGATAGAAGGCACGTTTCATTTCGGGAATTATTCGGTGAGGACGGGCGTGGGGCTCAGCATCACCAACGGCTGGCACGAGGTGCTGGTGCAGTCGAACCCATACCTCGGCGCTTACAAGGCCCTGGATTCCATTACGTTTTCGTGGAGCAAAGACGGCAGCAAACTCAATCCCACCTATTATACGACAGGGACGAGTGTTTACGACACGGCCAAGGAATATACCTACTCATACGTGCAGAAGCGCTATACTTATCTGCAGGTGCCGCTGGTGCTGGGGTATGACTTCTGGCATAACAACTGGCTGAGGCTGGGAGCAAGGGCCGGAGCTGTGATGTCGCTGTTGGTGAATACCCAGAACCTGACTACTACCTATGATGCCGGCAAGGATCGCGTCATTTCTATTAATAATGTGACCCCCGACCGCATTCAGCTGAACTGGCAGGCGATAGGAGGGCTCAACGCCACCTTCAGGCTGTCGAGGCGGTTTTGCCTGGAGCTCGAGCCCGAGATGCGGTATTATTTTAATTCGGTTTACGAATCGTCGGATATTACTACCAAACCCTGGAGCATTGGCGTGCGCGCTGCGGTTCTGGTTAATTTTTAATGCATCCAGTTTTTATAGGAGTGAAGCACATCACACAAGCCGCATCAGGTGCAAGGATTCATGCCATTGATTTACCTCACAACAGATCCTCATCACGTCTGATGATCCTCCTATCAGTCGCAGCGTAGGAGTTGAACAGTTTTTCCTGGGCCGGTGAAAGAGGTTCTACATGGTATTTAACTTCAATCAATGTCTTATCAGGCAGGTAAAAATCAATCTCGGTCTTGTTTTCATAGATATACTCCGGATCATACTTGCGAAGCCTGAGATAAACATAATTCTCAAACAGGCTCCCTTTATCCCTGAAGCCGGTAAACAAGCACCGGATACCAGTATCGGCAGCATAGATCTTTTTAGGTGAAAGTATACGTTCGTTGGTCTTGCCATGACGCCTTACCAAGTGGATCAGGTAAGTGTCTGCAAACATTTCAAGATATCGTCTCGCTGTATCAGGCGAAAGCTGAAGCACATTGGCGATCTTGTTTACACTGAATTGCTTTCCTGCCCTCTCCATCAGAAGCAGAAAAAAATCCTTCAGGATTCGAACATCCCTTACCTGTTGATTCGCAGCAATATCTTTATAAATAATGTCATCAACAAGTTCCCGCAGATAGTCTGGATTGCCTGAGAGCACATAAGCCGGAATCCCGCCGGTCTTCAGAAAATCCTCAAAATAATTTTCCTTAAGCCCGGAATCTGCAGGTGCAATACTGATCTTTTTAAAATCGAGGTATTCGGTGAATGTCAAAGGACTCACTTCGATATCAAAATGCCGGCCGGTCAGATAAGCTTTCTTGCTTTTCAGAAGAGAAGCACTTGATGCCGAAGCAATGATCTTTACCCTCTGGGAATCGGTGAGGGTTTTAAGTTGGAGTTCATATTCATCCTTATAGGTAACTTCATCAAGGAATAGATAAACCAGTTCAGTAAACTTAAGTTTGTTTATTTTCCTGAACTCCTCAACAATATCGATAATGGAGTTTTTCTGAAGCTGGTAATCGTCCAGGCTGACATACAATATTTGTCTGCTCTCAGCAACTGAATCCCTGATCATGCGATGAATTGCCATCTTCATAAGCGTGGTCTTTCCTATCCTTCTCAGCCCGGTGATAAAGATGACCTGGGGGTTTGACAGTTGCCTTTCCAGTTCCGAATCAGCTGAAGGTCGGGCTATTCCAGGAACATCTTGCAATGGTCCCGACCACCAGGGATTGTATCGGTGCAGAACAGTTTCCATATCTTTTTTTGCAAATATACGACAGCATCGTATATTTTGCAAGTATTTTATACGTTAGCGTCGTATAAGTATTTAAGGCTGCAGGAAAATTCCCTCATCTCTTTATAAGGAGCGAAGCATATCACACAAGCCGCATCACATGCCATGAGCGAAGCATATCACACAAGCCGCATTATTTAAATGAGCATTTTGCATAAGCGGCATCAGGTGCAAGGAGCTTTATAAATGGTAGAGAAATAAATCATAACGTCGCTCCGCAGCCACCGTAGCCGCGATGCAAATATGCGAATGAAAGCGGTGGTGTGTTCATGCGAGCTTCCCCACTGCACCGTAGCAGCGGTGTAATATGCGAGCGACCAGGCAACCTTTTAAAATATACGTGTTATATTTACAGAAGCTTCAATAAAGCAATTAACAAACAACCAAAATCTGCCCCAATGAAAAAACTTATTCTCTTACTGATGATGTGGTTAGCAGCAGCCGGGATGACCGCCACCGCCGACCAGCTCCACGTTTCGGGCTATGTCACCGACAGCGCCAACGGAAACGCCCTCAACCTGTACCCCGTCCATATCGACATCGATTCGGCTACGGGCGGGTTCGTTTTTCACCATACTGTATTTACCAATGCCAACGGCTATTATGCCGATACCGTTGTTTTCAACGGAGGCGCACTTACCGGCATTGTTAAAGTATCCGTATGGGACTGCAGGCAGATCCTGCATATGGAAAATTTTTACTTTCACCCCGGGGCCCTGAATTTCACCCATAATTTTGCCATCTGCTACGGCACACCCCCGCCCCCCTGCCATGCCGATTTCTATCCCACCGCAGCTCCACCCCCGCCAAATCCACTGAACCTCCATTTCGTCAACACCTCGGTTGGCGCAAACGGCCCCTGGCATTGGGATTTCGGTGACGGAACAACGTCAACGCTTTTCGATCCTATCCACCTGTTCGCAGCAGCCGGTGTATATAATGTCACGCTGATGATGGGCGACAGCTCAGCAGGTTGCTTCGACATGAGGACCCATGCCATCCAGGTAGGTGATTCAACCGGCGGATGCCATGCCCAGTTCACCTGGACCTGCGATTCGAACACCATGATGAAGACAGTTCATTTCTTTGATCTTTCATATCCGGCACCGGTACTCTGGTTATGGGATTTCGGTGATTCCGCATCCGGTGGAAGTAACATTTCAACCTTGCAGAATCCCACCCATGTCTTTACTGTGGATGGCGTATACCATGTATGCCTCACTATGTATTCCAACTCACCCCAGTGCAATGCGACAGAATGCCACGAAATTCACGTGGGTAACCCGCCGCCACCCCCCTGCAACAGCTGGTTCACCCATATGAACAACTGGCTGCATGTGAATTTTGAAGGCCATATGGCGGGCAACGTACCTGCATCCTATAGCTGGGCTTTCGGAGACGGCACTGCAGATACCGGCCGACTTGTACAGCATAATTTTGCAGCTGCCGGGAATTACGAAGTGCACCTCACCACTGTGACCCTCGATACCAACCAGTGCACCTTCACCAGCATGCAGCATATACAGGTCGGCGACAGCGCCAATCTGCACCAGGTCTACGGACAGGTGTTTGCAGGCAATTTCCCGATGGAACACGGGCTCGCAATGATCTTTTCGAATGACACCGTCGCCGGAGGCATGCCTTTCTTTGCCATGTCGCCCCTCGACTCAGCCGGAATTTACATGTTCCCTTACGTCCCCAGCGGTCAGTTTGTGATCTGGGCCCTTCCGTTTGATTCCTTAGGCGGATATCTGCCTACCTTCTATCTGCATTCCCTGTTCTGGGAGCAGGCCACGAAGATCACGCTCGGTAATCCGCAGAACCCATACAATATCAGCCTGATCCATGCCACCAACGGACCCAACGGACCCGGAGGCATCAACGGACATGTGAACATGCAGGGACTCAAAACAGCCACCCCCGACCAGATCGCCATGATACTGACCGATGAACAGGGCAACCCCATAGGGTTCAGAAGGGTGAGTGCAAGCGGAACCTTTGATTTCAGCAATATGGCCTACGGCACGTATTTCCTGAAACCCGAGCTCGCCAACACCACCAGCGACCTGGTGAAAGTCGTGCTCAGCGCTGCAAATCCCATACCCGTCGTCAACATGACCTATAACGGCAAAACCATCCTCGGAATTGGCGAAGTTTCGGCTGTGGAAAGCTTCACGGCTTATCCCAACCCCGCAAAAGATGTGCTGAACCTGAACATTAAGATGGTGAGCTCAGCGAACGCCACCATAGAGATCTACAGCTTCACCGGCCAGAAAGTGTTGAACCAGAACCTGGTCCTGACCAAAGGCTCGAACACCCTAAGCCTGGATATGAGCCTGATGAACTCAGGATTGTATACACTGCGGATCACATCCGCCGAAGGCATCAGGATTATCCAGAAAATCGTCAAAGAATAGCGTTCTTTTTTATACCTGATTCACGTTAGTAAATGCAGCGGCGGCCCGGATTACCGGGCCGCTGCGCTTTTATATAACTTGATGGAACAGGTGATATCCCTTGATGCCCTCGTAATTCAGCTTAATCCCCTGATCAAATAACGCCTGGTATTCTGCGGCGGTTCTTATAAATGCCGGGGGATCATACCGTTGCGCAACAGCATTGACAAGGCTGATGCGGCTCACAGGGAATACATCCTCGAGGATCAGTAGTTTTCCACCCGGCTTCACCACCCTTTTGATTTCTTTTATTAAGTATGCGGATGTGGGAGCGTCGACATTATGAAATACCCCGATCAGCAAGACAGCATCCATGCTTTGATCCCCGAAATCAAGATCAATGGATTTATGGACCTTAAAATGCCCCCTGAAATGTTTTTTCGCAAAATCAATATTTGCGGGGCTTGTATCGATACCGTAAAACTCCTGCTCCCTGAAGCATTTCGAAAAGTACCCGCTCCCGCAGGCGATCTGAAGCACCCCCGCCCCCGGACTCAGCCCCTTGAAATATTTACTGATTGCCCTCTTTTCTGTATAAAAATTCATCCTTCCAGCCCTCCTGAGGAAAAGGAACAAGCCAGGTTTTGACGCAATCCAGTATAGCAGGCGGTGCAGCATGACACGAAGATAGGTTTTTTAATCTCTCCCGGTAATTTCCACGCCCCTCGGGCTGGAACCAGGGGTTAATACGAATGTATTTTGCAACCGGCACCTGGGCTCTGCAATAGAACCCGGGACGAATATATACAAATCATTCATTTACAGTTTGTAATATGCTTTCCGGAATTTGTTACGACTGAAATCAATTATGGGTAAAGTATTATATGTGATGAGTAAAATATTTCGGCACGCATAACCCATAATATACAATAAATGCACAAAAAACGCACAAAAACGGTACATTATATGTATATTTGCAAAAAGCCTGAAAATGGAGTTTGAATTCGATGAAGAAAAAAGTAAATCAAACTTTCTGAAACACGGAATCGATTTTGTGCAGGCTCAGGATTTATGGGATGACCCGGAACGTGTCTTTATTCCTGCCAGAACAACGGATGAACCAAGGTATCTGTTGATTGCAATGATTGGACATGAAACCTGGTCTGCAATATTCACTATTAGAAATGAAACCGTACGGATCATATCCGTTAGAAGATCACGCCAAAATGAAAAAGAAATCTATCAGCGCTGAGACGCTGGATGTGAAATTCGATAAAGGGGAAGATATTACAGAATATCTTGATCTCTCAAAAGCCCGGCGACCGGGTTTGAAGCAAAAAAGGATAAGTGTCGACTTCCCGTCCTGGATGGTACATGAGCTTGACCGTGAGGCAGAAAGGCTTGGTGTGCCGCGTCAGTCTGTCATCAAAGTCTGGATCTCGGAACGACTGAAATCATACTCCGCATGACCGACGACCGCCCCTGGTACGCAGTTTATACGAAATCGAGGCATGAAAAAATGCTGGCCGACCTGCTGAATGAGAAGCACATCGAGGCATATGTGCCCCTGCGAAGGGTGCTCAGGCAATGGAGCGACAGGAAAAAACTCGTCGACGAACCCCTCATCAGGTCCTATTGTTTTGTAAGGCCGCTTCCAAACGAATATTATGAAGTGCTGAACACCCAGGGTGCAGTGCGCTACATCTGGTTCTCGGGCAAACCCGCGCCCATACCCAACAAGCAGATCGATATTTTAAAAGCCATCACCGGCGCCGATGTGGAAGTAGATGTCATCGCCGGCGGCCTTCAGAAAGGCACGACAGTACAGGTTAACGCCGGCCCCCTTGCCGGACTGGTTGGTGAACTGATCTCGGTCGCCGGGAAAAAGAAAGTCCTGGTAAGGATAGATCACCTGGACCAGGTACTGACGGTTTCGATTTCACCCTTGCTTCTTGAACCGTACATGAATTCCTGAAAAACTACTTCAGGAATAGAATCCCTTATAAACAGCCAGAATGGTGATGTACCTCGTCATATTGTGGAAGTAAATG
>CAIJYT010000287.1 GCA_903824935.1 uncultured Bacteroidales bacterium | reverse complement strand
TGGCTTTCCTGGGCAGGAAAAGACAGATCCAGCACTCAGCATAACTCTTATTAATTACCAGAGGAGCTCAGAATAGTCACGTTAACAAAATTATTACAGTCACTTACGCATTTATGCTTGCTATTCCCTGATTCCGGAGGTACCTTTGTAATAAATCCTCCGCCATGTCAAGACTTTACAATATCCTCTTCATGTTTCTGGTGATCCTCATCATCTCTTCATGCAAAAAAAATGATCCCGGCACAGGGGTGACAGCGGACCAGATGAAGGATCTGAAAGTCCCTTCCGGCTTCAACTGGGAAACTTCAAGGGATGTTACTTTTCAGATCTATTCTGATCAATCTTCTGTTATCAGCATAACTTCCGTTACAGGAGACATGCAGTATTACCGTGGTTTTTTCAATGGGCTGGATAATTATCTGCCTGTAAGGCTCAATATCCCGTCTTATATCACTCAGCTGCTGGTTAACAGCATTCCAGTGACGATTTCCGGTATTACCGTCCCGGTTTACTTAACGAAAACTCTTAAAAGTGGAATAATTCCTCATCCTGTGAATATTCCGTCTGCATGTTTGATCGCGGCATGGCATTTTAATGAAAATTCAGGTACCACTGCAGGCGATTCCGTGGCCGGGCATAATGGTGTTATCACCGGAGCAGCCTGGGTGCCGGGTATCAGGGGAAGTGCACTTCAATTCAATGGGACGGATAACCAGGTCCAGATCTCAAAGACCGGATTCAACCCGGTGGGCGGCAGTATTAGCTTCTCATTCTGGTTCAGGCTGAATGCAGTAGGTGATAACGGGACTTTCATTTATCAGAATGTAAAATATATTGTCAGTATTGATGCCCAGGGACGGCCTGGTTTTGCATTGTATACCCCGGTGTGGAGTTCGTTGAACTCAGGCTACACCAATCGTGTATTGGATACTGACTGGCATCACGTTGCAATGACCTATGACGGTTCTATGATGAGACTTTATCTGGATGGCCTCCTGAGGACTTACACGGCCAAAACCGGGAACCTGCAGTTGTCGGCCGGAGACGTATATATTGGCAAAGAGACGCCGATTAATCCTTTTAAAGGAACCATTGATGAGATGCTGGTTTACGACAGGGCGCTGACTGATTCCGAGGTTCTTGAGATTTATGGTTCCACTCCGGATCCCGGGAATGGCGGCGGCGACCTCGTTTCTTACTGGAAACTTGATGAAAACAGCGGGAGCACTGCCAATGACAGTAAAGGGGTCAATACCGGGACAATCACAGGAGCAACATGGGGACCGGGTGTTTCGGGAAGCTGCCTTGTATTTAATGGCACTGCAGGAGCTGTGAAGGTTCCCAGCAAGCTGAACCTGAACCCGGTTTACGGACTTACTATGATGGCCTGGGCCAAAACAGCAAGTTATGCAACAACAAAGATCTTCCAGAAAGGAGATTATGACGGGCACGGGCTCGGACTGGGAAACTGGGATGGCTGGGGTGCCCAGATCAGGCTGGTAGGAAATACAACGGCAGGATTGAGCTGGGGAGGAGGTCTTCCAATTTTGAACCAGTGGTATCACCTTGCGATGACCTATGACGGGCAGCAGTTGAAATTTTATGTAAACGGACAGCTCAGGAACAGTAAAGCTGTAACAGGCTTATTATATGTGAACAGCAGGGATCTGTCCATAGGATCAGACGATGGCGCCCAGAAGTTCTTCAATGGATCCATTGATGAATGTAAATTTTTTGGCAGGGCGCTTGATCCGACAGAGATACAGGCAAATTATTCACAGACGGGAAATTCGCCCGACCAGGACGGAGACGGTATAGCGGATGCAGATGATGCTTATCCCAGGGATCCTGCACGTGCTTTCAATAATTATTCTCCGCTTACAGGGTATGGTTCACTCGCGTTCGAAGATCTCTGGCCCGGCACGGGGGATTATGATTTCAACGACCTGGTGGTTGACTACCGATTCAAAACCATCACCAATGCAAATAACAAGGTAACGGAGGTTCAGGCGACATTTGTTATCAGGGCCATCGGAGCCGGGTTCCAGAACGGATTCGGTTTCCAGTTTCCCGGGAACCTCGTTGCAGCAGCTGATGTGGAAGCTGCCGGGTATAAACTGAAAGAAAGTTTCATCCATCTCAACCCGAACGGAACTGAGGCAGGGCAGGATAAAATCACAGTGATAGTCTTCGACAATGTAAACAAGATCATGCCTTCACAAGGGGGTTTCGGGGTAAATACGGTACCGGGAGAAACCTATGTAAAACCGGATACCACTGTCATTTCAATGATTTTCAAACCCAATACCTATTCCATTGCTGATGTCGGGATAGACCAGTTCAATCCTTTCATGATAATAAATCTTGACAGGGGGAAAGAAATACACCTTTCCGATCACTCTCCTACGAGCCTTGTAAACCAGGCCTATTTCAAAACGGGTGATGATGATTCCGACCCGGCATCAGGAAGGTACTATAAGACAAAATCAAACCTTCCCTGGGCTATAAGGATCTCCTCGGGCTTTAATTACACCAATGAAAGAGCGCAGATTACAAGCGGGTATCTTAAATTCTCTGCCTGGGCACAATCAGCGGGAATACAATATCCTGATTGGTATCTTAAGAACAGCGGTTACAGGGATGAATCAAACATTTACCAGGTTCCATAGGGATCCGCTGCAATCGTGACTGTTTCCATGCCGATGAAAATATCCCTGTCACCGTCAGCATGATCAGGAAACTCGTATCGGAGCGCAGAGCTTAAGTTTTCTGAAACTGATCATTTCCTGTGTTTTCTCGTTCCATAAGCGCAAAGTGACCGTCTTGAACCCTGGCCAGAATTTCAGGGGTTTAATGCCGTTGAACAGGTCATTTTCACGATGGCAGCGTGAAAGGTTATAATTTGGTATCAGCGGGCTGAGATGATGGATGTGATGAAAACCGATGTTCCCGGTGAAATATTGAAGGATTCGCGGAAGTTTATAATAAGAGCTTCCTTCCAGAGCCACTATTTTATAATTCCAGGTATCGCTTCTTGCCCAGAGAGTGGGATTGAACTGGTGCTGAACATAGAAAAGCCAGAACCCGAGCATGCCGGCAATATAAATGACAGGAAACTGTATAAGAAGGAAAGCCTTAATCCCGATAAGCAGGGTCATTGAAACAGTGAAAAGCACCAGCCCGGCATTGGTTAAATACACGCCCATCCTGCCTTTTGCATCCATTCCTTTTTTCGTGAACCTGTTTCCTATGAGGAAAACATACAAAGGCCCGATACAGAACAGGGTAATGGGGTTGCGGTAAAACCTGTAGACGATCTTTTGCCAGCGGGAACTCCCGAGATATTCGTTAACGGTCATGGTCCAGACGTCACCGATTCCCCGTTTGTCAAGATTCCCCACGGTTTCATGATGGATATGATGGTTGGTCGACCAGCTGTAGTATGGAGTGAACGTTAGAATACCAAGGAAAAGACCCATCCAGTTGCTGAGCTTCCTCGACCTGAAGAATGATCCATGGCCGAGATCATGGTAAATGATGAATAAACGCACAAGCATGCCTGCAGCCGGGAATGCAAGAGCCAGGGTGATCCAGTATGAAACGGAAAAACTCAGGTACATTAAAACCCAGGAAAGGGCATAAAGCAGGAAACTGCTCGAAAATTGGAACCAGCTTTTTTTCAGGTCGGGATGATTGTAGTGTTTTACAATCGATATCCACGAACTGCCCGCAGTGTCATTTTGAAAATTCAAGGAACTCATATCAATGCAATAAAATGCAAAGATACGACAATAAACACCCGATTATTTGTTTAGATCAAATAAAAATAAGATTGATGTGAGAAATCAGACGGTCAGTTTAACCCTGACCGCGTTTAAACCTTTCACACCTCTCTCTGTCTCAAAACTGACTTTATCTTTTTCTTTTATCGGGCCTTCAACGTCATTGATGTGCACAAAAATACTTTCCTGGGAGTCATGGTCCCTGATAAAACCATATCCTTTGGAATCATTAAAGAAAGTGACTGTACCTTTCCTGATGAGAGTGGCCGGATCAATATCTTCTTTTTTTGTCGGGCTGATCTGTATATCCTCAACTTTTATTTCAACCCGGTGCCTGGGGTCAGGGGGAGTTGCAACGAGATTACCATAAGCATCCACATAGGCGAACATATCTTCCAGCGTTTTACCTTTGCCTGAAACCGCTTTACGTTCTTCTTTCTTCTGCTCTTTATCTTTCTTCTTTTTTGCCCGAGTCTTTTGCAACTCTTTTTTATTAAATGTTTCCCTGGGTCTTGCCATAATTTGAATTAAAATATTAATATATAATAACCTTTTTAATAATCGTATCCGGGATTTACTGACGGCCTGAGTGAGAAGAGGAGTAATTGTCAGCAGGAAAATAACATCCTTCCAAAGGTTTCGGACTGTAAAGATACGCAAATTACGCCTTCAAGGGTGGAAATTCTTACCTTTATCGTTATAATTGTGTTTCTTACGTCGCTTTTTCATCAAG
>CAIJYT010000286.1 GCA_903824935.1 uncultured Bacteroidales bacterium | reverse complement strand
TGATGAAAGCGGCGAAAGCCAGGCTTGAGAAAACCGATCTGCTTACCGAGAGATCCCAGGCTGCACTCCAGGAATTGAGGATCAACCTCATTACAAGCCTTCCACATGAACTCAACACGCCTCTGAATGGGATCCTCGGATTCGGTCAGATGCTTAAGAACTACCCCGACTCATTTACTACGGATGAGCTGCCCGAAATCGGCAACCGTATTTATACCAGCGCCGTGAGGTTGCACAGGCTGATCCAGAATTATCTTCTTTATGCACAGCTGGAGCTGAAAAAGACGGGACTTTCACGCAGGTTTGAACTGCGTGATCCTATGGAAATCATTAGCAAGGTAAGTACAAAGATTGCATCTGATGCCTCAAGGTCAGGAGATCTTATATTTGATTGTAAAAGATGTACTGTGTATATAGCCGAACTGGAATTCACCAAGGTAGTGGAAGAAATTACAGGCAATGCCTTTAAATTTTCCACACCCGGTACGCCTGTAAAAATCAGCTGTGACTGTTCCGATAATCTGTTCAGCCTGCTTGTCGAAGATCAGGGATGCGGAATTAAAGATGAGGATTTGACCAAAATAGGCGCTTTCATGCAGTTTGACAGGATGCTCAAGGAGCAGCAGGGGTTCGGGCTGGGCCTGATCATCTCAAAACGGATTGTTGAATTGTTCAGCGGCACAATGAAAATTGACAGCCAGGTTGGCAAGGGTACAACAATACGAATTTCCTGGCCGGGTAAAAACTGATCAGGCGATCACCCTCTCTATTTCACTGATCAGCTCACTTACCTGGAAAGGTTTTGCAAGGCAGCTGTCGGAACCGATCAGCCTGGCAGCTTCGAGGTGAAGATGAGATGAAGCCCAGCCTCCTCCAGAAATCGTGATGATCTTCACTTTGGGATAAAACTCCCGCATATGAAGAATTACCTCCATGCCATGAGTTTTAATAAGGAGGAGGTCGGTTATTACAAGGTCGAATTTCTGTTCCTTCAGAATACGTAATGCCAGGTCCCCGTCATTTGCAGTAACCACTTCAAACCCGTTCTCCTGCAGAAGGAATTTCATCTCCGCGGCAAAGGAAGGGTCATCATCAATGAAAAGGATCCAGGTCATTATTCGGGATTGTGCTTAAGGTATCATTTAATATCGCTTCCGTTTTGGGCTCCCTCATCCGGAGAAACAAAAAACAAGGTACCATCGGGATTTTCAGCCATCAGTATCATCCCCTGCGAATCAATGCCTTTTAATTTGCGGGGAGCAAGGTTAACCAGGATGCTTACCCTGCGGCCAATGATCTCTTCGGGTTTGAAAAACGCGGCAATCCCTGATACCACAATCCTCTGCTCAAGGCCGGTGTCAATTTTCAGTTTTAACAGTTTATCGGTTTTGGGGACTTTTTCAGCCTCAAGGATGGTTCCGGTGCGTATATCCATTTTCGTGAAATCCTCGTAAATGATTTCAGGTTTCGCGGGTTTGGGGCTGGTCACCACCTCCGCTGCCACGTTGGCTGCCTTGGTATCCATAAGCTTCTGAACCTGTTTCTGAATGGCTTCGTCGTCTATTTTTTCAAATAATAATGAAGGCGGATTGATTTTCTGCCCGGTGCACAGCCAGTTACAAAGCGAGGCGTCTTTCCAGCCCATCTGTTTCATGTTCAGGGTCTGCCTGATCTTTGCGGCTGTAAAAGGCAGGAAAGGTTCGGCAATAATTGAAAGCTGGGCACAGATCTGCAACGAGATGTTCAGTATGGTCGCCACCCTGTTTTTATCTCCCGGGTAAACCTTCCAGGGCTCATTATCGGTAAGGTATTTATTTCCAAGCCTCGCAAGGTTCATCATCTCGGCAAGTGCTTCACGGAAACGGTAGGCATACAAACTGGCGGCTATCCTTGAAGGAAAAAGTTTCATTTCCTCCAGGGCTGCCGTATCGCCGGGTGTAAGCTCCCCCTGCTGCGGAACATGGCCTTCAAAATATTTATGGGTGAGAACAAAGGTCCGGTTCACAAAATTACCCAGTATTGCCACCAGTTCATTGTTGTTCTTCGCCTGGAAGTCTTTCCATGTAAAATCATTATCCTTGGTCTC
>CAIJYT010000285.1 GCA_903824935.1 uncultured Bacteroidales bacterium | reverse complement strand
TCAACCCTGCATCAGTCGGGCCTCGGAGCTCTTTACCTGATGGCAAAAGAGAAAATTCACCCCTTATGGTATTCGGAATTCATCCCTATCATGTTTTTCGTTTCCAGCATATTTGCCGGACTTTCGATGGTCATCTTCGAAGGTTCTATCAGCCATAAGGTGTTTTTTAAACAAATCAGCGATAAAGACCACCATGCCCAGAATGGTATCATTTTAGGCCTTTCAAAGATCTGTGCAGGTGCCATGTTCGCTTACTTCTTCCTGCAATTGCTGGTCTTCATTCATGAAAGGCACTGGGACCTTATCAACACTCCAATGGGATACTGGTACCTGCTTGAAATGCTGGGGTTCGTATTCCTTCCGATGCTGCTCTTTTTTTACAGCTACAGGACGAATAACATCAAACTTGCCCGTATAGCCTCTGTCATGACAATACTCGGGATCATACTGAACAGGCTGAATGTCACGGTAATCGGCTTCAGATGGGATGCTGCCGTTCATTATATTCCTTCCTGGATGGAAGTGGTGGTAACCCTCACCGTGATATTTACTGAATTATGGATTTTCAGGTGGGTCATCAACCGCATGCCGGTGCTGCGTGATTCCCCTTCCTGGGCCAAGAAACAAGAATAAAACATCAATCGTAAATCTAAATCATATGGACGGCTTCAGTTATTACAATATTTTTGAGACAAAGGGGATGGAATACCTCATCATTATCGCATTCCTCGCCCTGCTTATTCCTTTCTCCATCATGCTGAACAGGAAAGTGAAGATAAAACACCAGCTCCAAAAGGCGTTTGGAATTCTTACCACCAGTGTTTTAAAAATCCCCCAGGGGGTTTTCCACAGTAACAGCCACACCTGGGCTCACCTTGCAAAATCAGGTATTGCAAAGGTTGGCGTTGATGATCTGCTTCTGCATATCACAGGCGAAGTCAGTGTCACTTTCCTGAAAAAGTCAGGAGAGAAGATCGCAAAAGGTGAAATAATGTCAGTGATTGCACATGAAGGAAAAGCACTGGAGATATATTCACCCGTCTCGGGGAATATCACAGGAACAAATCCGGCTCTGAACGAACAGCCCGGGCTTATGAACGAAGATCCGTATGGATCAGGATGGCTCTATAAAATCAAACCGGCAGACTGGAAAGCTGAAACAAGTTCATATTACCTTGCCGAGGCAGCAACAGATTGGTCACAGATGGAACTGCTGAGGTTCAAGGACTTTCTGGCTACCACTATGCCGAAGTACGCCACCGAAGCCTCAGGGGTAACCTTCCAGGACGGAGGCGAACTCAGGGACAACCTTCTTCCCGACCTGCCGCCGGAGATCTGGAAGGATTTTCAAAAGGCATTTTTAACCCCCGGGGAAGCGGTAAGCTGATACCGGAGAAAATTATGACCTTGTTTCCTTAACATTGAATAAGTAAAAAAACTGGTGTCAAATCGCCAGTTTTTTTTTATATTGCAGTGATTATAATCCCATGAGTAAAAACAATACCATCACGTCGATTTTCCTCAAGTACGTCCAGTTCCGCTCATCGATCTACAGCCGTGTTGTACTTGTGATTTTCATTTCCTCGGTCCTTCTTTTCGTTTCATTCAGTATCATTTTCCGTTCTGTAAACGAAGAGTACCTGAATACCGTGATACGCCAGAACGGGAACAACATCGGCTCAATTGTCGGAGGCTCCCTCTATCATTCCATGCTTGAGAATGATAAAAGCACGCTTCAGAATACCCTTGATATCATCAATACCATGCCTGGTATTGATGAAGTAAACATGTACGACAACAAGGACAACCTGGTTTATACCTCCATTCCCGGAGATACCAGCACTTCACACAGCAATCCCAACTGCCTCAGTTGCCATAACAATTTGAGCTCCATGTTCCCCGGCAAAGGCAGGCATTACAAGATCATCAATGCCGACAGCTATTGCAGGATGAATCACAACGATAATAAAAGCAGGCATCTTCTGATCAAGCTGCCCATTCTTAACGAGAAATCCTGTTACGAAAGTTCCTGCCATGCCCATCCTGCCAGTGAAGATATTCTTGGTTCACTTATTATTAAGATCCCGCTGGCCGAACTTGATACCGCCATACAAACCTCTTCGACCGAATTTTTCCTTCTTGCCATCCTTACGACACTTGTGCTTTTAGCGGTCCTTATGATATTCACCCGGCAAAATATCAAAAAGCCCCTGAATGCCCTTGTCAAAGCAAGTATCTCTGTAGCAAACGGCGATACCAGTACCCGCCTTGAGATCAAGCCTAACCAGCTCGAGGACATGAAAATGGTTTCCTATGCATTTAATGAGATGCTCGACAACCTGCAGGCTGCAACAAACGAGCTTGAAAACTGGTCCCAGCAGCTTGAATACAAAGTCCAGAAGAAATCTGAAGAGTTAAGCGCCGCACAGAATGAGATGATCCATATTGAACGTCTCGCTTCATTAGGGAAACTGTCATCCTCAGTGGCCCATGAAATCAACAATCCCTTATCCGGGATCCTCATCTACACCAAACTGATCTATAAACAGCTGAGCAATCCCGAATTGTATGCCAGCAGGAGGGATTCCATGCTGAAGCATTTAAAGCTTATCGAAAGCGAAGCCAAACGCTGCGGTGATATTGTCAAAGGCCTGCTGGAGTTCTCAAAGAAAGACCAGGAGGATTTCGAGCCCCGTCATTTGCAGGAGATTTTGCAGGAGACTTACGAATTAATGACCCACCCAATAAAAATTGCGAACATTCATTTCTACACCGATTTTACGGCAACCTCCGACCTGATCTACTGCAGCCCCAACCAGATCAAGCAGGCCTGCGTGGCCATGCTGGTGAATTCAAGTGAAGCCGTGCATGAAAACGGGGAGATCACCATACGCACATTAAATCCTAACGAAGAAAATGTAAGATTCGAGATCATCGATAATGGAATTGGGATATCTGCGGAAGACATCCCCCATATTTTCGAACCATTCTTTTCGACCAAGCAGAAAGCCAGCGGGATCGGGCTTGGGCTCGCTATTGTACATGGAATTATCCAAAGCCATAACGGCAAAATACAGGTTAAGTCCGAGCCGGGGCAGGGTACGACTTTCTCGATAACCATACCTTTGATAAAAACTTAAGATGAAAATATAATGGCCAGAAAGATTTCAATCTTAGTCGTTGACGACGAAGAATCGGTAAGGGATTCTTTAAGCAACTGGTTTATTGAAGACGGCTACCAGGTGGATTGTGCTGAGAATGCAAAAAAAGCGTTGCAGCTCATTGAATCCTCACATTTTGACATCATCCTGGCAGATATAAAAATGCCTGGCATGGACGGGCTGGAAATGCTCAGGAGGATCAAATCGCTCAGGAATGATTCGATCGTGATTGTGATGACGGCCTTTGCAAGTGTCAATACAGCTGTCATGGCATTAAAGGACGGAGCTTTTGATTATGTCACAAAACCGTTTGACCCCGACGATCTTTCGCACCTTATACGCAATGCCTCAAAACAGATCTTGCTGGCCCAGGAGAATGAGACCCTGAAAAACAAAGTCATTTCCCTTGACAACGTGGAAGACCTGATCGGGAACAGTCAAGCCATGAAAGAAGTTTTGAAACAGGTTGAGAGCGTCGCACAGTCAAATTCTTCAGTCATCATCACCGGTGAAAGTGGAACAGGAAAAGAATTGATTGCACGGGCTATTCATGCCAATTCCTCCCGCAAATACTATCCCCTTGTCAGCGTTCATTGCGGCGCCCTTACCGAAAGCCTGCTTGAAAGCGAATTGTTCGGCCATGAGAAAGGGGCTTTTACCGGCGCCATGTACAACCGTAAAGGCAGGTTTGAGATGGCCGACAGCGGTACCATCTTCCTGGATGAAATAGCTACCATCTCCCCGAAAATGCAGATCGAATTACTGAGGGTACTTGAAACCAAATCGTTCGTGAGGGTCGGTGGAAACAAGGAAACATCCTCTGATTTCAGGGTCATTTGTGCAACCAACCGGGACCTGAAAAGCATGGTTGAGCAGGGCACGTTCAGGGAAGATCTCTACTACCGCCTGAATGTGGTTAATATCAACGTTCCTCCGCTGCGCGAGAGGGTTGAAGACATTCCCCTGCTTGTCGATTATTTTATTAAAAAGTACTGCACTACCATGAACAAGCCGCTTATCACCATTGATGACGCTGCTATGCAAAGACTTGGGGAATATCCCTTCCCCGGCAATATCCGTGAACTGGAAAACATGATAGAAAGGGCCATTGTAATAGGGAATGGAAAGAAGATCACCCTGAAAGACCTGCCTTTCGGAAAAGACATGATCGATAATTCAATAGAAAGCCTGGATGATTTTGAAAAAACCTTTATCCGCCAGATCCTGAATAAATACAGCTGGAATATTACCCGTACAGCCAAGGCATTGAAAGTCGACAGGGTAACGCTCTACAACAAGATCAAAAAGTATGACCTGAAGCCCGATGAATGATCAGTGCATACCGGTCATGGCAACTGATCACCCCAGGCTATAAAACTTTTTTAACCTGATAATTTCCTGATGACTCAACCAAATATCACACTGATTTCCTTTGGGTATTTCGGGAAACACTTTCTTGAGAAAATAGCAGAAGCTGTTAAACTGGAATATAAATATTCGGTCATCATAAAAGAATCCCATCTTGATTTAAGTGAATTTTTCGATCCCGGCAGGAGACAGTATAACGGGAATAAATTATTACATGCCGTTAACACTTTGTCGATGCCACAGACCCTGAAGACGGTAGGCATGTTCAGCGTGGATCTTTTTATCCCCATCCTGACTTATATTTTTGGCCAGGCCGAGTTAAACGGGCATTCAGGGATTGCATCCCTGTACAGGTTAAGCAATGAACGCTATGGCATTGCACCCGATGACAAACTTCTGCTCGAGAGATTCACAAAAGAGGTGATACACGAGCTGGGGCACACCTTTGGATTGATCCACTGCATGACACCCGATTGTGTAATGCGTTCGGGCACTTACGTTGAAGATATTGACCAGAAAGATCAGCATCTTTGCCATAACTGCCGCAGGCAGCTGGATGCTGCTGATAAAGCCTGGTAAAAGCCTTCAGCGGGAGAGTGATCAGCCCCTGTAAAAATTTATGAGTTCATTCGTGGATGTATCATGCTGCAAAGGCCTGTCCCTGTCAAGAAGCTCGGGGATGATTTTCATTGCGAGCACTTTCCCGAGTTCAACCCCCATCTGGTCAAAGGGATTGATCCCCCATATCACACCCTGGGTATAAACTGCATGCTCGTACATCGCAACCAGTTTGCCCAGCTTCCCGGGTGTGAGTTTTTCCATGAAGAACACCGATGACGGCCGGTTCCCTTCAAACACCTTATGCGGTACCAGGCTGCCGGGTACCCCTTCATTTTTAACTTCGTTTGCGGACTTCCCGAAGGCGAGGGCCTCGCCCTGTGCGATCATGTTTGCAATGAGATAGTCCTGGTGAAGCGCAAGATGGTTCAGCGAAGTCCTGAAGCCGATAAAGTCGCATGGGATGATTGAAGTTCCCTGGTGTATCATCTGGTAAAACGAATGCTGGCCATTGGTCCCCGGCTCTCCCCAGTAAATAGCCCCGGTATTATAATCAACCCGGTCGCCATCAAGCGTAACCTGTTTGCCGTTGCTTTCCATGGTAAGCTGCTGAAGGTATGCCGGGAATCGTTTCAGGTAGTTTTCGTAAGGCAGAACGGCCTGTGAGCTGAACCCGAAAAAATCAATATACCAGACCCCCAGTAGTCCCATGATCACAGGGATGTTCCTTTCAAACGGCGCAGAGCGGAAATGCTCGTCCATCTGGTGGAAGCCATCCAGCAGCAGATAAAAATTATCCGGCCCTATAGCCAGCATAGTCGACAATCCTATGGCTGAATCCAATGAGTACCTTCCTCCTACCCAGTCCCAGAACCCAAACATATTCGCAGTGTCGATACCGAAGGCCGCGACTTCTTTTTCATTGGTCGAGACAGCAACGAAATGCCTTGCGACAGCTTTATCATCAGCCAGTTTGTCAAGCAGCCATTTCCTTGCCGTGCGGGCATTGGTCATGGTTTCAAGAGTGGTGAAGGTCTTTGATGAAACTATGAAAAGGGTTTCTTCAGGAGACAGGTCCTGAACCGCCTCTGAAAAATCGTTCCCGTCAATGTTTGATACAAAACGAAATGCAAGGTCCCTGTGCGAATAGAATTTCAGGGCTTCATACGCCATGACCGGGCCCAGGTCGGATCCCCCTATTCCGATATTGACAATATTCTTTATAGGTTTTCCTGTAAATCCTTTCCATTCTCCTCTCCGTATGCTGTTTGCAAAACGGCTCATCTTTTCAAGGACCTGATGTACATCAGGAACCACGTTATGGCCATCAACCATGACAGTTGATCCCTTGGGAGCCCTTAAAGCGGTGTGAAGTACTGCCCTGTTCTCGGTGATATTGATCTTTTCGCCAGAGAACATGGCAGCTATCCTTTTGCCCAGCCCTCTTTCACGGGCAAGGGCAAAAAGCAAAACCATAGTTTCGGAAGTGATCCTGTGCTTTGAATAATCAAAATATATCCCTTCATCCTGAATTCGGAAACGTTCTGCCCTGGAAGGATCTTCGCTGAAAAGGGTCCTTAGCGATATGTCTTTAACAGCCCGGAAGTGGTTTTCGAGCGACTTCCAGGCGGCTGATCCGGTTAAACCATTTTTCATTCTGTTCCTTTATGTTATTTGGCGAGTGTGCTCAATGCTGCCTGCCATGCAGGGCGGGCCGAACTCCAGCTGCCTTTAAAAGCCGAACTGTTGATGTTCTTTTCGAGGGTACCTGCCACACCTGCCACACTCTTCACAGTGTTGGCGGTCTTGGCGTCTTTTACCCATTTATCTTTCACTTTACCCCATCCTGCATCCATGGCTGACGGCAATATACCGCCCTGGAGGGTTTGCAGTGCGGAAGAAGCACCCGCCGCATCATTGACGCTGCTCACCTTATTGATGAAATCACCTTTGTTCTTTTTGAATGAATCAGTTAAAGACTTGTCGGAAATGTTGCTGGTAAGCTGCCCGATAAGACTGCCGATATTGGCCTGGCCGGTGGTTTTGGCAGCTTCGCTTTTTACACCCCGCTCAGCATTCTTTACATCCTTGGATGTCGGAAGTTTAAGGTCCTGGGCATTCACAATAAACGCGAACAGGATCATGCAAACAAACAATACCCTTGCTTTCATAATGTTCAGTTTTAAGGTTAAACATTTTAATATCGTAAAGATATAAAAAATCATTAAAAATTCAATTTATGAAACTGTTGCAGCCCTGATGAAAAAAGAAATATTTTCCGTTCAGCCAATTGAATGAAACCTTGCACCTGGCTTTCCGTCAGGCTGAGGGGAATTTACAGGTAAGGATTTTTTCATCCTTAATTTTTAATGATTTTCTGAACCAGGTTACCTCTTGCTGTTAATGCTTCGAGTAAATATTCCCCTGGCGGAAGACCTGAGATCTCAATGGTGGAGGAATTTACAGTATCAGGGCCGGGATTAGCCACAGAAACAGTTCTGACGGGATTTCCCTTCAGATCGTAAAGGACCAGGCATGCCAGCCCCGGGGCTTCAGCCCAGATCCTGTCTGCTGCCGGGTTGGGTCCGTAACTTAGCCAGGGAGGGGTTTCAGAAGCAACAGGGCCTATTCCTCCCGGATGGGGGTGATGAAGATCAGTCCGGTCGAACCATATATTCAGCTTGCCATCGCGGGTATCGCCCCAGACAGCCGACATTGTGTCATCGGCCATCACCACATTCATAAAATCATTACCCTTGCCTTTCAGCACCTGGTTAAAAGCCACCAGTGTATCGGAGATGCGGAAGTTCGGCGAAAAATGCAGGGAATCATGCCAGCGCACTGCCCCGTAAATCTCGTATGATGTGGCATAGCCTGTATCCGGTGCATGCCTGCGGTCGCGCCAGGCCGAAACCAGGTCCCCCTTACTGCTGAATCCGGCCCATGCGAGCTCCTGCATCCGGCCGTTGCCGGCAGGATCATCATTCACGCGGGTTGTATCATGCCATGAAATCCCTCCGTCACCCGATTCTGTCATCACCACGTCAGGATCCCCGAACATTGCTGAAATACGTATAAAAGCGAGGTGGGATTCATCGGTAGGATCGGCGACCAGGCGGTAACCTTTTTTTGCCAGAGTATCGGTCACACCGGCCGCCCCGCTTATCACCTGGTGGTAGTTAAAGGAAGAACCCCCGTCGGCCGAGCGGGCTATGATGAACCTTGGCAGTAAACTCTGCGAGGGGTCATAGCTTGGATAAATTGCATAAAACATACCGTTTGAACCTGTCTCGGGCGCAGCCATAGGGCCTGCAATATATGGCCCAGCCATCCAGTTGAGGGTATCGATGTAACGCCAGCCTTCCCAGCTTTGCCCGGAATCCTTTGAACGTATGAAGTATGGCCGGTTAGGAGGGAGTACCCATGGAGCGGGTTTTGTGGTGACGTACATTCTCCCGCTGAATGCCCCTCCTGAACGGTCGATGCTTAGCCAGGGCCTGTCGATGGGCTGTTTTATGCCATCATCCCAGGCAGCTATCACCTTCTTCCTCTGGCCCCAGCTCAGCCCGCCATCCGAAGACTTCATAACATAAACAGCACCTGAATCCGGGTTTTTCCTGTAATCAACATAGGCAAGAAAAATATTGCCTGCAGCATCAAATGCAAGCGAAGGGTCGGCCGAAGTAAAGCCCGCAGAAGCGTGGGGAATACTCTGGACCTGGCTCCAGCTGCGGCCTGCATTAAAAGTAACAATGGTCTTGATGGCCAGCTGCTGGTAAGGGATATAACCCATCCATGCAACAACCAGGTGCTGTTGATTCAAAGGATCGACTGCCAGGTAAGGTTCCCCGTCAAAAGAAAGGCCCTGGGAAAGGTTCACATTCTGAGCTGAGGCGAGGAGCCTGCAAACCAGTAAAACCATTAAGAAACCCTCACGCATGAAAGCAGTCCCTGCCCTGGTGAAATCAGCCATTTTAATTTATCCGTTGACTTGAATTTATCCTCACGAAAGTACAAATTTTTAAATGTTTTTCAATTCACTGCTCCCAAATCACCGGGAAATCCGAAAATGTGATCTAATTTTGTATAGTTATTAAACGTAATACTTTTACAGATGAACCCTGTATCAAGAATTCACCTTATCTCGCTGTTATTTTGCCTTTTCAGCATATCAGCTGCCGGCCAGGACCAGTTCACTCCCTATGATGAAATACCCGGTATCGTCAGGAGCTACAAACCGGCTTACAGTGAAGACTTCCCCTCATGGGCCAGGATGCTCTACCAGTCGCCGGTGAATTACAACGACATCACCAGGGAGTTCAACACCTGGATGCAGGCACACCAGGGGGAAGAAAGCCCTGTGATCAGGTATTTCAGGATATGGAGCCGGACTGTTGAATCCTATGCACTTTCCGACGGGACGATTGTTTTGCCCGATATGGAAAAGTATTACCGCGACCTTAATGAAGCACAGGTTAAGGCAAGCCGGGGGATTAAAAGTCCCCAGACCTCGAATTCCAACTGGACTTTTTTAGGGCCCAAAGAGACCTACTGGCTCAATGAATCAGGCTCTCCATCGCCTCCCGGTTCATGTCCCTGGCAGGCGAACGTTTATTCATTTGATGTTGCTGCTTCCGACAACAACACCATTTACTGCGGCACCGAAACTGGGTTTGTGAACAAGACCACCGACCAGGGGATGACCTGGTCATTGCTTGCCCCGGGATATTATTTCGGAGGCGCTGTTACAGCCATTGCAGTGCATCCTTCGAATCCTGATGAAGTATATGCAGCGGCAGGCAACCAGGTCCACAAAACTATCGACGGAGGGGTGACCTGGACTCCCCTGCTGCCTTCAGGCAGCCTTTTTTACGCCGACCGGCTCAGGATAGATGCCTCAAATCCCCAGAAAATACTGGCTGCTTCAGCCAGCGGACTTTTCATAAGCACTAACGGAGGAACAAGCTGGACCCAAAAATGGACTGCCCCTGTATATGATGCAGAGATAAAGACAAACGATAATTCACAGATCTTTGCCCTGACCAAATCGGGCGGAAACTTCTCATTAATCACTTCCGTTGACGGGGGTGTTTCTTTCCAGGTCCAGGCATCCTTCCCTTCAACCTATACCGAATCAAGCGGGGGGCTTCTTGCAGTGACTCCCGCAAACCCGAATACCCTCATGGCAGTTTTACTCAGCTCCAACAGCACTCCTTACCTCTTAAAAGGAACGCTGAGCGGAAGTACCTGGAACTGGTCCCTGCTGGCGACAGGCAAAACAGGAAGCTTCCCTATGGACAACGGGCAGGGCTATTTCGACCTGGTCCTGGATATTTCCCCGGTCGATGCAAACATCATCCTGGTGGGCACTCAAACCTTTTACAAATCGGTGAACGGAGGCAGCACTTTTTCTGCCGTCGGAGGTTATGCCGGGAGCTTCAGCATCCATCCCGACATTCAGGATATCAAAATGCTCCCTAATGGCAATACCTGGGTTTCGACAGACGGTGGAATGAACTATACCACTGATAATTTCACTTTGCAGGCAAATTATTTTGTAAGGGTGAACGGACTCGAAGGCTCCGATATGTGGGGGTTTGATCAGGGCTGGAATGAAGATATTGTGGTAGGCGGAAGGTACCATAACGGAAATACCGCCATGGCAGATTTTTATCAGCCTAAAGCACTGCGGATGGGAGGCGCTGAATCTCCTACAGGCTGGGTGCTACAAGGTAAAAGCCGGTATGCAGCGTTCAATGACCTGGGCAATGGCTGGATTCTGCCTTCAACTGCCGAAGGAAAACCCGACGGCCGTTTTATCTTCAGCAAATATCCCAACATGGATGAATATGGCGGGAGAAGGGGCAATATGGTATTTCACCCCAATTACTACGGAACGATATACCTGGGCAACGGTACCGGGTTTTGGAAAAGTATTGATATGGGCGTGACCTGGGACCTGGTTTACAATTTTCCCGACGAGGTAAGGTATTTGCAGACCAGCTATAGCAACCCAACGGTTTTCTATGCCGATATAGTAAACCGGGGCCTGTATAAAAGTACTGACGGAGGTCTCAGCTGGGTTTTAAAGCCCTCCCTGACCTCGCCTCCAAACGGGACTTCAAACTGGAAGGGCAAGCTCTTTTTTGCAATCTCCCCGTATAGTGAAAATATAGTCTATGCATGCCTGCAGAACGGGACCTGGTCGGCCGATCTTGGAAAAGTATTCAAATCAACCGACGGTGGCGATACCTGGACCGACTGGACAGGTTCTGTCGTGGAATACCTGAAATGCATCAACATTCAACCTACTGCCTCGGGGCAGGACCTGGTGTATCTCTACACACAGGCAAAAAACGGTCATGTGGCAAAGGTGTTTTACAGGAAAGAAGGGATGAGCGATTGGGAGGCCTATGACAATAATTATCCTGCGGGAATGGACGTCAACCTGGCATTGCCGTTTTACAGGGACGCCAAACTTCGTTCCGCCGGTAACTGCGGTGTATGGTCATCACCCATGCAGGAAACCGATTTCAAGCCCATCGTCAATCCCTGGGTAGAAAAAGCACATTACGACTGCATGACTGATACCCTTTTCTTTGATGATCATTCAATACTGGACCATTCCGGGGCCACGTGGCACTGGAGCATCAGTCCAGCACCGGCATGGCTAGAGAACCCCGACATCCGCAACCCAAGGGTTGTGCTTGGCAGCCCGGGAAGTTACGATGTAAGCCTTACAGTAACTCAAAACGGCCAGGCTTACACCCGTTCAATCGCAGGAATGGTAACGGCCACGACCTGCCCTTCGATTTACGATTGCAACAACCCCGACATACTGCCTAAATCAATATGGTCCCTGCTTTATGTCGACAGCGAAGAATTGAATTACCCGGGTTATGCAGTCATGAGCTTCGACAATGATCCTTCAACCATCTGGCATACGGCCTGGAGTACTGGTGATGTTCCTTATCCTCACGAAATACGGATAGCGCTTGGCCAGGAATACCAGATCTATAAGTTCATTTATCTTACCAGGCAGGACGGCGAAAATGGCCGCATCAAAGAATATGAACTCTATATTGGCGATGATACCCTTAATTGGGGAGTTCCGGTTAAAACAGGCCAGTTTGTAAATACCAGCGCACCCCAGACCGTAGTTCTCGATTCTGCAAAATCCGGAAGGTTTTTCAGGTTGAGGGCGCTCTCGGAAGTCAATGGCAATCCCTGGGCATCTGCAGCTGAATTCAGCCTGGTGGGATGCGTTGACTACCCTGCAGGCACCGAAAAAGTTCCCCCGGCATACAACCTTACCGCTTTCCCTGTACCCGCCGATGGATACGTCAATTTAAGCCTCCCCCCGGGGGAACGATTTAATTACAGGCTGGTTTCTTCGGCAGGACAGGTTGTTGAACAGGGGGCCATTGAACATCCTTCAACAACATACCTCATGAACCTTGCAAATAAACAGGCCGGGGCTTACTATTTCATACTGACTGATAACTCAGGAGTAACATACAGGATAAAGGTATTAAAGAAAGACTGATTCTTTCAGCCCGCCTGGCCTGATTGCTCCTCTTCGGCATCCAGTGCATCCACCAGTTCATCCATCAGGGTGAGTATCCTTTTTGATTTTGCCATGCCCAGGCGTTTTTCAACCTGTTTTTTTAGCAGGTCATTGGTTTCCCATATTTGCATGAGAGCCTCTGCTCCCTTGTCGGTAAGCGATATGATATTGCAGCGGCTGTCATTCTCATTCACCTGGATTACGATCAGCCCAAGCGCCAGCATGTCCTTCACCAGTTTGCTCATTGCTTGCTTCGAAACTTTAGCCCGCCTTGCCATCCCGCTGTTTGAAACACCCTCAAGGCCGATAGTGGCAAGGAGATGAATATGACTTGGTCCGAATGCATGAAGCCCGACTTTCGGCCACCGGCTTTCACCCCAGGCTGTCAGATGCCGGTATAAAAGGTAGATGAGGCGGCCGACACTTTCCTCCTTGGGGGGCCTCTTTTTAAGAAGCTTTGTTCTGACTGATTTCGAGAGCATAAAAATATTTTATAAAAAATTAGTCAACTTCATTGTCTATTATTCGTCAACTTAGTTTACTTTTGCAAAAATATAAAAAACAATTTACATGGACACTGATTCCGGAAAAGAACGAAAAAGCGGGAAAAAAATATTGCCCAGGATCATTATCAGCACGGTTGTCATAATTGCTTTGATCTACCTCACCAAAGAAGTCTGGTACGCAATTCATCATGAAGAAACCGACAATGCCCAGGTCGAGATGAGGCTGGTGCCCATCCTTTCAAGGGTTTCGGGTTACGTGGATAAGATTTATGTCGATGACTATGTGAATGTGACCAGGGGGCAGCTCCTGATGGTGGTTGATTCCACGGAACTCAGGCTGCAGCTCCAGGAGATGCAGGCTGATTTCAGCCAGTCGTTATCGGATATTGAAAATGCGAAAGCATCGCTGACCAATGCCGAAGCCTCCCTTTCCTCGGCAAAATCAAACCTGGAAGTCACCAGGATAAGGCAGTCCAAAGCAGCCAATGACCTGAACCGCGATAAGAAACTGTTTGAAGGCAATGCCATCACTAAAAGGCAGGTCGACGACAGCCAGTCAAACTTCGACGTGACGAACAAACAACTTGAAACAAGCCAGATTGAAGTGAGGGTTGCTGAAACAAGGCTGGAAGTCCTGAGATCACTGGTAGGCAAGGCACAAGCCCAGGCTGATGTTAAAAAAGCCCGTATCGACCAGCAAAAACTTAAACTTTCATATTGCAGTATTTATGCAATAGCCGACGGCAAACTTGGAAAGAGAAATGTTGACCAGGGTCAGTTCATCCAGTCAGGCACTCCCCTCTTCACCATAGTAAACACTGAAAGCCGTTGGGTAGTTGCAAATTTCAAAGAGAACCAGCTTAAAAACCTGCACCAGGGACAGGTAGTTTCCATTAAAATTGACGGCTATCCCAACCTGGATGTCGAGGGAAAGATTGTTTCACTCTCCGATGCAACAGGAGCCAGGTTTTCACTTCTGCCCCCCGATAACGCCACGGGAAATTTTGTAAAAGTGACCCAGCGCGTCCCGATACGCATCGAGATCATTGATGCGGAAAAATATAAAGACATCCTTCGCGCCGGCATGAGCGTGGTTGTTTCAGCTCACATCTGATCCAGTCTATGTCAACCCTGAGCAGAGCAGCAAAGATCATCATCGCCCTTACGACGATCTCGGCGGCCATCATGGAGCTGATCGACACTTCCATAGTGAATGTCGCTCTCAACCAGATGGCCGGCAACCTCGGCGCATCCATCGAAGATATCGCCTGGGTTATCACTTCCTATGCCATAGCCAACGTGATCATCATCCCCATGACAGGTTTCCTGGCTGCCTTTTTCGGCCGCAGGCGTTATTACATGGCCTCTATCGTCATTTTTACCATCGCTTCCATTTTCTGCGGAATGTCAGTCTCCCTGTGGCAAATCGTATTGTGGCGGTTCGTTCAGGGTCTCGGCGGTGGCGGTCTACTTTCAACTTCACAATCCATCCTTTTCGAAACCTTCCCAGGCAAACAAAGAGGGCTCGCAGCTGCACTCTTCGGAATGGGGGTCGTGCTCGGCCCCACACTTGGCCCAACGGTTGGCGGCATGATTATCGACAGTTATTCATGGCCCCTGATATTTTACATCAATGTTCCCTTCGGAATTATTGCAAGCATCCTCACCTACCGGTTTATCCCCAGGGGATTCGATATCCATATAAAACCTAAAATAGACTGGAGCGGGATCTTCCTTCTGACTATAGGAATCGGTTCACTGCAGTATGTCCTTGAACGGGGAGAACACGAAGACTGGTACGATTCGAAACTGATCATCTGGCTAACAGTGACTGCAGTTATCGGGCTGGTAACCTTTATCTGGTGGGAACTGAAACAGAAAGAACCTGTTGTTAATCTCCGCATCCTTAAGGACCGTAACCTTGCACTTACAACACTCCTGACCTTCATTGTAGGGTTTATTTTATTCACCTCGGTGTTTATTTTTCCACTGATGCTGCAAAGGGTGCTAGGCTATACTGCTTATGAGACCGGTCTCACCCTGCTTCCCGCATCCATCCTTTCGCTCATCTTCATGCCATTCATTGGGAGGGCACTCTCGGCAGGGACACCTCCCAAACTTTTTGTCGGCTTAGGATTCATTACCCTGATGGGCTTCGGTATACTGATGTCCAGAGCCGACATGAATGTTTCCTCAGGATTTTTTGCCCTGCCGTTGATGATAAGGGGAGCCGGTCTGGCATGCCTTTTTGTTCCTTTGAATGCGATGGCTGTCGCCGGATTGCAGCCCCGTGATATCCCGCAAGGCGTCGCTTTGAATAATATGATGCGGCAGATGGGTGGATCTTTTGGCATTGCCATTATTAACAACTATATCGCACACCGTGTCGCAGTTCACCGGATGGACCTGATCAGCAATATTTACAGCGGGGGCCAGCAGTTCACCGAACGATATAACCAGGTTTACCAGGGACTTCAGGCAAAACTCCCCCTGGCGGCAAACCTGCAGCAGCAAACCTACCAGGTGATAGAACTTTCGGTGATGAAGCAAACATTTATGCTGAGCTATCTCGATGCATTCCTTTATGCAACCCTGTTTATTCTGATTGCCTTTCCCCTGATCTTCATCACAAAAAACAAGAAGTTATTCGGCGGACAGATAGCGGCAGCAAGTGAGGCACATTAATCGTGAATCGTGAATCGTGAATCGTGAACCGTGAACCGTTATAAAAGAATTAAAACACTACATCCAATGAAATCATTTCTGTCAGCAATATTGATATGTTTTTTCGCAAGTAACCTGCAGGCCCAGGACATCCCGGCACCGGCCACTTTGAAACATTTCGTTGAACAGTCATTCCGGAATTATCCCAGGGTGGGCGAGATGACCGACATGGTGCGTATGAGTGAAGTCAGGGTAAGCCTTGGGAAAGCAGGATACCTGCCAATTGCGGGAGTGAATTTATCTTATAGCCGTATTTTCCCTACCCCGGCCATTGAGATCCCCATGGGTTCAACGGTCCAGTCCTTCAGGGTAGCGCCTGCCGACAATTACAATGCCTCTGTAAGTGTCGCCCAGCCTATTCTCGACCTGAGGACCCCGGCAGCAGTGAACAAGGCAAAAAGCGATCTGGAAACATCAAAGGACAATCTCGATGGTTTCAAGATCCAGCTGGCATACCAGGTGGCACAGATCTACTACTCTATCATATTCCTTAATAAAAGCCTGACTGTTCAGAAGGAACAGATTAACCTGCTCCAGTCAACCTTGCAGCAGATCAATGTGAAAGTTAATTACGGCGATGCCCTGAAATACGACCTGGTATCGACCCAGGTAAAATACACCAATGCCGAAAATTTTTATACCGACCTTCAAACCCAGCTGGGAAAACAATACAACCTCCTGGGTATGCTCACCGGGATCAGCGGCAGCGGGTATCTCAATGATACCGTGGTGAACCAGTCGACCTTCAGGGTGGCAACCGATTCCATACTTGCCATAGCAGTCCAGAACAACCCCGAGATCAGGATAGCCGGCGATAAGATCAAATCGGCAGGGTGGGATATTGTTTCAGCCAACCGCCTGCGCATGCCCCTGGTCAGTTTCCAGGCAGGCCTGGGATATAAGAACGGTTTCATGCCCGACATTGATCCCATGACATTCAACTATGCCGTTGGAGTTGGCCTTACTGTCCCTATTATCTCTGCAGCCCGGCCCGCTCTCCAGAAGAAACTGGCCACCATCAATCTCAATGCATCAAAACTGGCCCTGGAATCCCAGAAAGTCAGCCTGAATAAAGACATTCTCAACTCTTTCGAGGATATTCAGAAAAATATAAGGAAACTTGAAAGCGCCGATACACTGATCAGTTCAGCCCAGATTGCCATGGACCTTGCAACCGACCGTTACAAGTATGGGGTCATTACCAACCTCGACCTTCTCACTTCCATTACCAATTATAAGGATGCACAGCTCAGCCGCCTGCAATTTGAATATAACCTGTTGTTATCAAGGATGGAACTGTGCAGGCTCGCAGGGATCAGGTGGTGGTGATAAAAAAAGGTGCCCCGGAAACCCAGGGCACCCCAAACAGGAAATTTCAGATTAATTAAATCAACCCCACTTCTGGATTGCAGCACTTATTCCGGGGCCGCCCTTTGCAAGATCCTCAGGAGTCATCACCGGAATAAAATCTACATCCGCTCCAAGCCATAGGAAAAACGGTTCGGCAATTGCAGTAATCTCAGATGCATCATTGATATTTACAATAATATATGCTCCCCTGTGGCCGCAAATTGTTGTAAAATATGCTGATTCCGCCTTGATCTCGGCAAGCAGATCATGCATCTTTTTTCCGAACTGCGGATCGCGTACAGCCTTGTCACCCTTTTCCTGGGACATCTTAACTTTCATGATATATCTCATATTGAATCTTTTTCTTGGTTTAACGTTACGTTTGCTTCTGATTAACAATAATTTATTAATTATCATGCAAATATAGTGTGTATTTAGTCTAAATTAATTTTTTAATTGATTTAGTTAATAATCTTTGTATTATCTTTATTCTCAATTCTAAAACAACAGCCATGATCTATTATATAAAACTCTACCTGGCCACCTTGGCTGTATTTTTTGCTACCGATATGGTTTGGCTTGTATTCGTGGCCCGTTCATTTTACAAAAAACACCTTGGATATCTTATGGCTCCAACAGTTAACTGGGCTGCGGCAATAATTTTCTACCTGCTGTTTATAGTCGGGATACTTGTGTTTGTTGTCCTTCCGGGCGTGAAGGAAAATTCTCTTCCGAACACGATTTTCAGGGCAGCATTGTTCGGCCTGATTACCTATGCGACCTACGATTTGACAAACCTCGCAACGGTCAGCAACTGGCCGCTTATAATCACCCTTGTTGACCTGGTTTGGGGCATGGTACTTTCTACCATAGTGAGTGTTGCATCATACTTTATTGCCAGGCTGCTTTAGACTTTTGTGAATCAACCCCTGAATATGAGAAAAACCCGGATTGCGAATTTGGGTATCATTTGCCTCTTCCTTATTGCTTGCACTTCTCCTCCCAGATCCTACCATAAGGCTCTTGTGGAATCGCCTTATGACGTGATTATTGTTCCGGGCATCCCATACCAGGACCAGGATTGGGGAAGCAATGTCATGAAGGCAAGGGTGCTCTGGTCATTTTACCTGTATTCAAACAGGATTGCCCTTAATGTGATCTATTCTGGAGGGGCTGTTTATACACCTTATGTCGAAGGAAAGGTAATGGCTCTTCATGCTATAGCTCTTGGTATTCCAACTGAACATGTTTTTTCAGAAACAAAGGCCAAACACAGTACCGAAAATCTCGTATACTCAATTCGTTTGGCCCGGGAACTGGGTTTTAAAAATATTGCTGTTGCAACCGACCCCTTACAGTCAAATACCCTTAAGCTTTTCGCATGGGATTATGCACTTCCTGTTGCTTTTATCCCGATTATTTATGATTCCCTTAATAAGTTAAAATTAGATTCCTCTGTGAATATTGATCCCGCTACCGCTTTTCAAAATGATTTTATTCCACTTCCCCAACGGGAAAATTTCATTAAAAGATTCATGGGAACCCTGGGTTTTGGAATAAAATAATCAGGCAGATTTACCAATGACAACATTAACCTGCAAAACCGGTATTCTGAGCAGGAGCCTGATCCCTGGTATAAGTTGGGTTTTTTTTCTGTAATTCAGGAGGCTTGACAAATGGCAGATTAATTTATTATATTTATACCCTAAAAAAAAAATATGAAACAAGGAAAAGCACTCAATTTATTTTTGCTTGCACTCATCGTATTTGCATTTGGCTGCCAGCAAGCACAAAAAAAAGAAGCCGGATCACCGGCTGATTCAAAAGAATTCAAGGGTAAAATAAACCTTGATGTACGTGAATCTGTTCCTGACTGGGCACCGTTCATCCCGAAACAGGCTCCGGCAGAAGCTCCGAATATCCTGTTTGTTCTTTACGACGACACTGGCCTTGCTTCCTGGTCGCCGTTTGGCGGTAGGATCAATATGCCCACATTACAGAAGCTGGCCGACAACGGTCTGATGTATTCCCAATGGCATACCTGTGCCCTTTGTTCTCCAACCCGCTCAACTCTCCTTACCGGGCGTAACCATCATCTTAACAGTATGGCATCCATCACGGAAGGAGCTACCGGATACCCCGGTTCAAACGGTCATATCCCGGAAGCTTGTGCCACTATGGCACAAATCCTTCAGGAAAATGGCTGGAGCACTTTCTGGCTTGGGAAAAACCATAATGTACCCTATACTGATGTTGCCGAGGGAGGAAGCCGTAAGAACTGGCCGCTCAATATGGGATTCGACAGATATTATGGCTTTATCGGCGGTGAAACAAATCAATGGTATCCCGACCTGGTAAACGACAACCACTTTGTTGACCAGCCTTACATGCCTGAACAGGGATACCATCTTTCAAAAGACCTGGCCGACGAGGCCATCACAATGATATCCGATGAAAAGGCAAGCAACCCGTCAAAACCATGGTATATGTGGTTTTGCCCGGGAGCCAATCACGCCCCTCACCAGTGCCCGCAGGATTATATCGATAAATACAAGGGAAAGTTCGACGACGGGTATGAAGCTTACAGGGAATGGGTGCTTCCCCGTATGATCGCGAAGGGTATTATTCCAAAAGGCACACAGCTCACCCCATTCAACCCCCTGCCTGAAGCGATATCCAATCCTGCCGACTTTGTGCGTCCATGGAATACCCTTAACCCTGATGAGAAAAAACTGTTCTCAAAATTGGCTGAAGTATACGCGGGATTTTCCGAGTATACCGATGCCCAGGTGGGTCGTATCATTGAGTACCTCGAAAGAACCGGCCAGCTTGACAACACGATTGTGATCTATGCTGCCGACAACGGCGCTTCAGGAGAGGGCACACCTAACGGCTCGGTCAATGAGAATAAATTTTTCAATGGATGGCCTGATGCTTTGGCAGAGAACATGAAGCATATTAATGAACTTGGAGGCCCCAATACTTACGAACATTTCCCCACCGGGTGGGCTGCCGCATTCTCAACCCCTTTCCAGATGTTCAAGCGGTATTCCCAGTATTCAGGAGGTACCTGTGATCCCCTTGTAATATCCTGGCCAAAAGGCATCAAAGCCCGTGGAGAGGTTCGTGACCAGTATCATCACTCTGTTGATATCGTGCCAACTATCCTTGATGTATGCGGACTGCAGATGCCTGATGTTTATCGCGGTGTAAAACAGATCCCCCTCTCGGGTATCTCGATGCGTTATACTTTTGATGCCAAAAAGGAAGACCCGACGAAAAAACATCGTCAGTACTTTGAAATGCTTGGCACACGCGGGATATGGGAAGACGGCTGGAAAGCTGCAGCTCTGCATGCTCCGCTGACCGCTAAAGGTCATTTCGACAAAGATGAATGGCAGCTCTACCATGTTGAGGTTGACCGCTCCGAATCAAAAGACCTGGCAAAGGAAAATCCTGAAAAACTGAAGGAAATGATCAAAGCCTGGTTTGAAGAAGCTGATAAAAATAATGTATTGCCTCTCGATGACCGCACCGCACTTGAACTGATCAGTCTGGACAGGCCAACAGGAGAGCCTCCTCGGGACAGGTATATTTATTATCCCAATACCGCCCCGGTTCCCGAAGGTGTTGCAGTGAATGTTCGCAACCGCTCTTACAAGATCCTTGCAGATGTAACAATAACTGATGCAAACTGCTCGGGCGTTATCTTCGCACATGGCTCACGCTTTGGTGGACATACCTTATTTATTAAAGACCATAAATTGCACTATGTCTATAATTTCCTTGGCATCAAGCCCGAACAGGAATACGTTTCAGGCCCTCTAAAACCCGGCAAATATACCTTTGGAATGGAATTCACCCGGGAAAAGGCCGGAGACCACCACGAATCTATAGGGACTATGAAACTTTATGTAAATGACAAGGTGGTTGCCCAGGGGCCGATGAGGACTCAGGCAGGTAAATTCACACTTTCGGGCGACGGACTTTGCGTTGGCTATGATAGCGGTGATGCAGTGAGCCAGGCATACAAGTCTCCCGGAACTTTCAAGGGTGGAACTATTCGTTTCGTTGGTGTTACCGTTGAAAAGGCTGCATACCTGGACCTTGAGATGGAGGCTAAGGCAGCATTTGCGAGAGAATAGAGATTAATATTTTTACCTGAAATTATTCAGGGCAGAAAGTAATAAAAACGGTCATCCGGCAGATGGCCGTTTTTTATTACAGCCTCCGGGGAACCTAAAAACTTCACCCTAAAATGAAACAAGTTTCCGGGCATCATGATCATCTCCTGTTAAATTCATTGTAAAGGTTTACTACCTGCTTCTCCCCCGGGAAGCAGGTTTTTAATTTCTCTATGTATGGCGCGGCTTTAACCTTCTCGTTCCGGTTCATATAGAAAGCATAAAGCGCATACAACAGGTCGAAATTGCAGGGATCCGTTGAAAGACCTTTTATAAGGGTTGCAACACATTTTTCATTTTGCCCTGTCATCTGGTACAGAAGTCCCAGGTTATACAGGACCCGTGTGTTAGTGCGAACTTTGACCGATGCGGTTTCGAGCAAAGCGATCGCTTGAGGGTAGTTCTTCTGTTCACCATAAAGTAAAGCGAGATAGTAATAACCATCGGTCAGATCCGGATTCGAAGCGATCATGTTCCTGCAAAGTTTGACCACCGAATCGGTCTTTCCCTGCTGATAATAGATTAGTGCAAGATTTGCTTTAGCCGGGTAAAACAGGTCATCGATACGGATTGCCTCACGATAATTTTCCTCTGCTTTGGACATATCCCTCAGCTTTGCATAATAATTGCCAAGATTATACCGGCCGGTAGGAAAATCGGCCACGTATTCCTGGGATTTCCTGTACTCTTCGAGTGCTTTCAGGAACAGGCGGTACTGGATCTCATTAAAAGTTTCTTTTTTGTATGTGGACAGCCTGTTGGCGGCTTGCATGCGGACTGCCTTTACAGGGTCATTCAGCAGCGGTGAAAGTATGCGAAACAGCTCAGTTGAATCGGCGGCCAGGAAATTCTCGACTGCAGTATACCTCAGTAAAGGATCGGGGTCCCCGCAGGCCTTTCGCACTGCCGACTGTGCCTTCACACCGGGGTAGGCGCTCAGATACACTATGGCTGTTGCCCTGATAATCTCGGGATACAGGTTACTGTTGATGATCCTCAGCAATCCTGAATCAGCCCCGGTCTTCCCTGCTGCGGCATCCGCGAGAATGCTTCCGTAATGTGGCTTACGCTTCTCCCCGTACCATTTGTTCACATTCTGAACCGCCCATTGATCGGTCTTGTCGTCATGGCAACGCGTGCAGGCATTAGGCGTCCCCAGTTTAATGGAAAGATCAGGCCGCGGGATCCGCAGGCTGTGGTCATACCTGCGGTCGATACCCATATAATACCTTCCCGGCATATGGCAGTCCCGGCAAAGGTTCCCGGCACCCGGGCCCAGTTTGCGGCCTTCCTTGTTTACAAAGGAAGTACCTGTCTCACCTTTTGCTTTGTGAAAATGATGGTTGTAAGTATCATACTCTTCAGCCTTATGGCATTGGGTGCACAAGGCGTTGCCCTCGAATTTCCGTTTCAGGCTGTGAGGGTCGTGGCAGTCGCCGCAACGCACATCCTTCATGTACATTTTACTCTGGGTGAACGACCCGTATTCGTAATCCTCATCCCTGAACTGCCCGTCAATATAATAATACGATTCAACCGGGAGCTGGGGAATTGCATTTCCAAGGAATTCAGGGTGCTCAAAATCGTATGGTCCGAGGGAACTCCTGCGGGCATGGCAGGGAGCGCAGGACTCGACATACATACGCGAGGGGATCCTGCTTGTTTTTACAACCAGTCCCGTATTATTATCCTGCGGCCTGGCCATTTCAGGCAAACGGGCCCATTCGATATGTGAAGAACCCGGACCGTGGCAGGCCTCGCAGTTCACATTGATATCGCTCCATGTAGTGTTATATGATTTCGTCGATAGATCAAAATTCTTCTGCAGGTTGGTCGAATGGCATTCGGCACACATGCTGTTCCAGTTCTGGGCCTGGTTGGTCCAGAACAACCAATTGTCAGGCTTAAGGTCATCGGGTTTATAGACCATCCCCGCCATCTGGAACCATTTCTTTTCACTGGTGTTCCATGCAACCGGCAGGCACTGGTATTTCCCCTTTTCAAAAGGAATAAGGTATTGCTGCAAGGGGTGGACACCAAAGGTATGAGTCACCTCGAATTCTGTCATCTTCCCTCCCACTCCCTCGGTAAACACAAAGAACTTCCCGCCTTTCTTATAAAACTTCGAAGTTATCCCGTTGTATGTGAATTCTGCATTGTTAAAATTCCCGAGCACGCTGCTGTCTGTAGCAACGCTCATGGCCTTGTCATGGTCGGAGCCCTTCCACAAACGGAATTCTTTTCGGTGGCATTCAATGCATGCATGTCCCCCTGTGAAAACAGCTGCATCCTGTTTAGGTTCACCTGTATGCCTGTTCAGCAACAACGACAGCGGAAAACTGAGCACTATCACAGCAGTTGCAATAAATCCGGTGAGTTTCCAGGCTCTGTCCATCATCATTGGGCGTAAACCAGTTGGTCTTTCCTGAACGAGTTCCTTTCCTTCAGGGTTCCTATATCCACTTTCACAATTTCGTTCTCAATAAGTACAGGATAATAGCTTAGCGCCCTGGCAGCAGGCGGATTCAGCACTTCCCCGTTGATATCAAAGGCAGAAGAATGGCAGGGGCAGATAAATCTTTTTCTGTTCTCTTCCCAGGAAATGGAACAGCCAAGATGGGTGCATCTCAGTGAAAGTGCGATAAATCCCCCGTCCTGCAACCTTGCCAGGTAAAACCTCCCGCCCATGAATGCAGTTACCGAACCGGGAGCAAAGGAATCCACCGGACCTGCATCCTGCATCAATTTCGTTAAAGGAGCCTGTTTGTTCTTAGCAGAAAAAATGTATGCTGATAACATCCCCAGCGATTCCAGCGCAGCAAGAACGCCAAGTCCCTTCCACACAGTCCCGAAGAAATCACGACGGCTTAATGTTCCTGAATTCGAAGTTTCCGGTAAACTGTTTTTTCTATTCTTCATCTCTTAATTCGTACATCGTACATCGTACATCGTACATAATTTTACACATTCCAGGGCAACATAAGTGCCATATCCTTCCCCCTGAAAAATATCCCGCACAGGGTTAAAACAATAAAGGCAACAATGATAAAAACAAATGCAACCTGCACCTTCTCTTCCTTTGAAAGTCTGAATCCCTTCATGTAAAAGCGGTAATATGCAGTCATTAAAAGGACAAGGATGCAGAGCGGGATTATTCCGTTGCTTATGAAAGCCGGTATCCCCCGCATCATAATTTCGAAATTAAGCACATATGCGCTGAACAGTATCCCGGCCAGGGTTACGGCAACTGCAAAAACAGCCGCAGCTTTGGCCGATTTCTTTCCCTTTTCGGAAATGAACCAGTGACCCGATGGCGGCTGATCATATTTAAGGAAAGGGATCACTGCCATAAAGGTCAGGACGCTCAGGGGAATGATGAAAGCTGCGAAAAAAGGATGGAAATGCATCAGCAACTCCTGCACGCCGGCAAAATACCAGGGCGCCTTTGTCGGGTTCATGCTGTAAGCCGGGTTTGCTTTTTCGAGAAGGGGCGCATTGAATAAGGCTCCGAATAAAAACAAAACTGCCATCAGCACCAACGCGACTATAAACTCCCTGTAAACCAGGTTTGGCATGACAGGCAGCATTTCTCCTTTGTCCTGCCCGGCAGGGAGCATGATGCCCCCGCTTTTCCTCACTCTCCAGAAATGATATACAACAATCACCAGGAGCATGAAAGGCAGCAAGGCCGAATGAACTGCAAAAAACGACTGAAGGGTTTCAGCGTTCAGCTCTTTGCCCCCGATTATGGCCATCCGCAGACTTTCACCAAAAAAAGGAAAATACCCGATAATATTAGTGCTTACCGTGATCGCCCAGTAAGCAAGCTGGTCCCAGGGAAGCAGGTACCCCGTAAAATTCGAAAGCACGATTATAGTTAACAGTAACAATCCGAACAACCAGTTTATTCTACGGTCCTCCCTGTATGCACCGGTAAAGAAGACCCTGAGAAAATGGAGAAACGCTATCATTAAAAGGAACACCCCGCTCCAGTAATGTATGTTCCGCACAAACTGCCCGAACACTACCTGCTGCTTAAGAAAGATAACCGAGTTGTAGGCCCCGGCAGGTGAAGGGATATAATAAAACCTGAGCAGTATGCCGGTGAAAATCTGCACCACGATCAGCAGGGCTGCCATTCCACCCAGCCCGAAGGTTCGGTGAAAGATAAGTGATCTCTCACTGACCTTCAATGGATGAACATGTAATAAAATGTTTCGCATTCACTGGTCCGGCTGCGTTCCGGATACGATTAATTTCAGTATTGTTTTGCGGTCTTTATGATGAACGATACTTTCTGCAAAACCTGCATATTTTCAATATCTTCCTTGTTTTACCGTGCCTATGCAAATAAACTGAAGAATAATACGGCAATAATTACCTGATACTTCTTCATTTTTATTTACTTTTATTGGTGAAACTCTTATTGAACAAATTTAAAATTATTTCATGAACAATCTGGTCTTTAAATCCACTGCAACAACACAACAACATAATTAAGCGATTGAATGAATAAGACAGATAAAATCCTGATTGCAGGTTCTGCCGGAATGGTTGGCAGCGCAATCCTTCGCAGTCTGCGATCACAAGGGTATACGAACATCGTTGGGACTTTTAACCGGAAAGTACCCGAAAAGCTTGAATCTGTAAAATACCACAGGATCGACCTGCTTGATCTCCATGCCTGTACTTCACTATTTACAGAAGAAAACCCCGACTATGTTTTTTATGCCGCTGCCATCGTTGGCGGGATCAGTGCAAACAACACCCTCAGGGCACAGTTCCTTTATGAAAATCTCCAGATTCAGAATAACGTGATACATACCGCCTATCTTTCACAGGTTAAAAAACTGCTTTACCTGGGAAGTTCATGTATCTATCCTAAAAATGCGCCTCAGCCAATCAAAGAAGAACACCTTCTTACAGGTCCCCTTGAATACACCAACGAACCTTACGCGATTGCAAAAATTGCCGGCCTGAAAATGTGCGAAAATTACAACCTGCAATATGGCACAAAATATATTTCGGCAATGCCTACCAACCTTTACGGTCCGAACGACAACTACGATCTTCAAACTTCACATGTTCTCCCTGCCCTGATAAGGAAGTTTCATGAGGCCAGGATCTCCGGTGCCGCTTATGTGAATATCTGGGGTACAGGTTCACCCCTTCGTGAATTCATGCACGTTGATGATCTTGCTGCCGCCGTGGTTTTTCTCATGGAGAACTATGAAGGGACCCCGTTTATAAATATAGGATGGGGCAGGGATATAAGCATTAAAGAACTCGCAATTCTCATTAAGGAAATTGTAGGATTCAGCGGGACATTGATTTTTGATCATACCAAACCCGACGGAACCCCGAAAAAGCTTCTCGATACCACCCTGCTCACTGAACTGGGGTTTACTCCTAAAATCAAGTTACGCCCGGGGATTGAGAGCACTTATTCCGATTTTTTAAAAAAATACGGTTAATTGATACCCGGTTTTGAGCCTCACTCAAACCACACAGCTTGTTTAAGCATGAATACCGCGATGAACCGACAGGCCGTGATAAATAATGAAATGAAGCATTGAACTGAACTAAACAAATAACATCTCTGTTTATGAAACCTGCCATTTTTCTGTTCATCATTAGCTGCATTGTGTTCAATACCCCTGTCCGGGCCATTCCGGCTGACACCATCCATGTGATCACGCATCATAAAACAACCGTTGTTACCGACCCCTCGAAAGGGAACAAGGATTATATCCGCTGGGGTGTTTTTCCAAAACCAACCGAGCCTGTCCGTAAAATTATCATGCATGTTGATTTCGCCTGCCCCGACACCATGCGCTGCGCCGACTGGGACTATTCCGACCGTATCAGCATTCTCAGGCAGGGAGGCATTCACGGCAATCTTCAGAATTACGAGATAGGCCGCATGCTCACGCCCTATGGAGGAGCGTTCGGAAAAAACTGGCATTTTGAATGGGAGGTGGAAGTTACCGATTTCAGCCTGCTGCTGCGAGACAGCGTAGAGATCAATTACAACCATTCAGGCTATGAACCTGCGAACGACAGGGGCTGGGCCATCACAATCGATTTTGAGATAATCAAAGGGAAGCCTGCAGCCGAGGCAATTTCAATCCGCAAAATATATGATGATCATTTTGAATATGGCGACAGCCTTAAACCTATAACTCGGAAATTAATTCCTGTTTCATTTACTGCGGATGAGGGAGCGTCGTTTGCCAGGCTTAGGGTCATTCAAACCGGACATGGGATGGATGAGCCCGACGGTTGCGGGGAATTCTGCAAAAAGACACGGGAAATATGGTATGACGGTCAAATGGCCGATTCAAGGGCAATTTGGAAAAAATGCGGCGAAAACCCCTTATATCCCCAGGCCGGGACCTGGATCTATGACCGCGCCGGGTGGTGCCCCGGCGACCTGGTTCAACCCGACATTTACGACATAGCTGTAATCCCGGGATCAGCCCATACCCTCGTCTTTAAAATGCAGTCTTATGTTTCCCCCAAACCAAGTGCAAACGAAGTGATCAGCGCTTACCTTGTCCAGTACAAAAAACCTCAGGCTGAAATGGATATTTCAGTTGATGATGTGCGAGCCCCGTCTTCCAAATGCATCTATTCCAGGGCCAACCCAAGGTCGGCCAACCCGGCTGTAATAATACGGAACTCAGGCAGCCTGAGGCTTGAAAACTGCATCATAAGGTATGGAACAACAGGCTTTCCTTACAGGGAATTCAAATGGACAGGAAAACTTGAATCCATGAGAAGTGAAAACGTCTACCTCCCGGGGAACATTGATTCAAAGCCGGGTTCCAACAGCTTTGAAGTCAGCCTTTCAAAACCCAATGGAAATGATGACGAGTATCCTGCCGATAACAGCCTTAAAACAGCATTCATCCCTGCCCCGGTTCTTGACACAGCACTTTTGTTCTACCTGCTCACCAATAATGAACCCTCACATAATTCCTGGAAGATCCAGTCGGCCGGCGGGAAGATCGTCAAGGAAAGAAAATTGGGCTCCTTAACTGAAAAGACTGAGTACCGGGATACGCTGAAACTGGCACCCGGTCCTTACCTCCTGATAATGAGCGACACAGCCGGCGATGGGCTGGAGTTCTGGAATAACAAAGAGGGTGGGCGCGGGATTGCCCGGCTGCTGAACTGCAGGGGCGAACTTATCAAGTCGTTCGAATCTGACTGCGGATCAGGTTGGGTGTATAACTTCACAGCCGGGTATCATCCTGACACGGTGGACAGGAATGCCTGTTCCATAGGCCTCTATCCAACCAGGACCAAGGATTTCACGACACTCGATTATTTTGCAAACAAAACCGAAGATGTCACGGTTCGGCTTGTAAGCGACCCGGGGGCAAGTGTAGTAGAAGAACACCTCTACCCGAAACTGAAAGAAGGCATGTTCACCTATGATCTTCGCCGGTATCCTTCGGGCAGGTTCTACCTGAAAGTGCTTGTAAACGGAGAGGAAAAATTCAACAAGCGTATCCGTTACACTGCTGAACCTCCTGCCAATGCCGAACCTCCGTATGACTGGCCCAAGGATTCACTGGTCAGCCGGAACTTAAAGACATGGCAGGACTGGAAATTCGGAATCCTGATCCACTGGGGCGCATACAGCGAATGGGGAGTAGTGGAAAGCTGGAGCCTCTGCCCCGAAGACGAGGGATGGTGCCAGAGGCGCGGTCCTTACTCCGACGACTGGTTTACTTATAAAAAAGCTTATGAAGATATCCGAAAGACATTCTACCCCGATAAATTCAATCCTGAGCATTGGGCGAAAGCAGCGCATGACGCGGGAATGAGATACGTGGTATTCACCACCAAGCACCATGACGGTTTTTGCATGTTCGACACAAAATTTACCGATTACAAAATCACCGATGCCGCATCAGCATTTTCAAAGAACCCAAGAAGTAATGTGGTCAAAGAAGTCTTCTCAGCTTTCCGAAAAGAGGGGTTGGCAATTGGCGCCTATTTCAGCAAGCCCGACTGGCACTGCCCGGATTACTGGTGGCCTTACTTCCCTGCCCTTGACAGGAACGTGAACTACGATCCGGCAAAATATCCTGACCGGTGGAAGTCATTCCAGAAATTCACCTTCAACCAGATTGATGAGATCACGAAGGAATATGGCAAAATCGATATCCTCTGGCTTGACGGGGGACAGGTAAGACCTGCAAACACACTCACTGAAGAAACAAAGCCATGGCTTGGGAAACACCTGTGGATACAGGATGTTGACATGCCAACCATCGCGAAGATGGCCAGGAAGAACCAGCCCGGCATCCTTATCGTCGACCGCACGGTTCACGGTGATTTCGAAAATTACCGCACCCCTGAACAGCAGATCCCTGCCAACGTTCCTGCTTATCCCTGGGAGAGTTGCATTACGCTTGGAGATTCCTGGTATCATACAGGTCCGGGTGAACATTATAAATCACTCAACTGGGTCATCAGCACGCTTGTAAAGATAGTGGCCAAAGGCGGCAACCTTCTCCTGGGGATAGGTCCCGACAAGACAGGCGAATTCGCACCTGAAGCTTACCTTAGGCTGCAACAAATCGGGGAATGGATGAAAGTCAACGGGGAAGCCATTTACAACAGCCGTCCGCTTGCCCCTTACCAGCAAGACAACATCTGTTTCACCCAAAGCAAGGATGGCAAAACGAAGTACCTGTTTTTCCTGGCAAAGGAAAATGAAGCCCTCCCCGCTTCCGTCAATCTGCCGGCCGGGTTTGCCGGGAAAGCCTCTGAAGCCAGCCTGCCCGGTCATCCGCAGACATTAAAGATCAGAAGTAAAGATGGGAAAAGAACAGTCATCATCCCTGCCTCATACCTTAAAACAATGGCCAAATCACCGGCACTCGTAATCCGCATTACCGAAAAATAATATGAAAAGACCGTTTATCCTCTTTGCACTTATCGTACTCGCAATCCTGGCACAGGCACAGAAAAACAAGCAGTTCCCATCCAAAGTTTTCTGGGCTGAAAATTTTTCAGGGGGCAGGCTTCCCGAAGGATGGATCTGCAAAGCCGTCAACGACAGCAATATTGTTTGGGAATGTACAAACCAGCCTTACCCCGGATCATACGGATTTGACCAGCAGGCGCCTCCTATAGCTTCAAAGAGCGGGGGATTTCATATGCAGTTTGCACCGGGTGTGAAGGTCGACAAATATTACCGCCGCTGGGAAAAGAAGAACATCTGGCCTGATGCGTATTTCCAGACAATGTCCATCGATTGCTCGGATAAAAGCTCCGTTGTGCTGAAGTTCACGCAGAATTTCAAATGGAACGATTGGGGTAAGGTCCGAAATGATGGCGGGCTCTACGTAGGGGTTTCACGCAACGGGACCGACTGGAAGGAATACGAAGTCAGGCATGGCATCAGTTCCGAAGGGGATTGCCCAAACCCCATGGAAGTTGAGCTGAACATCACGGGTACGGCTGCTTTCCAGAAGACCGTATACCTGCGGTTTTACTGGAAAGGCATTTACATGTGGTACTGGATGGTCGATGACATCGAACTTTCGGAAGCCCTGGATGCCGATCTCCTGGCTTCTTCACTCTCTTCGCATAAACAGGCTGGCAATACTTTTAGCAATGCCGACGTGTTCCGTTTTAAGGTTGTCAACCTGGGTTCGAAACCCCTGGAAAAGCCATTTGACTGCTACCTGCAGGTCGATCAGCGCAATCCTGTAAAAGTCACGGTGCCCTTAAACGTCCAGCACCAGATACAGGTCATAGACACTGTGGAAGTTGCATTTCCCCCTGCCGATCTCACCGATTACGGCATTCATCGGATCAGATTTTATACGGCACTGCCTGAAGATGAAAGGAAGGGAAACGATACGCTTGCGATGGAGCTGTATTCAGGAGCTTACGAGCTTGGGGCCGTTACAGGTTTCACATGGTCGGGAAAGACTTTCACCTTCGAATGCAACCATGCCAGGGTGAATGTTGAGTTCTGCAGGGATGATATATTCAGGATACAAATGGCTTATGACGGCATGTTCACAAACCCTGCAGGAAGCGATATTGTGATCAGCCAGCCCAATGGGCAGGCCGGTGTTAAGTTTGTTGAAAAGGACAGGTATTACCTCATGACTACATCTGCTGTGGCCCTTCGCGCATATAAAAATCCCCTGCGTTTTGCAATGTATAAGCCTGATAACAGTACTCTGGTCTGGGAAGAAAACCGTTGTATGAGCTATGGCAGGGAAACTATGCAATACCTCAGCCGTGGCGAAAACGAATATTTTTACGGTGGCGGGATGCAAAACGGGCGCTTCTCCCATCGCGACAAGACGATACTGCTGCGGATCGACTGGAACTGGGAAGAAGGCGGTGCCCCGAATCCGGCCCCGTTTTATATGAGCACCAATGGCTACGGGGCCTTGAGGAACACTTACGCAGCGGGTGAATACGCCTTCAAAGACACTGTAAAGCTGTCGCATTCGGAAGCCCGTTTTGACTGTTATTATTTTGCAGGCGGATCGCTTAAGGAGATCCTTAATGCTTATACCGATGTTACAGGCAAACCGTTCCTGCCTCCGCGCTGGGCGCTGGGCATGGGCGATGCGAACTGCTACAACCGGGGGGCCAAAAAAGGCCATAATACCAGCGGCCACAATGGCACGACGCCTGATGTTATTTCACTGATAGCCGACCAGTACATTGCAAATGACATGCCTCGCGGATGGATACTGCCCAACGACGGCTACGGCTGTGGCTATACAAAGCTGGATTCGGTAATTGTTGAACTGCGTAAAAAAGGCTTCCATACGGGGCTTTGGACCGAGAACGGGGTTGAAAAAATCGCCAGGGAGGTCGGGCAGTATGGCAGCCGTCTCTGTAAGCTCGATGTGGCCTGGGTTGGCGAAGGTTATAAATTCGCTATTGATGGTTGTAAGGCCGCTTATGAAGGGATAGAACAAAACAGCGATGCCCGTGGTTTTGTATGGTCGGTCTGCGGATGGGCGGGCACCCAGCGCAATTCGGTAGTATGGACAGGTGACCAGAAAGGAAGCTGGGATTATATCCGCTGGCATATCCCAACAGTTATCGGCTCGGGGCTTTCGGCCCAGAACTGCGCTACGGGCGACGTGGACGGTATCTTTGCAGGAAGCGACAAAACCTTTACCCGCGACCTTCAGTGGAAATGTTTCACGCCGGTGTTCATGTCCATGTCGGGCTGGGCGCCAAAAGACAAACAACCCTATATCTATGGAGAGCCCTACACTTCCATCAACCGTAGATACCTGAAACTTAAACTCCGTTTGACTCCCTATATGTATTCTCTCTGCCATGAGGCGTCCGAAACCGGGGTTCCTGCCGTCCGCGCCCTTGTGCTCGAATACCCCCGGGACCCTGTCGCACTGGGAAGTCTTGACAGCTACGAATTCCTCCTGGGTAAAAATTTTCTTGTTGTTCCTGTTTACCGGGATGAGGAAAAGCGTGACAGCATATACCTGCCCGCAGGCCGTTGGTTCGATTACTGGGATGGTAAGGTATACCAAGGAAAAACCTGGCTGAACTCCTATCCCGCCCCTCTTGATAAATTACCATTGTTCGTGAGGGCAGGTTCGGTTATCCCTATGTACCAGCAGATGAATTACGATAATGAACGCCCGGCAGATACGCTTACACTCGATGTGTACCCCGGAGCCGGGGCTGATTTCACGATGTTCGAGGACGAAGGCTCCAACCGTGATTACAGGGAAGGGAAGTTTACGCTTACAGACATGTCCGCCCTATCCGATACCCTTAACCGTGTCACTGAAATTAAGATAGCAGCTGCGAAAGGGGATTACAAAGGGGAGCTTCAGTCACGTTCTTACATTATCCAGTTGCACGGCAACTCAGTCCCGAAGCAGGTTACCTCCTCAGGCTCAAAACTCAGGTATTGTAAAACTGCTGAAGTTTATAAGAAAAAGTCTGCCGGCTGGTGCTTTTCTCCTGATGAAAAAAACGGGATGGTCTTTATTAAAACAAGGGAAATACCCACTAACATGGAAGTAAAGATCAAGCTGAAGTATTGATATCGAAATCCATTAACTTTGTTGCCAAAACCAAATGAAACAATGAACAAATTCTCTTTATTCGGTATAATTATCGTCCAGCTTGCGCTGATCTTCTATTCCATTGCAATCATAACTGAACAAAGAAAAAAACTGGTATCAGGTTTCGTGCTTTCGTTCCTGACCACAGGCGTGGTATTCGACATTACAGCTACAGCCTTTATGATACTCGGCTCAAGCCATGGTTTTTTCACTTTACACGGGGTACTGGGTTATTCTTCCCTGGTTGGCATGTTTACCGATTCTGTTATCATCTGGCGTTTTTACAGGAAAAATGCACCAGGGACAATGGTCACAAGGCCTGTTCACCTCTTCTCAAGATTTGCCTATATCTGGTGGATAGCAGCCTATATCACCGGCGCACTGCTCGTGGCTTTGCGGCATGCCTGAGAGAAAGCCAGTCCTGCTGAATTCAAACTGATAAGGTAATTATGGAAGTTTACAGGAAAATTAAAAAGATCATCCACGGGCAGCCGACTTCCGACGGGGCCGGTGTGAAACTGACAAGGATCTTCGGTTTTTACGAAGAAGGCTTGTTTGACCCGTTTTTATTGCTTGACTTCTTTGGATCGGATAACCCGGATGACTTCATGGCTGGGTTCCCCTGGCACCCTCATCGTGGCATTGAAACGGTGACCTATATACTCGACGGACGTGTCGAACATAGTGACAGTATGGGAAACAGCGGTGTGATCGGCAAGGGCGACATTCAATGGATGACGGCCGGCAAAGGGATCATTCACCAGGAGATGCCGAAATATGATGGGGGCCGCATGCATGGCTTCCAGCTTTGGGTCAACCTGCCCGCAGCTCATAAAATGATTGCTCCCCGCTACCAGGACATCCCTGCAAAAGACATAAAGGAAGCCATCCTTGAAAATGATGTCAGGGTCAGGGTCATCGCCGGAACTTTTAATGGCCTTAAAGGACCTGTTAAGGATATCTTTGCCGAACCTGAATATCTCGATGTGGCAATGCCTCCAGGTACAGAATTCTACGCGCCTGTCAATCCCGCACATACTGTTTTTGCTTACGTATTTGAAGGCGAAGCCGGCTTTGAACCCTTATCAGAAACCCTCTTAAACGCAGGTGAGGGAGCCCTGTTCGGGGAAGGCCCCCAAATCATTGCCAGGGCAGGCAGTAACGGGGCCCGTTTCATACTGATCTCGGGGATGCCTTTAAAAGAACCCATTGCCTGGCGGGGCCCCATCGTAATGAACACCGAGGAAGAGCTTATGACCGCCTTCCGCGAGTTCCGTGAAGGGACTTTCACGAAATAAGAAGAATCATTTTAATTTGCATTCAGACGGCCTTTGGGTTACCTTTGGCCGAACAACCTTATGGCATCAAATGGACATGTCGATGAGGGAACAAACCGGGCATTTTACCCGGGAGACCCTGCTTGGAATAGATATAGGATCGGTCACCATTTCGTTTGTGCTCATGGATATGTCGGGCCGTATCCTGAAAACCCTGTACCTTGCTCATAAAGGGAAACTCAGGGAATGGCTGAGGTCTGCCACTCATGAGCTGGACCTGTCGAACCTTACTGGTATTGCCGCCTGTGCATCCCCGGTATTTAATACCGGGCTGATCACTTCCTTTAACACCCAGCTTGCACTTATCAGGGCGACAAAAATTTTATGCAATGAAGCAAGGTCACTGTTGTACATAGGAGCCGAAAAATTCAGCCTGATCAGGTTCGATGACAAAGGAAATTTCGAATCGGTGAGGTCTAACTCTTCCTGTGCTGCGGGTACCGGAAGTTTTCTCGACCAGCAGGCCTTCCGCCTTAACCTCTCAGGCATCGAAGAGTTGAGTGAAGTTGCATTAAGAAACAAAGGCCCCATTCCTGAAATTGCATCCCGTTGTTCGGTTTTTGCCAAAACCGACCTTATCCATGCCCAGCAGAGAGGTTTTTCCCTTGAAGCCATTTGCGACAGCCTTTGCAGGGGACTCGCCGTGAATGTGGTGGATACACTCTTTAAACAGGCCGACCCCTCACTCCCCTTGTTCTTTGCTGGAGGCGTTTCAAAAAATGCAGCTGTGATAAGGCATCTTGAAGACCTTCTGAACACCCGTTTCATTCTGAATGAATATTCATGTTGCCTGGGTGCTGCCGGTGCATGTTATCTTTGGCTGCAGGATAAACAGCATCCAGCAATGAAGAAGATATCATCCCTTGATGAGATTTTACTTCCTGATGACCAGGAGAAAAATTATTTCTATCCCCCGCTGGAAATAAAGCTTTCGGGGTATCCGGATTTTATAAGTGAGGCTTCATGGAAATTCAAACCTTCTTTTGTTGCCCATACTGCGGATGTGCTGGTCGACCAGTATGTTCCACTGGTTAAAGGCTCGAATTATAAGTCTTTGCTGGGAATAGATATCGGATCAACGAGTACAAAAGCCATTCTTACAAACACTGATCATTCCCCCCTTGCCGGTTTTTATACCGCTACCTTGGGCAGGCCTGCCGAAGCAGTCCAGGCAGTTTTCGAATCCATTGATGACCTTATACTTAGAACAGGGATCAACCTCAGCATATCGGGTGCCGGGACCACAGGGTCGGGAAGGAAATTCATAGGGAAGCTCATCCATGCCGATCTCATCGTTGATGAGATCACGGCGCATGCCAGGGCTGCGTATGAACTGAATCCCGAAACTGATACCATAATTGAGATCGGCGGACAGGATTCCAAGTTTACCATCATGCATAAGGGAATGGTGACTTTTTCGCAGATGAACGCCGTTTGTGCAGCCGGTACCGGGAGTTTTCTCGAGGAGCAGGCAGGGAAACTGGGCTGTGAACTGGATGCCTATTCAAAGCGGACAGGGGGAGTGTCGGCCCCGCTTACCAGCGACCGCTGCACTGTTTTTATGGAACGCGACATGAATCATCTTCTTAATAAAGGGTATACGGTGGATGAGATCCTTGCTGCGGTACTTCATTCAGTGACCGAAAATTACCTTAAAAAAGTGGCTGTAGAGAGTTCCATAGGCAAGCAAGTCTGTTTCCAGGGGGCAACAGCAAAAAACAAGTCACTGGTCGCGGCCTTTGAACAACGGCTGGGAAAACAAATATTTGTATCGCCTTACTGTCATCTTACCGGCGCTCTGGGCGTAGCCCTGCTTCTCGGGGAAGAAAAACCGGCTGAAACCAGGCACTATGGCTTTAAAAATGATATGTCGTCCAAATCCGGGTTCAGGGGCCTCGGGTTTTTCCGGGAAGTCCTTGACATCCGTTCAGAGAGGTGCACGATCTGCGCGAATCATTGCCACATCAGCCTCGCCAATGTGCATGGAGAACAGGTGGCATACGGGTTTCTTTGCGGGCGGGATTATGAAACAAAAAAACACCTTAACTTAGAATCAGGGGTTTTTAACCTCCTTGAACAGAGAGCCACTATCCTTCGCCTGGTCCAGCCCAAGACCTTCAGCCATGAGGTCGTGGTTGGATTACCGGCTGCATTGCACCTGTATGATGAACTTATACTCTGGAAACGTTTTTTCGGAAATTTATCCGTGCGCATCGTGACCAGCGAAAATTACACAGACCCTGTAAAAGAAGGAAAGCGAATAGCCGGTGCTGAATTTTGCGCGCCAATTGATTCCATTCACGGTCATGTAAACTGGCTGGCAGGTAAAACAGATTTTATTTTTTTCCCGGTTTCACTGGAAACAAGGGACAAACAGGAAAATTCCGATAGCCATTACTGCTATTACACACAGTACTCGGGCTCTCTCCTTTTTACAATGAAGGATAAGGCCGTTACCGGGAAAATGATATCCCCAATGCTTAATTTCCATAAGGGGAACCGGCAGGTGGTCAAACAGCTTACCGCAAGTTTCAGCCCCTGCCTTGGACCAGCCATCACGTTTGAAAAAGTGAAATGGGCTTACGAAGAGGCCCTGCTGTTTGCCCATGAACGCAAAAAGCAACTGATCACGGTTTTTAAAACTGAATTTAACCCTGCCGACGGGGTTTCGGTGGTTTTACTGGGACGGCCCTACGTGGTACTCTCGAAGTCAATGAACAAAGGCATTCCCGATATTTTTGCCAGGATGGGGATTAAAAGCTTTTTCCAGGACATGATTGATCCTGACGAATTGCAGCCCGAAGAAACCGAACTTCTGCTCAGGAAAATTCCCTGGTATTATGCTTCCAGGATCCTTGAAACAGCCAGGACCACGGCCACGGCAAAAAATCTTTATCCTGTCCTGGTCACCGCATTCAAATGCGCTCCCGATTCTTTCATCATTGAATATTTTAAAAAAATGATGAACGAATATGACAAGCCTTATCTCATCCTCCAGATCGATGAGCATGACTCGAATGTGGGCTATGAAACCAGGATAGAAGCTGCGATCAGGTCGTTCAGAAACCACTCGGCCCTGGACCGTAAAGCGCCTGAGCCAAAGTCTCCCGCCTTATTGCCTCATCTCGAAACCAGGATCAACGGCAAGACCCTGTTGTTCCCCAACTGGGATAACCTGGTGGCACCCTTACTGGTTGCCAACCTCCGGAGGGGAGGCATCGATGCCCGCCTTATGAAATCCAGCGAAATGATCATCCGCAAGAGCATGGCCCATAATACAGGGCAGTGTATTCCTGTGAATATCGTTGCCCAGGAATTCATTGATTATGTTGAACAGCATGGGCTGAAACCCGAACAAACCATGCTCTGGATGACCAAATGTTACATCACCTGCAACCTCAGGCTTTATCCTTTTTATATTAAAAACCTGCTTGAGGATTACGGGCATGGTTTTGATAAGGCATCCGTTTATTTCGGGCAGCTTACCCATCTTGAAATTGCATACAGCACCGGGTACTATGCCTACTTCGCTTACCTGCTGGGCGGGCTGATCAGGAAGATGGGATGCAAAATAAGGCCTTATGAGGTCAACCGGGGTGAAACGGATGCTGCTATCGAAAAAAGCATAAGTATCCTTGAAACGGCTTTTCTCGGCAAGCGTCAGATTGATGCTGCCGTAACTGAAGCGGTCTCACTGTTTGATAAAATTGAACGGAAACCGGAGAACAAGCCGCTGGTTGCCATTTTCGGCGACCTGTACGTGAGGGATAACGACATCATGAATCAGGACCTGATTCGTGATATCGAAGAAAACGGGGGCGAAGTAGTCACAACACCCTATACCGACCTGGTAAAATTAACGATCGAGAATCAGATACGCCGGGCTATGGCACGTGGCGATTATTTTAATACTGGTCTCTACAGGGTGATGATTTCGAGCATTAAAATGTTTGAGGACAGGTACTATAATCAATTCAAAAAATACCTGGGGAACAAACCGGTTGTCAGTCCTGAACGCCTTGAAAAAAATCTGCCTAAATTCAATATAAACCCTTATCATTCAGGCGAATCCTACGAGAACATCCTGAAGATTTTTTATATCCTCGAAAACTATCCGGGGATCTCTCTTTTTGTGCAAACCAATCCTGCCTTCTGCTGCCCGGCAATGGTAACTGAGGCCATGGCCCAGGAGATCAGGCGAATCACAGGAATTCCTGTCGTTACCCTGACCTACGATGGCACCAGCGGGAATAAGAACGAGGTGCTTGTCTCGTACCTGAACTCGGCAATTTCACGCGATTAACAGGGTATGCCTGATTTTTCCGATCCTGAAATCCATAAGGGAATATCCTGCCCCACTAATTCATGACCCTCTTTCAGGTTATTCTTTGTAGAAATCTTAGCTGCACCCTCTTATTTTTACTTGTAAAATATATTGAAAAAAGTATATTTGTAAAAATATTTGGCATTAAAAAATCCTTTTCTAAAAAAGCTTAAATACGTGATGGACAGTTGGAACCGGTTGAAAATAATTCAAAATCGACCGGGAACAGCATAATTTTCAGGCAAATAATCAAAGGCGTACATCATTTTTATATGGAGAAAAACATTTACAGTATTATCACAGGAACCGGGTCTTATATCCCTTCAAAACTTGTTAAAAATGAAGATTTCCTTGCCGCTGAATTCTTTGATACATCCGGGAAAAAACTCGATAAATCGAATCGCGAGATCATTGATAAATTTGAGGAAATTTCAACAATCGCCGAAAGACGTTATGCATCAGGCAGCCTCGTAACCTCCGACCTGGCAGGTTTTGCGGCTATTGAGGCCATTAAGTCTGCCAAAATCGACAAGGAAGAACTCGATTACATCATTGTTGCTCACAATTTCGGTGATGTACGTAAAGGCAATAAGCAACTGGATATTGTACCCAGCCTTGCATCCCGGGTCAAGTTTCAGCTTGGCATAAAAAATCCCAACACTGTAGCTTACGACCTGCCTTTTGGATGTCCCGGCTGGCTGCAGGCAATGATTCAGGCCGATTATTATATAAAATCAGGGGATGCTAAGAAAATCCTGGTTATCGGGGCGGAAATTTTATCAAGGGTATCCGACCCCCACGACAGGGACAGTATGCTTTATTCCGACGGGGCAGGCGCGGCTGTTCTGGAAGCAAGGAAGAGCAGCACTCCAATCGGTATCCTGGCGCACAAAACACGTTCAGATACCTTCCTGTATTCCAAAATGCTTTTCATGGGCAAATCATATAAGCCTTCCGGTGCTGAGCACGAAGAAATGTTTTTAAAAATGAACGGCAGGAGGCTATACCAGTATGCCCTTGAAACAGTTCCACAGGCGATCAAAGACTGCCTGGAAAAAAGCAAAGTAAATCTCCGCGACATTAAAAAAGTGCTGATCCATCAGGCGAACGGGAAAATGGATGATGCGATATTGCAAAGGCTTTATACACTTTATGGTATTGATGATATACCTGAAAACGTTATGCCTATGACTATCTCATGGCTGGGTAATTCTTCGGTTGCAACAGTTCCCACACTTCTCGACCTCATCCTGAAGAAGAAGATGAACACCCATAAAATTAAGAAAGGGGATACCATTATTCTGGCCTCTGTCGGAGCCGGAATGAATATCAATGCATTGGTTTATAAAATGTAAATTGAACTTCAATCCATCCACATGAAGACCATGAATATTATCAGGCTTCTTATTTCCCTTTCTTTACCGCTTTTGATCGGAGCCGTTTCAGGCCTCTTCACTTCAAACGCTATACCTGAATGGTATGCTTCACTGAACCACCCGGCCATCAGCCCTCCAAACTGGATTTTTGGTCCTGTCTGGACTGTTCTATACATCCTGATGGGAGTCTCATTTTACATGATCTGGAACCAGCCGGCAGGTAAAGCAAAATCATGGGCCCTTGCCGTTTATTTCATTCAGCTCCTCCTTAACTTTGCCTGGAGTTTCTTCTTTTTCTATTTTAAACACATCGGGCTCGGTCTGCTGGATATCGTAATACTTTGGCTGTGCTTACCCGTTATGATCGCACTCTTTTACAGGATCAAGCCCGCCGCCGCCTATATTAATATCCCTTACTTTCTTTGGGTTAGTTTTGCAACAATACTGAATGCAGCGTTTTTCAAACTAAACTGAAATGCAATGATCATCACGGCACTTTCCCGGGATTACTATACCCTTCCGCATTCAGAATAAAATCGTTTAATCATTAATCCTTTAAAACCGGAACCATGAAAAAAGCAAAGAAGATTTTACTCTGGATTGTAATAATCATTGTTATTGTTTTGGCTGTAGCCCTTTGTTACCTGAAGTTTGCCCTGCCAAATGTAGGATCTGCGCAGGATCTTAAGGTCGAATTGACCCCCGAAAGGATAGCAAGAGGGGAATACCTTGCCAACCATGTGACAATTTGTATCGATTGCCATTCAAAACGCGACTGGTCAAGATTTTCAGGTCCTCCGACTGAAGGAACAATAGGAATGGGAGGTGACTTATTTGATCAGAAATTCGGATTTCCCGGGGCATATTATGCTACCAATATCACACCCGAAGGGATAGCCAATAATACTGACGGAGAACTCTTCAGGGCAATCACCACAGGGGTTTCCAAAAAAGGCAAAGCTATTTTTCCGGTAATGCCTTATCATTATTACGGGCTGATGGACGAGGAAGACATAAAATGTATTATTGCTTATCTCAGGACCCTGAAACCAATAAAAAACCAGGTCCCCGAATCATCATCCGATTTCCCTATGAATTTCATCATTAACACAATGCCTCATAAAGCCAGACCTTCAAAGCTTCCTCAGGAAACCGATGTGGTGAATTATGGGAAATACCTGACCACGGCAGCAGCCTGCATTGATTGCCACACCAAAGTCGACAAGGGCAGCCTGGTTGCAGGAACTGAATTCGGAGGAGGAAGGGAATTCCCTTTCCCTGATGGTTTGATAGTTCGATCAAGCAATATCACACCCGATGAAGAAACCGGGATCGGAGCCTGGAAAGATGACATGTTCATCCATTATTTCCGCATCCACAGCGACTCACTGACCCTTAACACCAAAGTTGAGCCGGGGAAATTCAATTCAATCATGCCATGGACCATGTACGGAAAAATGACCGAAAAGGACCTTCAGGCGATATTTGCTTACCTCAAGACAGTGAAGCCAATTAAAAACGAGGTTGTCGTCTATACGCCAGCAAAGAAAAAATAGACAGGACCGGCAATATTTTTGCCCGACTGCAAGAAGATCAGGCTTTCTGAATTACCAGGACTCACCATGGCTGAGGTCTAGTCTGTGATTTCTTTGTATCCAGGTTAAATCCGAACATGAGGTTGATCCCTAGACCTGTCGTGGCATGAGGTGCTGCATGAGGGTAGGCATACTCTGTATATGCCTGGTCATTGTAGTAATCGCCGCTGACAGCATTGATGCTCATGTTAAAGCCGGCAGACACGCCTCCTTCGAAAAAGGGAGTGAAAAAATATTTCATACCGGCTCCGATACCAAAATAAAGGCCGGTTTGGATCTTGTCGATCTTCAGATAATAGGTTGATCCGTTGTAGGTAGATTTGCAACTCATAGATCCGACCATTGGGAAACTTGCCCCTATATTAAAGCTTAAAAAGGTAGTGGTGCGGTTGGATTTAAAGTTCAGTGCAATATCCAGGTATAGGGGAATAAAAGGCAAGCCGAAGTTTTCCGATTCATAGGTGCCTGCAGGCACGAACCACTCCCAGGCTGTGTATTTCAGGTGGGTTGTGTAACAGGCATACCCTGTGCCGATTCCAAGCTTCAGAACCCTGCTGACATTATACCCGATCTCAAACCTGATATTCGGGCCGATACCCCTCCCGTTAAAAAAGGCACCCGGAAGAAAATCAAAACTTATTGCATGTTTGAATGGCTCATACCTTAATACAATATGCTGTTTATGGCCCAGCTCGGGTTTTCCCCTGCTGACCGAATCGGAGATGGTCGAATCCTTAAGCAATCGGTAATACCCGGTGGTTCCGGTATCGACCATAATCGTTTTACGGCGCTCCATTAGTGAATCACGGAATGTAAGTGTATGTGGTCCGACAGGAACCTTGTAAATTACCACGAGATGATAAGGAGTAAGTGTGAGCGTTGAATCTTTATCATAAGAAAAACTGGCAGGGATTTCAGTCCTGATCTTCAAAGTGCCTATGGGCAGAACCTTTTTTTTGACTGCGGATTTACGTTGCCCGGGAAAACCGGTGTGTGGGTGAGCCGCTTTCTTACTGACAGTGTCGGGATTGTTATTAAGACTGCCTGCCAGAGGGTCGGTTGAACCTGCGAAATTCATTGCCATCATGCTTTTCATTAATAACACTGCCAACGATAAAATGAGAAACTTTTTCATACCCTGGAATTTGATTGCATAAAATTAGCTCGCAAACAAGGGGAGTAAAAACGGGAACCTGCGAAGGACCAAAACTCTTTTGCAGAATTTCAGGATGAATCAGCTTAAATGCTTCATGTTTTAGTATTTATTGCGAAAAAAAATGCACTTGCATAGTTTTTGGGATTTGCTGCAACAAATTTGTTCGGTTTCCCGGAGAATTGATTGAAAAGCCACTACCTTAACATTGAGGTATAATCCTTTTATATTATTGAGCTGTAATCACACTAAGCCGGCTTGTCTTCCCCTTACCTTTGTTTTAAATTTTTATTGACCGTTTTTCCAGAATCTTAAAAAAATGAAAGCAAAAAATATTTTTCATTGCATCCTTACCTGTGCACTCATCGTTACAATACTCTTAATCTCATATTCAAAAACCATGGCATCAAAGATCAAAGAAGAAAGCGTGAATTATTCAGCCAGTGGCGTTACCCTGAAGGGATTTATCGCCTGGGATGAAATCAGGAAAGGGAAACGGCCTGTTGTTCTCGTCGTCCATGAATGGTGGGGACTGAATGATTATTCAAAAATGCGGGCAAGACAGCTGGCAGAACTTGGCTACCTGGCCATGGCTGTCGATATGTTCGGAAATGGCGATACTGCCTCGGATCCAGCCGGGGCCAGGCAACTGACCTCAGCGTTTTACAATAATCCCACCCTGGCAAAGGCCAGGCTTGATGCTGCAATTGACAAGGTCAAAGAATATCCACTGGCTGATGCCGGGAATATTGCTGCCATAGGATATTGCTTCGGAGGTTCCATGGTACTTAATTATGCCAAACTTGGAGCCGATCTGAAGGGAATTGTAAGCTTCCACGGCGGATTGGCAGGTGTGCCTGCACATCCGCAGTCATTAAAAGCCAAAATACTGATATGCCATGGAGGCAGCGACAAATCGGTTTCACAGGATGATGTCGATACATTTAAACGGCAGATGGATTCCATTCATGCCGATTATATTTTTAAGACCTACGCCAATGCAACCCATGCCTTCACAAACCCCGCTGCTACAAAGCTTGGAAAAGAGTTCAATCTTCCGATTCAATATAATGCTGAAGCTGACAAAGCATCGTGGAACGACATGAAATCATTTCTTACCAGGGTTTTCAGGCAGTAATTAATTAACCCGTTGATCCTCTACGGGCGAAAGAATTTTCTTGTTTCAGCCTGGGGTCTGATCTGTTTGAACCCTCTTCTGAACCTCCCGTAAAAGCCTCAGGGGTGTATCAATGATAACCATGTTATACAACCAGGCAGGCACGCTGCCTGCGGGATCAATAAAACCTTCAAGGGTGAGATGGATCATTCCATTGTTTAAAGGCCTGATGGTCCACTTCTGCCAGTAATTTGTAACACGGATCAATCCATGCTTTTCAGGGACCACATCAGGCAAGGGATGTGAATAAACGGTGCGTATCCCGGTAGCCGAATCTTCAGAAATTGTGACATCGGCAACCAGGTCACGATCAGTGAATGGCCAGGGAACATCATACACAAAATAATACCTGATATGCCTGTCCTTTTCAAAAGCAAGTACGGTGATGTCATGCACATCATCACCCCACCAGTCGAGATTTTTGATATTGCCAATAAGGGAACTTACTTTATCCATATCGGCCCTGATTTCAGCTTCCCCCCTGAACGATTTAAAAGAACTGTTTGCTTCCTGCCGGGTATACAGCCTGAACCCTTCCTTTTCTTTGATGAAGTTCCAGGACTGTGCACCTGCCGTCAATGCACTCATTTGAAGAAGAGCCGTAAAAATAAACGCAAGCAGCTTCTGCATTAGGAAACCCGGTTTTTAGTTTTGCCAATAACCTGCTGTAATGACCCCGCCAGTCCCGAAACTGCATAAAAGAACGGTTTTCCCCCGTATGCTGCCCTTGATTGAATCCAGCGCTATACCAACCGATGCAGTACCACAGTTCCCGGTACTTTCAACGACGTTGATAAATTCAAATTTATACTTTTTAAAGACCGATGTTAGGTATTTCAGGATAAGCGGGTTCACCTGGTGAAGGATCATAATATCCGGAGGTCCGGTTTCTTTGGTAAAATCAAGGTAGAAAGCTTCAGCTTTCCTGATCAGCTTCAATGCAAGGGGGTTGTTCATCGACAAGCCGAGATATTTTCGCGGATCATTGTACAAATTCTTGTTTTCCCTTAATAATATATCATGCAGATCATGACCCAGGGGAACACTTACAACCTCCGATAGACCCTTGTATTGCCTTGACTTTGAGTGTATCAGCCCTGTATTTGAATCCTGGTAACTGATCAGGCAGGCAAACGAACCGTTTCCGAAAATTTTATTAAACCTGCTTGACCTGGAGGTGGCCCTTTTTGCTGCATCGGCATTAACCACCATCACCGACGATTTATTCAACTCAGCCAGCTGGCTGGCCATTATCAGGGAAGTAACACTTCCGGCACATCCCTGGACAATATCGATGGAATGACAATTTGAAAAAGAACTGCTGAATTTATCAACGATCATCTGTCCGAGGGAAGGGGCAAGTGAATCCGGGGTGGTCGTTGCCACTATCAGATGACTAAGGTTTTCGGGGAGCTTTGATTCGATAAGGGAACCCAGGGACTTCTCCGCAAGTACGAAGACCTGTTTGGGATATTCTTTCAGATCGCTTTCCTTCGAAAACTCAAAATAGCTGTTCATTTTAGAAAAGACCGTCCCCATGTTGTTCCCCGCCTGATTTTTTACTTCTGATAACTTTGTTTTCTCTACTGCTCAATCAAAAAAATTCATGGCTGCCTGAATAGGACAGCCATGGAAATCGATACAAATTTAAAAGTATTTCTCTGGTTTATTAAAAATCGGGCAAATCAGTTCATAATTCAAATTCTAATCGTATATTTGCGATAAACTATTAATATGGCTTATACGAGTACTGATTACATGGAAGATGAAATCCGGATGGCAAGGTATGCCAAGGCATTGAGCCATCCTGCAAGGATTGCGATCGTGAAGCTGCTTGCTTCAATGGATACCTGTTTTTGCGGGGAAATCGTCGAAGAACTTCCCATTGCCCAGGCTACTGTTTCACAGCACCTGAAAGAATTGAAGGAATCAGGGCTGATACAGGGTTGTATAGAGCCTCCCAAGATCAGGTATTGCATTGAACCTGAGAACTGGAATCAGGCGCAGAAGCTTTTTACCGATTTCTGGGAACAATCATACCTGTCAAAAACAGAAACACAAAAAGTATGATCATTAAAGTACTGGGAACAGGATGTGCGAATTGCAGGACCCTCCTGGATCATACGAAGCAGGCTGTGTCTGAATCAGGGATTAGGGCCGAAGTTCAGAAAGTCGAAGATATTACAAAGATCCTTGAATATAAAGTTATGCGAACCCCGGCCCTGGTTTTTGATGAAAAGGTGGTGATTTACGGTAGGGTCCCTGCGGTATCAGAAATCAAACAACTTATACAGGACCATATTGAAAAAACAGAACATTAAATTATGATACCATGATTAAAAAACTTAGTCTTTCATTGATCCTGGGCTTTATCTTTTGCTCAATGCTGATGGCCCAGAACCCGGTTCAGAAACTGGATGTTTTATATTTCCATGCAACGCGGAGATGCCCCACCTGCATGGCCATCGAGGAAAATACAAAGAAAACCCTGGATACATATTTTTCAGCACAGCTGAAGAATGGCAGCGTTAAATTTACTATAATCAATGTGGATGACAGTAAGAACAAGGCCATAGCTGAGAAATATGAGGCGACAGGTTCAGCTCTGTTCCTGACTAAAACAATGGGAGGCAAAGAAAGTAAAGATGACCTGACGGAATTTGCTTTTGCCAATGCACGGAATAACCCCGATAAATTCATCAGCGGGCTCAAGGATAAGATCAATTTACTGCTGAAATAGACTTATGGAGTACCTCCAAAATATCCTGGACTCTGCTCAGCTGCCGTTTGTGTCGGCATTCATACTGGGGATCATGACAGCCCTCAGTCCGTGCCCTCTTGCCACTAATATTACCGCCACAGCATACATCAGTAAAGAACTGGAAAATAAACGCAGGGTATTTATCAATGGCCTGATCTATACTGCCGGAAGGGCTTTCAGTTATACTGTTTTAGGACTTATTTTATTTTTCGGCGCAAGCAGATTTCATCTTGCCAGATTTCTGCAGCAAAACGGGGAAAAGTTCATCGGGATCTTCTTGCTTATTATCGGTATCCTGATGCTCGATTTTATTAACCTGGGAAGATTTTCACTCAATAATTTAACAGACCGTTTTACAACGAAACTTAAGTTAAACAGTTACTGGGGCTCATTTGTGCTGGGTTGTCTTTTTGCCCTTGCTTTCTGCCCATACAGCGGGGTACTTTATTTTGGCATCCTGATCCCTATGACTCTGGCCAGTAAGTCCGGAATTTTACTGCCCCTGGTATTCGCTGTAGCAACAGGGCTTCCTGTTATCATTATTGCCTATATCATTGCCTTCAGCATATCTTCAGTCGGAAATTTTTATAACAGGATAAGGATTTTTGAATTGTGGTTCAGGCGTATCGTAGCTGTCATCTTCATCCTTAGCGGGTTTTATTTTATTGCCATTTATTTCTTTAAAGCGCCTTTATAAACCTGATATTCCATGCCAAATATATTTGATACCTGCAGCCTGAAGATCGATGGGATTCCCTATCCCCTGCCAGGGGAAGTCCTGGAATTATTAGGACTGGGCGCTGTTCTGGTCGATCTCAGGGAAGAATTCGATACTGATATCCGTGCATTCGGGGTCGAGAATATAATTTATCTTCCACATACTGAATTTGAAGAGAAATGGGAATCACTACCCCTGGATAAACCCTTGATCCTGGCCGATGCAGTTGGATTGTGGAGCAGGAAATCTGTAGTTTTTCTGAGATCAAAAGGTTATGAAAAAGTGGCCAGTCTCGCAGGCGGGATTGCCGACTGGGAAAAAGACGGGTTTCCCATGAAAGCGGGAAAATACCAGCCTCTCAACGGGCCATGTCCGTGCATGATAAGGCCAAGAGAAAGAAAATAATTCATTGAGTAACAAAACAAATTTCAACCATATGAATATCCATAAAAAAGACATCAAAGAGATAGTCAACGAAAAATACAGCCAAATCGCGCTGCAATCAAAAAAAGAAAACGAAACATCCTGCTGCGGTGCCGGGGGATGCTGCGAGATCGATTACACTATCTTCAGTGAGAATTATGAGAAGCTCGAAGGGTACAATCCCGATGCGGACCTCGGCCTTGGCTGCGGGATCCCAACACAGTTTGCAAAGATTAGAAAAGGTGACACCGTGCTTGACCTCGGCTCCGGTGCTGGCAATGATTGCTTCGTAGCGCGCGCACTTGCAGGGGAAGCAGGTAAAGTGATCGGCCTTGATTTCAGTGATACCATGCTTGAAAAAGCCCGTGAAAATGTGAAAAAACTAGGGTTTACCAATGTGGAATTCATCAAAGGCGATATAGAAGAAATGCCTGTAGATTCAGATACGGTTGACGTGGTTGTAAGTAACTGTGTCCTGAATCTTGTCCCCGATAAGCAAAAGGCTTATGACGGGATATTCCGTGTTCTGAAACCAGGAGGTCATTTCAGCATATCCGATGTTGTGCTGAAAGGGGCTCTGCCAAAGGGATTGAAAGATGATGCAGTAATGTATGCAGGATGTGTTGCAGGAGCCATACAGAAAGATGAATACCTCGATATCATCCGCCTGAGCGGGTTCAGGAACATTGAGATAAACAAGGAGAAGGAAGTTGAACTGCCCGATGAACTCTTGCGCAATTACCTTTCTGCAGAAGAGATCAATGAATTTAAAAGTAATAAGATTGGCATCTTCAGCATTACAGTAACAGCAGAAAAATAATTGATTGTTGGTACATTGTATCTGGTACATTGTACATTTTAAATTATAACTATCATTTTCAATTATACACAGATATGTCTCCATCAAACAAACGTCTCAACTTTCTTGACCGCTACCTGACCTTATGGATTTTTCTTGCCATGTTTGCAGGTGTTTTTTCAGGATATCTTTTCCCTTCTGTTGCAGGCTTCTGGAACAGCTTTCAATCGGGAACCACCAACATCCCTATCGCCATAGGATTGATCCTGATGATGTACCCTCCTCTTGCGAAAGTGAGGTATGAAGAACTGGGTGATGTGTTTAAAAACGTAAAGATACTCGCGGTTTCGTTGGTCCAGAACTGGATCATAGGGCCCGTCTTTATGTTTTTACTAGCCATTATCTTCCTGAGGGGATACCCTGAATACATGGCCGGACTGATCCTGATCGGGCTGGCCAGGTGCATTGCGATGGTCATTGTGTGGAATGATCTTGCAAAAGGCGACAGGGAATATTGTGCAGGCCTGGTTGCATTCAATTCGATTTTCCAGGTCTTGTTCTTTTCTGTTTATGCATACATTTTCCTGACTGTTCTTCCTTCCTGGCTGGGGCTTAAAACATTTGCAGTGGACATCACCATAGGCCAGATTGTGAAGAGCGTGTTCATATACCTGGGGATCCCTTTCATTGCAGGGATTATCACCAGGTTCAGCCTGATCCGTATGAAGAGCCGCGACTGGTACGAACGCAAATTCATCCCGAAAATCAGCCCCATAACCCTGGTCGCCCTGCTGTTCACGATCATCGTCATGTTCTCACTCAAAGGCGAATACATCGTAAAGATTCCTCTGGATGTTGTGCGCATTGCAATACCGCTGGTGATTTACTTCGTGGTCATGTTCATTGTGTCATTTTTTATCGGTAAGCGTATTGGCGCCGGGTATGAGAAAACCGCTACTCTTTCCTTCACAGCGGCAAGCAATAATTTTGAACTGGCAATTGCAGTAGCTATTTCGGTTTTCGGGATCAGTTCGGGGGTTGCCTTTGCGGCGGTGATCGGCCCCCTGGTTGAAGTTCCTGTGCTGATCAGCCTGGTCAACGTATCATTCTGGTTTCAGCGCAGGTATTTCACCAAACAAACGGCTTAGCATGATTACGGAAAATAGGAATGGCTGCCTGATCTGCGGAAAGGATTTAACATACAGCCCAGATTATACATCAAGGGAATGTTATTATTGTAAAGGATCATTTCAATCGAACGTCAGCTGTGTTAACGATCATTTTGTTTGTGACAACTGCCATGCCCAATCGGGGATTAAGCTGATTGAGACCTATTGCAACCATTCAGCTTCCTTGAATCCAATTGAAATGGCTACCGCGATCATGCATAGTGAAAAGATAAAAATGCATGGCCCCGAACATCATTTCCTGGTGCCGGCCGTACTTATTTCTGCTTACTGCAATATGCTGAAAGATGCCTCGAAACAATCCAAAATTGAAATTGCACGTAAACGAGCCGAAAAAGTCCTGGGCGGATTCTGCGAAACCCATGGGAATTGCGGTGCAGGTGTGGGAACCGGGATTTTCATCAGCGTTATTACAGGTTCTTCGCCTCTCGCCAGGGACGAATGGAGTCTAAGTAACCTGGCTACCGGAAGATGCCTGGTTTCAATTGCAGAACATGGCGGCCCCAGGTGCTGCAAAAGGGACACTTATCTTGCCGTGAACGAAGCGATAAATTTCCTTAAGGAAAAGTTTCAGATTACATTGGAATCATCAGAAATCCGTTGCGGATTCTCAGAACACAATAAAGAATGTTTGAAGGCGGACTGCCTTTATTTTCAATTACCTTAAATAATCTGCCTGCACCGATTTAACAATAAGTTAATACATGTTTTGTTTAACTGAAATAATTCCATCGTACTTTTACGATTGAATTCATCTTCATAAATATTAATGAATGGAAAAAATCAGGGTTTTATTTGTTTGTATTCATAACTCAGCCCGCAGCCAGATGGCCGAGGCCTTGCTGAATAACATGGCCGGTGATAAATTCGAAGCCCATAGTGCAGGCCTGGAAAAAGGAACCTTAAATCTGCTGGCAGTTAAAGTCATGGCCGAGACCGGGATAAACATTTCAGCAAACGAAACAAAAGATGTATTTGATTTCTATAAAAATGGTCATCGCTATAATTATGTGGTAACCGTTTGCGATGCAGCAAATTCCGAAAGATGCCCGATTTTCCCAAGCGTGACCAAAACCCTCCATTGGTCATTTGAAGACCCATCCTCCTTTACAGG
>CAIJYT010000284.1 GCA_903824935.1 uncultured Bacteroidales bacterium | reverse complement strand
TGAATTCCGTAAAAAGGGTCAGTAATGGGTGATACATTTGACTATAAAGCTTCTCTAGAAAAATACGGCCCTGAAGAAACTGCAAAGTTTCTTGCAGAACAACACGGTATTGATCGTGATGCCTATTTAAAATCAAATCATTCTGATGAAGATTTTATCAACGAGTTTGGCCCTAAAGCACTACCAGCTCCACAACAGGCTCAAGAAATTCCTGGCCAGGCAGCGTATTCTGGGGGGAAATGATCCCTATACCGTTAATATATGCCATACTTTTTAAAAATAAGGGAAGTGTCGTTCCCGCCGAAACCGAATGAATTGGTCATAACCACATTAAGATCAATGCCCCTGATAAGTTCCGATGCAGGCCTGAAGTTAAGTTCAGGCATGGGGGTTGAGAAATTCATATTAGGCCAGACAATTCCATTCTGAAGAGCAAGAATTGCGATGATAGCCTCGGCAGAACCTGCGGCTGAGGTCATATGCCCCGTGAATGGCTTGGTTGAACTTATATAAGGTACTTTTCCAGGAAACAGGGTTTCAATGGCACGTCCTTCAGAAAGATCGTTATTGTCGGTTCCTGTGCCGTGGGCGTTGATATAACCGATGTTATAAGGATGTTCACCGCTCATATCAAGAGCTTTTTTCATAGCCAGGTAGGCCCCGGTTCCATCGGGGGAGGAAGCTGTCTGGTGAAATGCCTCACAGGCATTGCCATATCCTGTAAGCTCGCAGATAATCCTGTTGCCTGTCTTTTTATTGGCTTCTTCGGTTTCGAGAACCAGGTAGGCAGCCCCTTCGCCAAGGTTGATCCCGTTCCTCGTTGCATCAAAAGGCCTGCAGGGCTTTTGATCGAGGATCTTAAGTGCATTGAAACCGTTAAGATGAAACTTTGAAAGGGATTCGGTCCCTCCTGCAATTGCACAATCCAGTTTGCCAGCTTTCATCATCCTTGCGGCGAAGAGAATTGAATTGGCGGCCGATGAACAAGCCGTGCTTATGGTTGTCATGAATCCCTTTAGCCCCAGGTATGCAGCTATCTTTTCAGTGCTGTCGGCACAGTCGTAAATGTCAATAAATTCATTCCTGTTGTCATTGCCTAGAAAGTCCTGGTAGTATTTTTCACATTCATCCATTCCTCCAACAGTGGTGCCGGAGATGAGGCCGGTCCTGAGCCCCTGGTTTTCTTCGAGATGTGCATGGACAAACGCTTCCCTGGCTGCAATCATTCCAAGCAGGCTGTTCCTTGAGCAGGCTTCAGTTCCTGAAATCCCTGCAAAGGCAAGGAGTTCCTTTTTTGACAAAGGAACTTCCGATACGCAAAGTTCAGCACTCAGGCTGGTTTCTATATGCCTTACTGGGCCAACAGCTGAACGAAGGTTGAGTAAAGAATCAAGATTTTCCTGAACATTGTTACCAATACCGGAGACGAAACCCAGGCCGGTAACAAAAATCCTTGAAGGCATTTAGGCTTTCTTTTGATGCTCTGTTATGAATTCGGCCATCGTACGGATGGAATAAAAAATCTTTTTCCCGTCTTTGGGGTCCTCAATTTTAATGCCGTAGTTTTTCTCAAGCAGGACAATCAGTTCCAATGCATCGATTGAATCCAGTCCAAGGCCTTCGCCAAACAACGGGGCATCAGGATTAATATCACCCGCAGAAATATCTTCGAGATTAAGCTGTGCTATAATTTCTTTCTTCAGTTTGTCGATCAGTTCATCCATATTAAAATCAGTTTACATTCATTAAATCATTCAGTGAGGCTTCTGTGAAAGGCAGGGGCGCAAATTCCTTTTTAAGTACTGCCCCGCTACCTTCTTTTTCAACCAGGGCCATCACCGCCTTGAAATTGTTGCCCAGTATTTCAACCCAACCGCAAATACAAGCCTCTGCATAGCCGTTGTCTAGAAGGTCCGAAACATACTCCTGCAACTGCGCGGGGTTGAACTTTTCGCTGACCAGGAATGCATTTTCCCCTTTGAGCCCGTTCCTTATGCAGATCTCTCCGATAACTATATTTGCCAGGGTATAGACAAACACTGACGGGCTCGGGAAATATGCGGACCTGTTCCTGATACTGTCCTGGTGGGCAAGGTCTGTATCAAGGCTGGAACTTGAATTGGCAAGCACTACAGCGAGTGATCCGGGTTTAAATCTACCAGGGTTTTCATTCCTGAGCAGCAATTCAGCAGATATAAATCCCAGTTTGCTCAATGAATCCATTTTGTAAAATTTGGGATAGGATACCTGCTCCTGCTTGTACAGTGCCCTGATAAACTCTGCAAAAGTAGCAATTTTTTCCTGATAAAAGATAAGTCGCTTGTTAACAACCACTTTACCTTCCCCAATATAGGTGTATGCTGTGATCTGATTATCCATTTTCAGGTTTTCCGAAATACCAGAGCCGCATTGCAGCCTCCAAATCCGGATGCTGTTTTTAAGCAGGTATTGACAGGCTTATATGTTGTTTCTTTTATCACGTTTATTGTCTCGGTGACACCTAGGGTTTCATACCCGGCCGACCTGAACAGGCAGTTCATCTTCATTGACCGGATGAGGGCCGCTGACTCCATAATGCCAGAAGCGCCCAGTGTATGCCCCCAGTAACCCTTGAAACTGTTAACAGGAACCTCGCTCAACCCGCTAAGCGATATCGCTTTAGCTTCCATTTCATCATTAAAGGGGGTTGCAGTGCCATGAGCGGAAATGTAATCAATATCCAGGTTCAGGATTCCCGATTCAGCGATCGCTGTGTTCATTGCCATGCTCAGTTCTTCACCGGTCCTTGAAGGACCTGAGATGTGATTGGCATCATTACTTACTGCTCCTCCTGCAAGCAGGATGCTGGTCGATCCCGTATCCGGCGGATTTGCCGATAAAACTATAGTTCCGCAGCCTTCACCCAGCGAAAGCCCCTTGCGGTTAAGGTCGAAGGGCTTGCATGGTTCTGAGCTCAGGGCCTGGAAAGACTGGAAGCCTGAAATTACGAATTCTGTTGCAATATCCCCGCCTGCAACAACCGCATAATCATATTTTCCTGACCTAAGCAGACGGCTTGCTTTGATCAGTGCCATCACACCCGAAATACAGGCATTGCTTATGATCAGCGGGGTGTTCGCAAACCCGAAGAAGTCACGGATCACAGAGGCCAGCGCCCAGAGATATACCCGCTTATGGTCAAACTTTGCTGTGAACCTGTCTTCCAGCAAATCAATGTTTCCTTTAGTTGTTGAGAGTATTAGAATAAGCCTGGGATTGGCGGCCCTGACCGAAATATCCTGCAAGGCCCCGGCAATTGAGAGAATCAGCATTTTCTCAAGCCTCGTATAAGATCCGGATTTATGTTCAGTTTTGTAATTATCGAGGATGGCTTCAAATCTCTGTTCCGTCTGAAAAGTATCGACAAGCGAGAGTGCTACAGGATTATTATAAAGAGCTGTGTCCTGATGAATACTTATCCCGGAGGACCCTGAAAGAAGTCCATCGGCATTCTCTGAAGCTGTAAAACCCAGGGAGGAAATAATATTTTCAGAAATGGCGTAAACTGGTTTCATCTGTTAAAATTATTCAATGCCCCATTTCTATTTCCATCCGGTATAGAACGCGGGAGAGTTCAGCAGCAATTCGCCTTCAGGAGTCAGAAAGACCTGGGTTGAACTTCCGGTTGCCATGATTTCCCCGTCTTTCTTCCTGCTTACAACATATTCGAAAACTATTTTAGCAGCTTCAGTAGGGATGTATTTTGTTTCTACAAAAAGTTCATCCCCGTAAACCAAAGGCTTTTTAAAATCACAATTCACTTTTACAATGGGGATCATCACATTATGACGGTAAACTTCAAGATAACCCAGGTTATATCTAAGGCCGAAGGATTCCCGACCGTCTTCGAAATATTTCAGGTAATTTCCATGCCATACAATTTTCATGGAATCAACTTCGCTGAACCTCACACTAATCTCTTTCCTGTCGGTAAGCATCATATTAATTGTTTAAAGGGGATTTGACCCGGCGGTACAACAAAGCTATTGAAATAGTTATGACAAAGAAACAGAGCAGCTTAAAAACCTGGGGCAATATATCCGCTATAGTGGCCTGCCGCAGGAAGAGATCAATAAAACCTACATGGGCCCAGTTGAGAGGCGACCATAAAGCAAGAGATCTCATCGCTTCCGGCATAAGGTAGACCGGGACCCACAACCCGCCCAATGCGGTAAGGACGACCACCGAAACGACTCCAAAAGCGGCAGCCTGCTGATGGGTCCTTGCGATAGTACCTACGGCGATTGCAAAACCAAGTGCAGCAAGGCTTGAAACTACCATCATCAGGAGGATACCCATGTAATTTGATCCTACAGTGAGCGAAGGAATGTTTGCGAGAGGCAGAACATACCTTCCTGCTAGCATCATGAGGATAAACTGTATGACACATACAACGGCATATACGCTGACCTTAGCCATGAATATCGTTAAATAAGGGACGGGCATGGTATTGATCCTTATCATGCTGCCTTCGTCCCTTTCCTTGATCATGCTTCCAGTCATTGGTATCACGATGAAGAACATTGCAAAAAGCGCCCAGGCAGGCACATTGTGCTGGGTGGTTGATGGAATGGCTTTCTCATCTTTTCCCCCGGGAAATATCTCGGTAAAGAATACTGATTCCCTGTAGTCCATCTTTGGCGGGCGGTATTGGGGGAACATTTTTCTAAGTTCAGTATTGAACGAACTGAAGATCATGGAAGACTCGATGAACATGCTGTATTCCTTCATTGTCGACATGAAAGCATATTTGAAGGTCCCTTTGATGCCGGGATCAAAATATATAAGGATGTTGATTGAATCATTGACCTTTATGTCGAGAAATGGATTGTCAACCGGCATCATGATACCCGAAACGATCTGGGTGACCATCACCTGGACCTTATGCCTGATGATCCCTGTAGATCCTTTGGGAATGATCACTCCGATATTGTATTCACCTTTGGCAATTTTTTGTTTGGCCGTTTCCCTGTTGACAGGCTTTCCGTCTATGCTGGTGTAAATTTTAAACACATTGGAGCCTTTAAGGCCTTCCTGAATTTTGGCTCCAAGAGTATCCTGGTCTTCATCTACAAGCAATACCGGGATCGAAGGATCCCTTGAGAGAGAACTCCAGCCCTGTTCCTGCACCAAAGCAAGGATTGTCACCATGATCATCGGCATGAGGAACAACATGATAAGACCGGCAAGATCCCTAATCAGGATCAATGATTCTTTGCGACAGGCAGAAAAAAATTTGAACATCAAGCCTTATTTATGCTGTTAATCCCTGAGATCCTTTCCAGTCAGGTGAAGGAAAATATTCTCAAGGTCTTTGAATTCCGGATGCTCGGCAACAAGTTCACGGGGATTTCCCATTGAAATGACCTTACCCCGGTCTATAATGGCAACCCTGGTACAGAGTTTCTCAGCTTCTTCCATATAATGGGAGGTATAGATCACCGTTGTACCTTTCCTGTTAAGCTCATTAAGGTATTCCAGGATTACGACCCTTGACTGCACATCAATGCCAACCGTAGGCTCATCCAGGAAAATAATTTTCGGGTCATGCAGCAACCCGGCGATCAGGTTGACGCGCCTTTTAATACCACCGGAACAGTTGGCTATTTTTTTATCCGCATGTTTTTCCAGGCCAAATACAGAAAAACCCTCTGCAATTTTTTCCCTCAGATGCGCTCCCCTGAGCCCATACATGTTGCCGAAGAAAGTGAGATTCTCCCAGGACGTAAGGGTAGGATAGAGGGCTACATCCTGAGGAACAACACCTATGATCTTTTTGATGGCATTGTGATTTGAAAGGATATCCATTCCGTCAATCCTTGCGCTTCCTTTGGTGGGGTTAAAAAGTCCACACAGAATAGAGATGGTCGTGGTCTTCCCGGCCCCGTTAGGACCAAGCAGGCCAAATATCTCTCCCTGGTTAATGTCAAGGGAAATGCCTTTTATGGCTGCCTCATCAGATCCTTTGTAAATTTTAACAAGATCCTTTATTTCGATGATTGCTTTCCCTTGCATCAGATCTTCACCTTTTCAATCTTTTTAAAAACCTGCTCTTCCATGCCTGCAATTTCAAGCATCATATCACCCAAAGTATTGTAATCCTCTTCGGGCTGTGATGATCTGTTCTTGCAGTTCCTTGCACCGATATAAGTGAACTCCCTCCATTTGTTGGCTGTGCGTCCCATAAGGTCTGCGGCATCCAGAAGAACAGCATTCTCGAATTTCTGGCCGCTCTCCTTCAGGAATGCGCCATAAATATACCTGAAACCAGCTCCGCCGGTGCCGAAATCCTCGGCCATCCTGAGTATTTGTCCAAGATAAAAAGCGGCCTTCTGGTTCCCGTGTTTCTTAGGCCATTTCTTGATGTCGCGGCCCATCACTTTCATACCTTTTATCCCAATAAGCCAGAAAGGCACCTTGGTCATTTCGTAAACGCTCTTTTTAATCCCGAGTTCAACTCCTTTTTTTATATCCAGTTCTTTAGGCATCTGGTTGATCCAGTACATTTTCCCCTTTGGAGCAAAAGCTCCCTTTGCCCAACGAACCCGCACAAGATCATCATAGGTTAATGTCTGCGGATGTTCCATTACCGTATCACTGATATGATAGAGATCTCCTTCCTTGCCGAATACAACCATATTGTGCATGTTATAATGCTGGCGGTATTCAGGGGGGAAAAAGGTTAGGTTGAAAACACCGACCTGAACACCTGTTGGGATTCCTTTTTCAAGGTTCCTGTCAAGGGCATCCATGGAGTCCTTTACATTGGAGAATTTTTTTATGACCGTAGCATCAACCCCCAGGTAATTCGCTGAGCGGCGAAATACCGTATTCGGAAGATTGCGGAATGACATCATCGGGGCAAACATCAGCTTGATAAAGGGAAGGTAACTGAAATATATCCCAGTACCTATGCCGAATGCCATGGGTTCCGACATTTTATAGCCATAGAAATTATAAAGGTTTGAAGTGGCTCCGCTTTCGCAATGGCCTGCCTGGCGGTGGGTATAATTGATCATTAAAGATTTGCTGTCCATTATTTACCTGTTAAATGTTCAAAGTTTTTCAATTGTTCCATGGAGATATTAAATGCCTCGGCATATTGAGTAAGGGTCCTATCACTTAGCCGTTTAAAGAAAAAAGGTTTGCAATGCAGCTTGACTTTCCAAAGGGAGACTCCCGCCATCATTGATAATCCCATGGGATCAGCAAGTATCTTTTCCATATAATATGCTATAGGGCTAACTTTCCCTGCCAGAACCTTCTGCTTTGCTTCTTCGGCACGTTCATTAAAAAGATCCCATGCCTGTTCAAGAACCACCCTGTCGGGCTCGCCATGATAACTGACAGACTTCTGGAAGTTGCCGTTCTCATCGTAAGAATATAACATTTCACGATACTGGCCGTAGCTCTTGTTCTTGTAAACCGGGTTTGAATTTTCCATTTGTTTTTCCATCGATGGATTTTTATAAACCTGCGAATTTATTAAAAATTCCGTTCCGGTTCTTATTATCTTATTTTAACCAGATTACGGAATATCTTCTCCTCCCTGTCGGCACACTCCATCAGCATGTCGGCCAGTTCATCAAAGGATTGGCCTGGTCCGGACCTTTTCTTACAATTCCTTGATCCAAGGTATGAAAACTGCCGCCAGTAATTGGCAGTATGTCCCATTTCCACGGCAACCTCTTTTATCCAGTCCTGTTTCAGAAAGGTCCCGGCTTCATCAAGAAAAGTACCGTAAATAAAACGGAAACCTGCTCCTGCCGTGCCAACCTCTTCCTCCATCCTCAGAACCTGGCCCAGATAATAAGAGGCCTTGTCTTCTCCCAGTTTCTCCGGCCATTGCCTCATTTGCTTTGCCAGGTAACGTATTCCCTTGGTCCCTATGAGCGGAAAAGGAACTCTTACCATATTCCCCGCCGTTTTGCGTATCCCTTTGATAATTGCGTGTTTCAGGTCGAATGATGAAGGAAAGGAATATGGATAGTACATCCTCCCCCTGGGTGCAAAAGCTCCTTTGGCAAACCTCACCCTCATCAGGTCATCGTAACTGATCCTGACTTTCTGTTCCATGACTGTGTCACTGATAAGGTAAAAATCATCTGTCTTTCCGTATACAACCATATTATGCATATTGTAATGCATACGGTATTCGGGTGGAAAGAAAGGAAGATGGAACGTTCCGACCTGCAAGCCAACGGGAAAACCCTGGGCAAGTACCTCGTCCAGCTTATCCATTGAGGCTTTCGGATCTCTGAACCGGTATATATGGGTTTTGATCCCCAGGACTTTTGTTGTACGTGAAAACACCATCCCCGGCCATACCCTGAATGAAGTTACCGGTGCATGCTGCATCTTCAGAAAGGGGAGGTAACTAAAAAAGAGACCTGCCCCGATGCCGAACGCCATCGGCTCGCTGAGGCTCAGTTTATGATAATTCAGAAGATTGGAAGTCACGCCGCTCTCGCAATGCCCTGCCTGACGGTGCTCAAAGTTCAGTTCTGTCATTATTCAGTTTATGGGAGGATTCTTAAGTTCCTCAATAGTAATGTTAAAAACAGAACCATACCTGCCAAGAAGGCCCGGTTTCAGTTTCTTAAAGATCCCCGGTTTAAGATGGCGCTTAATCCTCCATTTCATAATACCGGTATAAGCCGAAAGCATCGGCAGTTCCATAAGGTTCTTTTCCATATGCCAGGCAAGAGGACTGAGTTTTCCTGCTGAAATTTTTACCGAAACTTCCTTAAGCCTGTCTTCAGCTGCATCCCATCCCTGCTGAATAATAGTCTGGTTACCATGATATTGATAATCAACCCTGGCCACATATCCCTTTTCAGGATCAAAGCCATAATGCAATTCCCTGTTGTTTCGATAGATCAGTTCTTTGTTTTCTTCATCAGACATCCTGGAAAAAGCTTTAGTGTTTTTATTGCTCAGGATTCAAGGAAAATCCTTAGTTCACATTGAGCAATGATTTCATCATGCAGTGTTATTGAAGCTGCGACTACGGACGCATTGAGTATTTCATGAGTGACAGTAACTTTGGTAAAAATCTCATCTCCTGATTTCGGCAGTTTTTTTATCTCAAGATCCCTGATGGCACCAATAAATCCCAGTTTTGGTGGGGCGACTTCCTCACCGGATTTACCGGAACTTCCTGCCGCGGCGGTTTGCGCCATATTCTCAATTAAGCCGGGTTCACGAAACAGTCCATCGGCCAGGAAAACATTATCATCCCTGATCCTGAAAGACGTAACCGTGGTTTTGTCTTCAATCCTGACTATACCGTCTACCATGACCATGGGAGGTTTCTGCGGAATAATTATTTCTTTAAATGATGCCATAATGACCCTTTGCGGTTTCTGCTTCTCATCCTGTTCATTGCTGTTGCCACATCTTCATCTGCGAACACCCAGCGCCTGCCTGTTTTTTCAGCCCTGTCTTTCAGGGTCTCGTAATTGACCGCATGTGAAACGTAATAGACAGGTTCAATAATTGGTTCATCCG
>CAIJYT010000283.1 GCA_903824935.1 uncultured Bacteroidales bacterium | reverse complement strand
GTAGGTTGTGGCCGTCTCCGGGATCTCAAAATTGATAACATGGCTCAGCTTGTCGATATCGATTCCCCTTGAAGCGACATCTGTAGCAACAAGAATCCTTATCGAACCATTCTTGAATCCTTTCATGGTCCTTTCCCTGTTGTTCTGGGATTTGTTTCCGTGAATGGCTTCTGCCTTGATCCCGTTCTTGTTCAGGTCCCTGGCGACCTTATCGGCCCCGTGTTTTGTACGGGTAAACACCAGTGCATTATCGATGGAATCGTGCTGGATCACATGGTTCAGCAACTGACGTTTAAATTCTTTCTTAACATAATATACCGACTGATCTATCAGTGTGGATTCCAGGACTTCAGGGGTAACAGAAACACTGACTGGTTTGTTCATCATCGAACTTGCGAGTTTCCTGATCTCGGGAACTATGGTAGCCGAGAATAAAACCGTCTGCTTTTTTTCAGGAAGCCTGCGGATGATCTTTTTTGATGTCATCGATAAAACCCATGTCGAGCATGCGGTCAGCTTCATCCAGCACAAAATACCGAATGGTATCCAGCTCGATGATCCTCTGCTGCAGAAGGTCAAGAAGAAGGCCCGGTGTGGCAATCAGAATATCGACACCGCGTTTGAGAATACTTACCTGGGATGCTTGCTTAACCCCGCCATAAATGCAGGTGTTGATGAGTCCTGTGCCCTTGCCGTATGCTTTGAAACTTTCGTTGATCTGGATCGCCAGTTCACGGGTGGGAGCAAGAATAAGCGCCTGTATCCCCCGGAATTTTGCAGTGGATTTATCCTGCATGATGAGCTGCAGCAGCGGCAGTGCAAAAGCTGCGGTTTTTCCTGTTCCTGTCTGTGCGCAGCCAAGAAGGTCTCTGCCGTTTAAGATATGTGGAATGGATTGAAACTGGATTGCGGTTGGTGTTTGATAGCCCTCTCTCTTAACCGAATCAAGAAGGGATTGCTTTAAATTTAAATTTTCAAAAGTCATTGAATAATAATTAATAATGTAAATAATTAGGGAAATATCTGCCTGAAGACAAAGCTCAAGGCAAAGTCCCGATTTGTCTTTAATGAAAAGGGTAGGAATTACTGAACAGGAAGGAAAAATAAAATAAGGCCCAGAAGAACTAAGATCTTCAAAAAAGTATGCAAATATACGGATAATATCTGATTATCAATATATTTTATTTATCTCGGCACCGGGGCGGGTTTGATTTGCCTCAATCATCCGCTCATTGAAATCCTTTTCACTGCTGTCTTCCAGGGTCAGAAGAGATTTATTCGTGGCCGACACGATATAGGCTTTCTGCTTCTGGAAGTGGATGAACATTGCTGCAAGGTTGACTGCTGCTTCTATCCCTTTGGGATTGCGCACAATGACGGTGAAAAACATCTTCCAGTAATAATACCCGGTGGCCCTTGAAAATCCTGCCTGCCGGCAAACCCGCAGGAATGATCTCATATAGACAAGCCAGATAAAAAATGAAGGTTTATGCTTGTACCTCGGCTTGATTTTCAATGAGGTATAGATAACCCTTTTGTAATAATGAGCTGGATTATAAACGGTATCGATGACCTTGATGTAATTCCTGAATATCTCGGACCTGGGGATCAGGGTGACAAAATTCAGGCCGCTTGTCATCTGGTCAATATCAGTATCGCCTACCGATTGCGAAGCTTGCTGGAAAAGCCTCCCTTCGGTTTCAAGCCTGCGCGTAAGCTGTGTGTTGGGAAGGGCATACAGCAAGCCGATCATAGCCATTGAAATTCCGGAATCCTGGATGGAATCTATCATATTCTCTGCAATGCTTTTGCTCTCACTGTCAAATCCTATGATATATCCGCCATTACTGACCATTCCGTAAGAAAGGAGCTTCCGAACGGCATCCCTGACCAGGATATCGACATTCTGGTTCTTATTGTTCATGGCCAGTGTATCGTTCTCGGGAGTTTCAATTCCCAGGAAAACATAACGGAAATCACAGTCCTGCATCAGCTGCATTAGATCTTCATCCTCGGCAAGGTTGACCGAGGCTTCGGTGGTAAAGTAGAATGGATATTTTCTTTCGATCAGCCAGGATTTTATCTCCCTCAGCAGTTCCTTGACCTTTTTCTTGTTACCTATAAAATTATCATCAACCATGTCGATATGCCCGCGGTAACCCAGGTCATACAAGGTCTGAAGCTCTTTCAGTATCTGCTGGTTTGATTTAAATCTTGGCGTACGGCCGAAAAGCTCGATCACATCGCAAAATTCACAGTTGAAAGGGCATCCACGGATAAACTGCATCCCTATCATGATATAGTTCCTGAACTT
>CAIJYT010000282.1 GCA_903824935.1 uncultured Bacteroidales bacterium | reverse complement strand
GAATTTCTATGCACGGTGTCGTGTCTTATGAAGCACAATAAGCCGCGATCCGCCCGGCTGGCTTTTCTATAAAAAAAATCTTGACAAGGGTTTTTTCTTTGTATATAAAAATATAATTTACTGTATTTCTATATATAGGTGACGTCTTGAAAACTCTAGCAATAATCGCACAGAAAGGTGGGAGCTCTAAAACAACTTTAGCTGTTCATTTGGCGGTGTGTGCGGTTCAAAAAGGAATGGCCGTTGCGATACTTGACATTGACCCCCAGGGTAGCGCTCACAAGTGGTTCAAGGCAAGGGAGAGTTCTCCTTACTTAGCAGCGGTTCAAGGACAAGCAGAGGCGTTAAGCAATCTTTTAAAGAAGGCGAAGCAAGGCGGTGTTGACCTGGCTATTATCGACACCGCCCCTCATTCAGATAAAGCCGCAGCTATCGCCGCAAAGCTGGCCGATTTTGTTCTGATACCAACACGTCCGGCAAGATTCGACCTTGAAACAGTGGCTGCAACCCTGGCTGTGGTAGCCCTCACCCGGACACCTGCCGCCGTGGTCATAAGCGCAGCACCCAGGGGGAAACTTGCCAGTGATGCCCAACACGTTCTAAGAGGTCAAGGGTTTCCGGTGTTTGACGTTATAGTGTCTAACCGGGTTGCCTTCTCTCATGCTGTTATAGATGGAAGAAGCGTTCATGAATACGAACCAGGCGGCAAGGCGGCGATGGAGATTGACGAACTTTTCAAAGTAATATCTGACAGATTGGATATATAGAAAAACAATTATCTATAAATTTCTATTTATAGAAATTTATATTTCTATAACAGGAGGAACTCCAAATGGGCAAACCACAGAAAGCCGACATCGGCAATATATTTGTGAGCGAACCAGCAGCGCAACCATCCCAGAAACCCAACCCTCGTGACGGAAAGAAGCAGACTGTTTTTAATATGCCGGAGACAGCAAAGAAACAGTTCGACCACTTGGGTATAGAACTTGGCAAAACCAAACAAGCCTTAATGGCGGAGGCTGTCAATCTCCTCTTCCAGAAATACGGGAAATCCCCAATAGCATGACCACGAACTCAGAACGACCTAAGGGTATGACCGCCGAGGAGTGGGGGCCGTTGAAGGATATGAGTCCAGATCTGCGGAGGGCATTCATTTCGATGTGGGAGACGATGAAGGCCACGCCGCCACATGAGACGATTCCGGTAAGGCCACCATCGCATCCTAGGCAATTGCCTCTATGGCCAGATGCAGTGCGAGGGGCACCGAATAGTTTTTTGAGATCTGCCATCTTTGCAGCGATCCAAGGGAAAACTCGGAAATATCTAGATGAGGCATTACTTGGCTCCCAGGGTAATTACGCCGTAAAGTTCACGGGTGCGCAACTGGATCAAGCTGACCTTGACACATGGGAACAGGTTGCCCATCTTGCCAGACTGCACCCCCTTGGCAATATTTGCATGTTCAGGGGTAATGCTTTTCTGACATCAATCGGGCGCAGTAACGGAAAGCAAAATTACCGATGGCTCCATAAAAGTCTAACCCGACTCGTTGCTTGTGCGGTGGAGATTCGGCACGACAAGAAGGTGTTCACCGGTTCGCTTGTCTCTAGTTTTATCCGAGACGAGGAGACAGGACTTTACAAAATAACACTGGACCCCGACACCCTGAAACTTTTTGGAGCAAGCGATTGGTCTTCGATCGAGTGGGATGAGCGTAAACGTCTGAAATCCAAACCCCTAGCTTTATGGCTTCATGGCTATATCTCCTCTCATGCCGATCCAATTCCTATTAAGGTTGAAACCTTGATGAAACTTTCTGGAAGTAATACGCATGAGAAAAGAAGGTTCAAGTCGGCCTTGAAATCTGCCGCAGCAGATCTTGAGAAAGTGACCGGCATAAGGATGGTATTCGACGGTGGCCTTGTTTTAATGATGAAGGAACCGACAGCGGTGCAAACGCGACATTTAGTCCGAAAGAAGGTTAACCAAAAAGGATGAGTTTAGACCTTGATACCGATTCGGTATACGAGGTACGCATCATCGATAAAGTTCGGTATACGAGGTACGTGTATTCGGTATACGAGGTACGTGTATTCGGTATACGAGGTACGATATAAGTGTAAAAAAAGTGTCATTATTAACGTATATTCAAAAAGATACGAACAACATAAAAAATGCTATAATCCTTTATAATCATATAATAATCAGAGAAACCTACCCTTTTCGCTCAAAAAAATCCCGGCTAATGCCGGACAGAAACAACCGGAGAAAGAATTTCGCATCGGGCAGGCCTTCCAAACGAATAGGCCCGTCAAGATGCGTTTCTTGCCTCAACGATATGGGAAGGTTTTTTATTTTTCATAAAAGATG
>CAIJYT010000281.1 GCA_903824935.1 uncultured Bacteroidales bacterium | reverse complement strand
GAAAAAATTATGGATCATAATCGCTGCAGTAGCCGTTATTGCAGTTATCGTTATCATCGCTGTCGTCAAAGGAAAAGGCAATGATGCACAGAAGGTCTCTACTGAAAAAGTAGTGAAAAGGACCATCATCCAGACTGTATCATCCAACGGAAAGATCCAGCCCGAAAAGGATATCAAGATAAGCCCGTACATCTCGGGAGAGGTGGTTGAGCTGATGGTAAAAGAAGGAGATCAGGTTAAGAAAGGGGATCTTCTTGCAAAGATAGACCCTGAGATATATATATCTGCCTCAGACCAGGCCGAAGCATCACTGAATACCCAGAAAGCAAACCTGGCTAACGCAAAAGCCAGGCTGGCACAGTCAAAGGCCACCTTCGAAAACGCAAGGCTTACTTTTGAGCGCCAGGAGAAATTGTTCCAGCAGAATGTCATTTCAAAAGCAGAATATGACCAGAGCAAGGCTTCTTTCCAGGTCGCCCAGGCCCAGGTTACTGCAGGCGAACAGGATATCCATGCATCAGAATTCATGGTCAAGAATTCAGAAGCTGCGCTGAAACGGTCAAACCAGGACCTGAACCGAACAGCAATTTATGCTCCGAACGACGGAACTGTTTCGAAACTCAGTGTTTTAAAAGGTGAACGCGTTACCGGTGCTTCTCAGTTTTCAAGTGGTACAGAGATCATGCGCATCGCAAACCTGAACGAAATGCAGGCGCTTGTCGAGGTGAACGAAAACGACATTGTAAGGGTTAAAATGGGAGACACTGCCTTGATTGAAGTAGATGCTTACCTGAACAGGAAGTTCAAAGGACTTGTTACCGAAATCGCAACTTCAGCAAATACAACCGGTGTCAGTGTTGACCAGGTGACCAACTTCAATGTGAAAATCCATCTTTTAAAGGAAGCTTACCAGGACCTGCTTGATCCTGCAAAGCCGGATTATTCCCCTTTCAGGCCGGGGATGTCGTGTACCGTTGAGATCCAGACCGAAACAGCAGTCAATACCCTATCGGTGCCCATCCAGGCTGTAACAACCAGGGTTGCCAAGGACAGTCTCGACAAACTGAATGAGAAGACACAGAAAACCCGCGATAACGGGGATGAAAAGATCACATTTGTCAGCACCAAGAAGAAATCCGATGAAGTCAAAGAATGTGTCTTTGTAATTGTCGACGGAAAAGCGAAAAAGATCGATGTCAAGACAGGGATCCAGGATAATACCAATATCCAGGTATTGTCGGGGCTGAAGGAATCCGACGAAGTCATCACCGCCCCTTATTCACTGGTCTCCAAGACCCTCAACAACGGGGACAAGGTGAAGAAAGTCGACAAGAAAGATCTTTTTGAAAAGGAAAAATAGCCTATGGGCTCTGTCCTTTGCCTTGAAACCTCCTCAAAGGTTTGTTCAGTCGCAGTCGGGAACGACGGCCTGATTCTGAGTTGCCTTGAATCTGAAATTACAAATGCGCATTCATCACAATTATCTGAACTTATTGAGAAAGCCCTTCATGAGGCAGGGCTGAAGCTGAAAGAACTGGATGCCATCGCTGTAAGTATGGGACCGGGATCATATACCGGTCTAAGGATAGGCGTTGCGACAGCCAAAGGTTTCTGCTATTCACTGGACAAGCCGCTGATAGCTATCCCCACACTGAAATCACTCGCTTTTGGAATTCATTCATGCGCAGATACTGAAACCGCATTTCTATGCCCCATGCTTGATGCCCGGAGGATGGAAGTCTACACTGCAGTATACGACAGCAATCTGAATGAGATAAGACCGGTTTCGGCCGAGATCATTACAACTGATTCTTTCATGGCCCTCCTCGATACCGGTACCATGATCTTCGGGGGTGAAGGCGCTTTAAAATGCAAACCCTTGCTGGGGCATCATAAACATTCGGTCTTCCTTGACGATTTCAGGCTTTCGGCCCGTTTCCTGTATCCTCTTGCTTTTGAGAAGTTCAGGCTCGGTCAATTTGAGGACCTTGCGTACTTCGAACCTTATTACCTGAAAGATTTTGTTGCCGGGAAGCCGAGGGTGAAGGGACTGAAATAGCGAAGTAGCGAAGTGGCGAAGTAGCGAAAAATAAAAGTAACGTACATTTACGTCAAAATCGATCATTCAGGGAAACTGATATAACATTATCTGATTCAAATAATTATCAGAATTTCGCTACTTCGCTACCTCGCTACTTCGCTACTTCCTTATATTTGCACAATGCCAGGACCAATCTATAAACGCTTCAGGACCCGCATCGTCGACATCGGGGGTGTTCCCATGGGAGGGAATTTCCCCGTTAGGGTGCAGTCGATGACCAATACCAGCACCCTTGATACTGAAGCGACAGTAAAGCAGTCGATCAGAATGATAGAAGCCGGCTGTGAATATGTGCGTATCTCGGTACCGGGAATTAAGGAAGCCGAAAACCTGAAGCGTATCCGTGCCAAGCTCAGGAAGGAAGGATTTGACACTCCTGTGATTGCCGACGTACATTTCAACCCTGCCATAGCAGAGCTTGCCGCCCGCATTGTTGAAAAAGTGAGGATAAACCCGGGAAATTATATTGATAAAAAAGGGAGGCAGACAGATCCTTCATATTGGATGAATGAAGCCAATTATACCAGGGATCTGGAGATCATTTCGGAAAGACTTTCCCCCCTGTTAAAGATCTGCAGGGAGAACGGCACTGCCATCAGGATAGGGGTCAATCACGGATCCCTGTCGGAACGTATCAGGACAAGGTATGGCGACACTCCGAAGGGAATGGTCGAATCGGCACTTGAATTTGCAAGGATCTGCGGGCATCATGGTTTCGGCAAGCTGGTGCTTTCCCTTAAAGCCAGCAACACCCGGATTATGATCCAATCGAACCGCCTCCTGGCAAAGGAAATGAAAGCTGTGGGGATGGATTACCCCTTACACCTGGGAGTGACTGAAGCCGGAGCAGGCGAAGACGGGCGCCTGAAGTCAGCAATCGGAATAGGCAGCCTGCTGGCCGACGGCATAGGCGATACGATCAGGGTATCTATTACCGAGGATCCTGAATTTGAAATCCCCGTGGCCTACGGGATACTCCAGGCAACAGGAACAAGGATCACCCGCACTGAATTTATCTCCTGTCCATCCTGCGCACGCACTTTATTCAACATACAGGAAGCCGTGGAGAATGTGAAATCCTCCACTTCACACCTCAAGGGGTTAAAGATCGCAATTATGGGGTGCATAGTGAACGGCCCTGGCGAAATGGCCGATGCTGATTACGGGTATGTGGGAGGAGCAAGAGGGAAGGTCATTCTGTACAAAGGCCAGGAAGCTGTGAGGAAGAATATCCCTGAGAGTAATGCGGTGGAGGAACTCATCAAACTGATAAAGGAAAACGGAGACTGGACTGAGCCCGTTGATGCCTGAGGTTAACCTACGACAGTCCGTATTCCCAAAGGAATTATTTCAAAAGTAAATGGGGTATGCCCCAGCGATTCGCCGTCGGTTTCCAGAAAAACCCGGCCCGTTGAGCGTATCCTTATCTCTTTCCCCTTGAATGTTTTCACAAAAGGAAGATTTACAAGCGAGCCGTCATAAAGTTTACGCACATGCTGTATTACCATGTATTTTGGCGCTTTCATGATCAGTGTTACATCGAGCAGCCCGTCATCGGGGATAGCAAAGGGAACCTGCATCATCCCCCCGCCGTTATATTTGCAGATCCCAACATTCATTGAGAATATCTCACCTTTAAAAACCATTTCCCCGTCAACTTCGATCACGGCCTCGATAAACCTGTACTGAAAGAGACTGGCAAAAACAAAGTAAAAATAGGTGAGGGGGCCGCCCCGGCCTTTGTCCTTCATCATATTCGTTTTCTTGTTTACCAGGGCGTCATAACCCATGCCGGCTACGTTCATGAAATACCTGACTGAGGGTTTGTCGTGGTGGTAATGGGTTACTTTCCCGACATCCTGCACGAAGGTTTTTTCCTGCATCAATACAGCCAGGGCTTTCTTATAATCAAAGGGTATATTGAACGACCTGCACCAGTCGTTACCGGTTCCAACAGGTATCATTCCCAGGAAGATGTCTTTAGGATCAATCTCTTTTTGGATGACAATTCCGTTAAGGACTTCATTCAGAGTTCCGTCACCTCCCACAACTGCGATCCTGCGGTAGCCCTGCCTGATGCAATCCACAGTGAGATCAATGGCATGTTCGCGATGCGTGGTCAGCACCGTCTCGTGTTGAATGCCCGACTCCATGATAAGCCTGGATATCTTAGGCCAGTCGCGGACACCTTTGCGGCTGCCGGCATTCGGGTTGACAATAAAATACCATGTTTTTTGATCGTCGGCCATAGAATTGGAAAGTTCAATTTTTAATAAGGCCGGGCAAGTTAATTATTTTTTATTTTACCTTTATGAAATAATTAAATACCTATGACCAGCAAATACGGATTCAGCTTGCTTACGGCAGTTTTTCTCCTGCTTCTTTTACGGTCTGCCGCCCAAGAAAGTGACACCGCTTCAGGTACTTTAAAGTACTTCAATAAGACGGAACTTGGGGTGTCGTTCGGGATTGGATCATATCCCAACAACGTTTCCAACGGGGTAACATACAAATTAAAAAACGATGAGATCATTGGTACTTTTCAGACTGTTAACGGGATTATGTACAACAACCGCTGGCTCCTGGGTGTAAGTATTGGTGTTGAGAAATGGCGGAACGGTTTGTTCTGGCCAATCTATGGATACCTGGGCTACAATTTCAAAAAAACCGACAATACTTTCTTCGCCAATATATACCTGGGTTATGGAATTGGCACAAGGTATTCAAGCGGAGGGACCGAAAACAACATTTCCTACGTTGCTCAGGGCAGTGGTGGGTTTGCCCTGATGCTGGGGGTAGGTTATAAAATGAAAGTTGCAAAAAAACTGAAATTCGGTTACGAGATCTTTTACAAATACCAGGCGGTAAATTCTAGTTACAATAACTACTATCAGAAAAGCGATACTTCCAAGGTCCAATACAGTACAATAGACTATAAGGTTGGCCAGCATTTTGCAGGTTTTAAACTTTCCGTCTTTTTCCCCTGACAGTATATCATTATTTGAAGCCTCAGATCCTGTCATACTCCCTCCTTCCAAACAGGAAGAAGCAGTAGAAGAATGTAAAGAAGGTCACTCCCATCTGGGATTCAAGGGTGTCTTCGGTCATCATAGACAGGGTGCCGATGATCATAAACACAAGGAAAAAATAATCGGTAAATCCATGCAGTTTCCAGGCTGGATAAAACAGGGCAAACAGGAACCACAGGAAGCCGAGAAAGCCAAACCCCACAAAAACCGAAAGGAACTGGTTATGCGACCTCCACCGCTGGTCGGGCCTGAGTTTTGAATCCATTTTAACATACTGTTGCTGAAAGGCTTCGTTCATATCCCCGGTACCCACGCCGGTAAGCCAGTTATCCCTGATAATCCCCAGCGAAGCCTTCCAGAATTCTATCCTTTGCATAATGGTGTACCCTGTGGGGTCTCCGGTCCGCTTGTACATATCATAACCCCAGAGAAATTCATAGATCCTCGACTTCATACTGAACTTATCGAGGAAAAGGTAGTTCGGGACCCCTCTTTCGATGGCAGAAATCTCACCATTACTAAGGGAATTCACTCCTTCGGCATCCTTCCTGAGGTTTTTCGAAGTAAGAAAACGTATCAGCGTGAAGGTGATCTTTTCACCGTTGACGCCGTTGCTGTCGTATGAAATCCTGCTGCGATTATTCCAGGCATCCCTCATCTCGTCAAGCTGGCAGTAGAGATACAGGTAATTACCGTTTTCGGTGAGATCACTCTTAATATTGTTTGTATACGGATTTCCTCTTGCCGTAAGGCTGTCGAGCCTGGTCTTATCCACCGGGTGAACGGTGTAAAATTCCCTGGCTGTCCCACGAATGTAAAGGATGGCTGCTGTCGTAACAAGGATCATGACGGCGGCAAGGAGGATCTTGAGGCCTGGCCGTTTTTGCCTGAAGACAAGGATGGGGAGCAGAATCACCAGGGTTATGGCAAAAACGGCCAGGCCAGTGAATGACCTGCTGTAAAAAATATAGACCATGAACCAGGCCGATACCAGCAGCAACAACACCTTACCCCAGGCCGGGAATGATTTCCTGAAAAAGTACCATGCCATGATGAATAATCCCAGGGCCAGCTCCAGTCCCAGAATGATATGCGATACATTCCTTGAGACATCCCGTATGTCAATATATTCCAGGGAATATATTTTCCAGGAATACATCATCGTCCCGACAACAAGGGCAAGCAGGAAAAGGAAGAGGTAAGCATCGAACATCTTCCTGCCAATTGGTTTCGAAGTCCCCAGGTAAAGCGGGATCAGGAAGATCGGTGCCTTGGTCCTGAGGTCCTTCATAGCATAATCAAAATCGGTGGTGAAAATGAGGCCCACAACATGAAGGATGTACAGGGAAAGAAATACCAGGGCCGGTTTATTCCGGTAAAGATCACGGAGCCCACTTGCAATACCTTTAAAAACAAGGTAAATTGCATAAGGAAAAACCAATGTGACCGCAGCCCGGAGGGAGCGCTGTGTCAGAAATTTCACTAGTCCCGGGTAATCATACCTCTGCACAATCCAGGTAACTGTTAGCACCATTTCCGATATACTGATCACATACTTCGAAAACGGAAGCATCGCAATCAGCCCTGCCAGGGCCAACAGGTACCAGTACCTGCAAAAATCTGTAAATGTCATCTTCATGAAACTTCAGGCGAAGACCTTCGCCCGGCCCTTTTTCAGTTTGGTTTTAAAAATAAAAAACGGATCCGTGCCCCTGATGTCTGTCCTTTTGATTTCATACCTGTCTTTCAAAGGAAATGCATTGATCCGGTTCCCTATCCTGAACGCAAATTCAAGACCGGCTTCCCTGAACATCTCAAACATTTCAGTCTTAAAACCCTTGTCTTTTTTCGGGTAAGCCCCATACGGATAAGCCAGGGCGTTTACATAAGGTATCTTGTAATATTCAAGTGACCGCCTGCAGTTCTGAAGATCATCTTTCATATCGTCAAGGTCCATCTCATTGTATGAACGATGGAGAAATGAATGCAGCCCTATCTCGATGTGTTTATTGCGGGATATTTTCTGCAGGGAGTCGGCCGAAAGTATTGGGAGTTTTCCCTCATCCCAGATATTGGTTTTCCCTATAAATGCCACGGGTACAAAAACCACGGCAGTGAAATCATATCGTTCAAGCAGGGGAAGAAGCAAAGTTTCTATACTCTCATAGGCATCATCAAAAGTCAGGACAAACGACTTTTTGGGCAGGCTTCCACCTTCGGTCATCAGCCTCGAAACCTGTTTCACCGACAAACTGTTGTATCCCTTTTCTTTCAGGAACATAAACTGCAGTTCAAGTTTATCGGCCGGTATATTCAACCCATCGGCCAGACTATCTGAGACATTGTGGTACATCAGCACCGGAAGCCCTTTCCTGGCAGGAGCCAGCAGGTTAAATTCAAGGACCAGGTAAACGAGAACCAGGAAAAACAGGATCGGTATGATGATCTCGAGTGTGCTCATTGCTTTTTCTGAAGCTCCCTTGTTTTGGCAATTTTCAGTGCTGCATAGAAAGCCGACAACCAGGACCACATAAAACCCGGGTAGCCGTCAAGGATACCTCCCTTGATCACATAAAACGTGAAGAAACTCATGGGGAACTTGAAGGCAATGGCAGGAACGGAATAACGCCTGCCTTTATTTACAAGTCCTTCAGCCGCCTGGCTGGTGTAGATATTGATCTTTTCAAGATGATGGCTGATGTCGGTGTAGGAATAATGAAAGATGCGGTTCTTAAGCTTACCTGTTGCACCGCTGGTAAGTATGCCTTCATGGACCGGGGATGTGGTAAACTTACCCTTTTCCCTGTTGAACAAACGAAGGTGGGATTCATTCCCAACCCCGCTGTGTTTGAGAATTCTTCCCATGTATACCAGCGAAAACGGGATGGTGTAGGCGTCGAACGGAAGCTCACCTGCGGCTGCAAGTAATTTCATTTCTTCCCGGAGCTCAGGTCCTAAAATCTCATCCGCATCAACTGAAAGCACCCAGTCGTTCATGGCCTGGTCAACGGCAAATTGTTTCTGCTGCCCGTATCCGTCAAACTCCCTTTGTATAACCCTGCATCCATATTCATTACAGATCTCGGCAGTGCGGTCGGTCGACATGGAGTCCACGACCACGATTTCCGAAATAAACGGTTTCAGTGAATCAAGGCAGAGCCCGATTTTATCCTCTTCGTTTTTTGCTATAATGACTGCTGATATCGGGGGCATATTCTCAGATCTCTATGTTAAACCGGTCCCAGTCCATACCGAGGGTAAAGGATTCCCTGAACAGCTCAAGGTCTGTTCCTGAAAGGCTTACAATATTCACCCCTTCATTACCGGGAAGAACCGACGAAAGTATGTTCCCTTTGCCGTCAACAGCCATCGAATCCCCGGAATGGGATATCCCGTTTCCGTCCTCTCCAACCCTGTTGACGCCGATACAATATACCTGGTTTTCAATCGCACGGGCGGCAAGCAGCGTTTTCCAGACCGCAGAGCGGACCACAGGCCAGTTTGCAATATAGACCAGGAGGTCATATTCATATTTCCCGTTTGTGAAAGTATTCTTACTCCACACAGGGAACCTCAGGTCATAACATACCAGAGGGCGTATCTTCCAGTCTTTGACCTTAATGACCAGCCTTTTATCCCCTCCCCTGATGATCCTGTATTCTTCGCTTAAACGAAAAAGATGCCTCTTGTCGTATGTTTCAAGTTTCCCCCCGGGATGCGCCACTACAAGCCGGTTCACGAAACCGTCGGAGGTCCTGATAAGCAGGCTTCCGATGATAACGGCCTTCAGGTGTTTTGCCTTGTTCAGAAGATAGTTTACCCCTTCCCCGTTCATTTGTTCTGCAAATCGTTCAGGATTGATCGAAAACCCTGTATTGAACATTTCGGGCAGTATGACCAGGTCAACATCTTCCTTAACCTTAGCCAGATGTTCATCAAACCGTTCCAGGTTCCGTGCTTTGTCTTCCCAGCTAATGTCGGTCTGTATATAAGCTACTCTTAAATCCTGCATGGTGAGATGATTGAATTTCAGGGTAAAATTAAAAAGATATGCATTGTGCCGCTTAAAAATTTTAATTTTGCCTGATTTTAAAAAATCAAATTATGAAAACCATTGATGATTTCAGTTTTGAAGGTAAAAAAGCTCTTATCAGGGTCGATTTTAATGTACCCCTGGATGCTCAGTATAATATAACCGACACTAACAGGATAGACGCCACCATCCCGACTATAAACAAGATCCTGGCCGGAGGAGGCTCTGTAATCCTGATGTCCCATCTCGGAAGGCCAAAAGGAGGCCCCGAAGAAAAATTTTCGTTGAAGCATGTGGTACCGTATTTGTCATCAAAACTTGGCCGCCCGGTTCAGTTCGCCGATGACTGCATAGGTGAGTCTGCCATAAACATGTCTTCCGCTCTGAAACCCGGTGAAGTTCTTCTTCTCGAAAATCTCCGTTTCTACAAGGAAGAGGAAAAAGGCGATGAAGCCTTTGCCGGCAAACTGGCGAAACTCGGCGATATGTATGTTAACGATGCCTTCGGAACTGCCCATCGCGCCCATGCATCAACAGCCATCATTGCAAATTTCTTCCCCGAAACCAAAATGTTCGGGTACGTGATGGCCAGCGAGATCATGAATCTGGATAAATGCATGAAAGATGCTAAGCGCCCGTTTACTGCGATTCTGGGCGGAGCCAAGGTTTCCACGAAGATCGAGATCATCAACCACCTGATGGACAAAGTCGATAACCTGATTATCGGAGGCGGGATGATGTTCACCTTTATCAGGGCATTGGGAGGTGAAACAGGTGCCTCTCTCGTTGAAGATGAATACATAGAGCTTGCAAAGAATATCATCGAAGGAGCAAAGGCTCTCGGTGTCAACCTTTACATACCCCCGGATGCCGTTATTGCAGATGCCTTTTCCAACGATGCAAACAAGAAACTCTCAAGCGCCTACGATATTCCTCTACCCTGGCTTGGCCTTGACATCGGACCATCCGCAATTCAGAAATTTAACCATGTTATTGGAAAATCTTCTACCATCCTCTGGAACGGACCAATGGGTGTTTTTGAGATGAATAACTATGAAGAAGGCACCAAAAGCATGGCTTTTGCAATTGCAGAAGCTACCGCAAACGGCGCCTTCTCCCTGATTGGCGGAGGAGACTCTGTTGCCGCCATCAACAAGTATCAGCTGGCCGATAAGGTAAGTTATGTTTCTACCGGCGGCGGGGCAATGCTTGAATATATTGAAGGGAAAGAATTGCCTGGCATCAAGGCAATCCTGGACTAAAATCTTTCGAACCTTTCCTTACTTGCTGTTTCCCGTCTTCTCTTCTCCGTTGAGCAGGGGAAAATGAATGTTTGCGCCCAGGGCTGAGATTATCCTGGGAAAGACCTTCTCAACGGTACTCATGCTGAAAGACCCTTTACGGTCATCCGCAGTGATCCATTTCTTATTTTTATCGATGCTGAAAATGATATAAAGGATGATGCTGGCAAAGACAACCCCCTTGACAAGCCCGAGTAAAGCGCCGGCCAGTTTGTTGAGGAAACCCATGCCTACAACATCCATGATCTTCTCCGCTATCTTTGCCACTATAAGGACAAGGATCACCACGACCACAAAAGTGAGGATGAACGAAAGGATGGGAAGCCAGGCCTGGGAAGGATGAAAGTTCTTCTGCAGAATATCCTGGATGAAATTTGAAAAATGGACAGCCAGGTAGATCCCGAGGATAAGAGCAGCCAGGCTGGCAAGGCTGATAATAAAGCCTTTCCTGAAGCCATTGATTATAAACAATGCCAGAAAGCCAAAAATAAGAACATCAAAAAAATTCATTGTCTCAGTCTTTTGGTTAGTTCCGTACCAAATACAAATTCATTCAGCTCTTTGTTCCCCATATGCAAGATCTCTTCCTTGTTCCCCGACCACCAGATCCTGCCCTTGTAAATGAATTCAATTGAGTCGCCTATAGACAACACCGAATTCATATCATGGGTGTTAACAATAGTTGTGATCCCGTATTCATAAGTAAGTTCCTGTATCAGCAGGTCGATCAGGTTGGACGTAAGAGGATCCAATCCTGAGTTTGGTTCGTCGCAAAATAAGTATTTGGGGTTCATTACTATCGCCCTGGCAATTGCAACCCGTTTTTTCATTCCCCCACTGAGCTCCGACGGCATCTGTTTGTTCCTGTTTTCAAGGTTTACGCGCTTCAGCACGAAATTTACCCTTTCAAGTTTTTCTTCCGAACTCTTTTTGGTAAACATATTGAGAGGGAACATCACATTCTCCTGCACATTTAAAGAGTCAAAGAGGGCGGCACCCTGGAACAGCATTCCCAGTTCCTGCCTGATCTCTTTGCGCTGTTTGATATCCATTGCCGAAAAATCCCTTCCGTCATAGAATACCTGTCCGCTGTCGACTTCATACAGCCCGACAAGGCACTTCATCAATACCGTCTTCCCCGAACCGCTCTGGCCAATGATAAGGTTGGTTTTACCCGGATGGAATTGACAGGAAACATCCTGGAGAACATTATTCTCCCCGAAAAACTTATTGATATTCCGCGCTTCTATCATCCCAGCAGAAGTTGTGTAAGCAAAAGGTTGAACAGGATGATGACGATGCTGCTGACCACTACTGCTTTGGTACTGGCCTGGCCTACTTCAAGAGCCCCGCCGTCGGTCCGGTAACCGAAAAACCCCGAGACTGAGGCAATGATAAAAGCAAAAAACAGGGTTTTGGTCAGGGCATAAAAAATAATATATGCCTGAAAATCAGTACGGATCCCATGAAGGTAGTCATTCATACTCACCAGTTTTGCAAACACCATTGCCCCGCCTCCTCCGATTATTCCAAGCCACATGCTGAATACAATAAGAACCGGGTTGATGAGGACTAAGGCTACTATCTTCGGAAGAATGAGATAGTTGGCCGAATTGACTCCCATGATCTCAAGGGCATCGATCTGCTCAGTGACCCTCATGGTGCCTATTTGTGAGGCAATGCGTGATCCGACTTTCCCTGCAAGTATAAGACTCATCACGGTAGGCGAAAATTCAAGGATTATCGACTGTCTTGTAGTCCAGCCGACCATCGACATGGGAATGAACGGGCTGTCAATATTATAAGCAGTCTGGATCGCAACGACGGCCCCCATGAAAAGCGAAATAAAAGCAACTATTCCAAGGGAATCAACTCCCAGCTGGTCTATCTCAAAAAGCAATGCTTGCCAGAACAGCTTTCCTTTCTGGGGCTTTGTGAGAACGCGCCGCATCAGCAGCACGTAATCTCCTATGGTCGAAATTGGCCTTAACATAAATACTGTGCTAAGATACCATTTTTATCAAAATTAACGTTTTAATGATAAATCTGGTATTTTTATACTGTTGATAACTCTATGCTGAAAGTTTTAATACGGAGGTGGTTTTTAATGATTTTTGCAGCGATGCTTATGGCTGTGATGCTTTCGTGTTCTTCACAGAAATACCCATCCCGTCCTAAACAAAAACATCCGAAAAATTGCGACTGCCCTTCATTCGGCTATCTGAGAATACAGCCCGCCACCGTGATCATCTGACCCCTGAAAAGATAGAGGCCATTTTCAGGGATTACATCCCGGGTAATGCAATGGACATGCTTATCGTATGCCTGCAGGGACATAAACTGGATTGCAGGATCGCACGAAAGCGTGCAACGAAAACAGGCGATTTTCGTCCGGCAGGCAAAGGGCAGCCGCCAAGGATCACAGTGAACGGGGATCTAAATCCGTATGCCTTCCTGCTCACCCTGGTTCATGAAATCGCACATTTCTTTGTTTACCTGGATACTGAGAAAGCAAATATTTTCCTGATCCGCAAACACAGGCCAAGGCCTCACGGGAAAGAATGGAAAAAAAGATTCACTGGACTGATGCAGCCCTTTATCAGCATGAATGTGTTTCCGCCTGAAATTGAAAAAGCCATGGTTTCCTATTTTGAGGATCCCAAGGCAACAGCTTCGGGCGACAGCAGGCTGCAGAGGCTTTTCCAGGCCCTTGACCCGCCGGGCGACCTGATCCGCATCACAGAGATACAGGAAGGTGCATTTTTCAAGACAGGTTCAGGACGGGTTTTCCTGAAAATGGACAAACTCAGGAAACGATACCGTTGTAAGTGTTTCAAAACCAATCGTTTATACCTTTTCAGCCCGGAAGCCATGATCCTGCCGGTTGAACCTGGCAATTTATAAATGGCAAGAAGCCCTGGGCAAGCCCCGTCCCAGGATTCCGCAGTAAGCTGCGTGGAATTAGCGGGGAGAGATTAAAAATATTGTTATTCGCAGGATTAATAATTAAGTTTGCATAAGAATAGTCCAAGGTGGTATGACAAAATCAAAACACAATTATTGCGTGATCATGGCCGGGGGGATTGGAGCCCGGTTCTGGCCTATGAGCAGGACCAGCCATCCCAAGCAGTTTATTGATATCCTCGGAACCGGCGAAACCCTCATCCAGCAAACTTTCAGGAGGTTCAAAAAGATCTGCCCAAGGGAAAACATCTATGTTGTGACCAACGAGATCTATTTTGACCTTGTTCGCTTGCAGATCCCCGATATGATCCCCGACCAGATCCTTCTTGAACCGTCACGGAGGAATACCGCCCCCTGTATCGCTTATGCAAACTACCGTATTCTCATGCGGGATCCGGAAGCCAGGATCGTTGTCGCTCCTTCCGACCATATAATCCTTAAAGAGGACATTTTTATCAGCAATATCAAATCAGCGCTTGAAGCCTGTGCTGAAAACGACTGGCTGCTTACCCTCGGCATCAAGCCCAGCAGGCCTGATACGGGTTACGGTTACATACAGTTCAACGAAGGCAAAGTATATCCCAAAAACCCGGAGATCAGAAAGGTAAAAACATTCACCGAAAAACCTAACCATGAACTTGCAGTGACATTCCTGAAATGCGGGGATTTCCTTTGGAACTCAGGGATATTCGTATGGTCGGTGAAAAGCATCATGAAAGCCTTCGAAGAACACCTGCCCGAGGTGGATATCCTGTTTAAAAAAGGCATGAAACTTTATAAAACGCCCAAAGAAAAAGCTTTCATCAGGGATACTTATACCATCTGTAAAAGTATTTCCATCGACTATGGGATCATGGAAAAAGCAAGCAATGTGTACCTGCTTGCAGCTGATTTCGGCTGGTCGGACCTCGGGACCTGGGGCTCTCTCTTTGAGAACCGCCCTAAGGACAAACATTCAAACGCCGTGGTAGGAAAGAATGTCATCCTTTATGACTCTGCCAATTGCATCGTGAACATGCCTAACGACAAAGTTGTCATTCTTGAAGGCCTGAATGAATATATTGTAGTGGAATCAGACAATGTGCTGCTTGTCTGCCGCAAAGCCGATGAACAACAGATCAGGCAGTTCGTGAATGACGTCAGGCTTGAAAAAGGAGAAAAATACGTCTGACACTCTGGTTTTCTGTAAATGTAAATTAAACAGCCGCTGTGGTCTCCCACAGCGGCTGTTTAATTATTACTCAAACTATTTTTTCAGATGTTCGCCGAGGAACTTGTCCATGGCCCTGTAAAAATCAAAACGGTTCTCCTCATTATGGAACCCATGGCCTTCATTGTCTTTGACCATGTATTCCACAACCACTCCTTTTTTCTTCAAAGCCTCCACCATCTGATCCGACTCAGCTTTATTGACCCTTGGATCATTGGCCCCCTGTGCAATAAATAAGGGAGTCTTGATCTGATCAACATGGAAAACAGGCGAAACAGAAGCCAGCAATGCACTGTCTTTCTTCGGGTCACCCACCATTTCATGGAACATGTCGATCATGGGCTTCCAGTAGGGCGGTATAGTGTTCATAAAGGTGAACATGTTCGATACCCCTACATAATCAATAGCAGCAGCATATTGATCAGGATCTTTAACAATACCCATCAGTGTTGCATAACCACCGTAACTTCCGCCATAGATGGCTACCCGTTTTGGATCGGCAATACCTTTGCCAACCAGCCATTTTACACCATCACTTACGTCGTCCTGCATCGTGAGTCCCCATTGTTTAAATGAATCTTCCCAGAATTTTTTTCCATAACCTGTGGAGCCCCTGAAATTCATCTGTAACACGGCATAACCCCGGTTTGCAAGAAACTGTATTTCGGGATTGAACCCCCAGCTGTCGCGTGCCCATGGGCCGCCATGGGGGTTAGCCACCAGAGGCAGGTCTTTTGCAGTCTCCATGGTATACCCGTTCGGGAGGGTAAGGTATCCCTGGATTGTCAGGCCGTCGCGTGACTTATACTCAATGGGTATCATCGCGGCGAGCTCTTCTGCCTTGAGCCATTCTCCGACATCGGCGATCTTGGTGAGCTTATCGGTTGCCTTATCATAAATATAATATGCTCCCAGGGATCTGTCACTGTAAGCTCTTACAATGAACTTATCTTCAGCTTTGGTTGACCAGGGGATGTTAATTGTCATATCACCGACTTCCTTCTGAACCCTTTCGTAGATCTTCTTTGTTTCGTCGTCAAAGAAATACTTTTCGGCTTTGGACGATTCGTATTCCGCAGTCGTAAGCACTTTCCTTTTCTTGGAATAATTCAGGCCGCTGACATCAAAGCCAGGGTTTTCATAGAGTGTTTTGATCTCCTTGCCATTGGCAATGTCAAATTCGCATACCACTGATTTATCCCTTCCGAGGTTGGAAATCGCATAAACATTTTTATTGTCAAAAGTGAAAAATGCAGGAGACATAGATTCTTTAAAACTCGTGGTCAGGACCGGTTTGAACTTGTCAGTCTCTTTCTCGCGGTAAAGTATCTGGCTGTTGACGCCATCGACAATAGCCACTGCCACCCGGAGTTTCCCGTCATGATCCATCATCCAACCCTGGATGTTGCCCGGGTTTTCGGCCAGCTGTTTCATCTCTCCGGTTTCAATATTCAGTCGGAAAGGATCAAACACCTGGGGATTTCTCTTATTAAGCCCGATAAGCACTTCGGTGGGGAAATTTTCCATCTCATCAAAAACTTCAGTACGTACTTTTGGAAAATCAGTGAAGCACTTCAGGTTGCTGCCGTCTACGTTCACGCCATATAAACGAAAATTCTCATCGCCCCCGGTATCCTTAAGAAAAAGTATCCTGGTGGGATTCTTCCAAAAATAGCTGGAAATATCCCGGTCGGTTTCGGAGGTTAGCCTTACAGCACTATCCTTGCCGGTTTCCTGTACAAAAATGTTCATCCTTTTCTGATAAGGAGCCATGTACGAGAAATACTTCCCGTCGGGAGATATCTGGTAACGTGCTTTTTCAGGGTTCCTGAAGAAATCTTCAACAGGTATCTGGCGTACCTGGGCCGGTTTAGCGGGTTTGCATCCTTCCATCATGAAAGCCATGGTTAAAATCCCTGATATAAACAGGGATAACATCAATTTTGTTCGCATAATTTCCTGATTTTAAGTTCCTGTAACAAAAGTAAATATATTTGTATTCCAATTCATTATACCCGGGATGAAAAATAAAACCGCCATCCCGGCGTTTGTTTATAAAAAGCGTATTGTGGATATCTACCTCAGGAAGAGACGCTGGAAACTAATTCTTTTTGCCATCGCTATCGTCATCGTGGCAACCTCCTTGTATTATACGAATATCCTTGTTAACGAGATCCGTAAGGATGAACGTAAAAACGTCGCCATCTGGGCCGATGCCATCCACCATAAGGCTGATCTCGTTAATGTAACAAACAAGCTGTTTGAACAGATCAAGGATGAAGAGAGGCGAAGGGTTATTACCCTCGCAGAGGCCCAGCGCAGGATCATAACATCCGTTTCCAATGAAGACCTGAACTTTTTCCTGGAGATCATTTCAAATAACACTACCATCCCCGTGATCATCACCGACAATGACGGTATCATAAGTTTCACCAGGAATGTTAAACAGGGAAAGGATTCGCTCAATACCCTGATAGGTGTAAAACTCGACGGGCAGCTTAAAAAAGAATACACAAAATATTCTCCCATCATTGTTAAATACTACAGAGATAAATTGCTTTACCTGTACTATACCGATTCCAATATTTTTACTGAACTGAAGAAGGTGATTGACGACCTGATCAAGTCCTTTTTCTCGGAGGTGGTGCTGAATTCCGCCTCTGTTCCAGTGATCATTACCGACAGCACCGGAAAGAACTGGACGAGCTACGGCAACATCCCGAAAAAGAAAATGGAGAATCCTGCCTTCGTTGAGAATACCCTCAATTCTATGGCTTCCCATAACGCTCCCATCCAGGTCAACCTTGCAAATACCGGTGTTCATCTTATCTATTTTGAAGATTCATTCCTGCTGAGGCAACTTCAGTATTATCCCTATGTACAGCTTGCTGTAATCGCTGTTTTCCTGTTCATTGCATACCTGCTCTTCAGCTACGCAAGGAAATCGGAGCAGAACCAGGTGTGGGTTGGGATGGCAAAGGAAACCGCCCACCAGCTGGGAACACCTCTTTCGTCGATGATTGCCTGGATCGAACTGCTCAAACTCAAGGGTCTTGATAATGAAACCGTGGTCGAGATAGAAAAAGATGTTCAAAGGCTGGAGACCATCACCGATCGTTTTTCAAAAATCGGTTCTGCCGCCAAACTTGAAAGGTTGAATATCGTGAAAGTTGTTCACGATGCCGTAGGCTATATCAGCACACGTACTTCACAGAAAGTTAAGTTTGAGGTAAGCCCTCCCCCCATCAAGGTCATTGAAATCCCTCTAAACCTCCATCTTTTTGAATGGGTCATCGAAAACATCTGCAAGAATGCGGTCGATGCCATGGATGGCAGCGGGCTGATCGCCATTGAAATAACTGACGACGTCGACCATATCCATATCGACATCAGTGATACCGGCAAGGGCATCCCCAAATCAAGGTTTAAAACGATATTCCACCCGGGCTTTACCAGCAAATCAAGGGGCTGGGGCCTGGGACTGACTCTTTCAAAAAGAATTGTCGAGAACTACCACAGCGGGAAGATCTTCGTAAAATCCTCCACTATCGGCAAAGGAACTACTTTCCGTATCATCATGAAAAAATAGCATGATGGCCGGGATTTACCTGCATATCCCTTTCTGTAAAAGCAAATGTCCCTATTGCAATTTCTTTTCTGTTGCCTCCCTGAAAACTGAAGAGGTTTTTCTCAGCGCCCTGTATCATGAGATTGGGATAAGGAAAGATTACCTTGGCAACCAGGCCATCAGCACAATATATTTTGGCGGAGGATCGCCTTCAATCCTGAACCCTGTTCAGATCAGCAATATCCTCGACAAATTGTTGTCTGTTTTCAAGGTGGAAGCAGGCACCGAAGTAAGCCTTGAAGCCAACCCCGATGATATTACAGCCGAAAACCTGGATGAATGGAAAAAAGCAGGTATCAACAGGCTGAGCATAGGGATACAGTCTTTCGAAGAAGCAGACCTTAAATACCTGGGGCGGGTACACAGCGGGGAGCAGGCCGAAAGATCAGTGAGGCTCGCACTTGAAAAAGGGTTTCAAAACATGTCTGTGGATTTCATTTACGGTATGCCGACCTTAACCGATAAAGCGTTTATCTCGAACCTTGAAAAGGCTGTATCGTTTGGCATCCCGCATATCTCAGCCTATGCCCTTACCGTGGAGCCAAAAACCGCGATGGAGGTGATGATCAGGAAAAACAGCATCACCGGGCCTGACGAAGAGAAAACAGTTTTCCAGTTCAGCCTGCTGATGCAGTACCTGGGGTCGGTTAATTACGAGCACTACGAGATCTCGAATTTCTCCCATCCCGGCCTGTATTCCCGACATAATTCATCATACTGGAATGGCGAGCATTACCTGGGCCTCGGCCCGTCGGCCCATTCATTCAACGGAATATCACGGCAATGGAACCCTGCCGGTATAAACAAGTATGCCGGGCTTATTCATTCTGGCCAGCCGCAGTTCGAAACCGAGATCCTGAGCCTTCAGCAGAAATACAATGAATATGTGATGACTTCATTGAGAACCAAATGGGGAACCAGCCTTGAACATATCAGGAACTCCTTTGGTGAAAGCAATGCAGCGTTTTTCAAAGATCAGGCACAGAAATATATACTCAATTCCGACCTGCTTGAAAATGAGGGGGTTTTTATCCTGAGTGATAAGGGGAAACTCTTTGCCGACAGCATCAGTTCTGATCTTTTCCTCGAGAATGATTAATATTGCCTGTCCTAATTCTCCTTTTATGCGTATTTTTTTTAAAGTCCTCCTTGCTTTTGCATTGATCGCGATTGTTGCAAACACAGCACCCGCACAGGATATCAAAACCCCTGAAGCTTTTTTCGGTTTTAAACCCGGCGCAGACCGCAAGCTTTTCAATTATGAAAAACTGGTTGATTACCTGAAACTCCTTGAGCAGTCCTCTCCCAGGGTCAAACTCGCGCAGATAGGAAATTCGCCTATGGGAAAACCTATGTATGCTGTGTGCATCTCATCCGCAGACAATATTAAAAATCTTGACAGGCTGAAGCAGATCAACCGCAGCCTTGCCCTTGATCCCGGCCTTTCAGGCGAAACCCTCAGGGAAATGTGCGCTGATGGCAGGGTTTTCGTTCTGGCCACGTTATCGATGCATTCCAACGAGGTTGCACCTTCGCAGTCATTACCTCTCATTGCATATGAACTTGCAACCACCACCGACAGTGTAAAACTGAAGTGCCTCGACAAGGTTGTTTACATGGCAGTTCCATGCCATAACCCCGACGGCATGGACATGGTGGTTGAGAATTACTACAAATACCTGGGCACGGAGTTCGAAGGGGCAACCCTTCCAAGGGTTTATCATAAATATGCGGGCCACGACAACAACCGTGATTTTATCTCGCTTACCCAGGAAGACACCAGGGCTATAGACGGCCTCTTCAGCAAGGACTGGTTCCCCCAGGTCATGGTCGAAAAACACCAGATGGGCTCGAACGGCGTAAGGTACTTTATCCCTCCTCCCCATGATCCTATTGCCGAGAATGTTGATGCAGGGATCTGGAACTGGATGGGCGTGTTCGGCTCAAATCTTATGAATGATATGACTGCGGATGGCCTTAAGGGGATCAGCCAGAATTATCTCTTTGATGACTACTGGCCGGGGTCAACCGAGACCTGTTTCTGGAAAAATGTCATTGGCCTGCTTACCGAAGCAGCCAGCGTTCATGGTGCCACTCCGATTTATTGCGAGGAGAATGAACTTGTGGCTGAGGGCAAAGGGCTTTCGGAATACAAGAAAAGCATCAATTTCCCGGAACCCTGGAAAGGAGGCTGGTGGCGGCTTTCCGATATCGTTAACCTTGAAACTTCTTCAACTTATTCCCTGATTAAAACTGCTGCTGCAAACAGGGCTGCTATTCTTCAGTTCAGGAATTACATGTGCAGGAATGAAGTAAACAAAGGAAAAACCCAGGCCCCTTATTATTATATCATGCCGGCTGCACAACACGACCGCAGCGAATGGGTGGCCCTGGTGAACCTGCTGATGGACCATGGAATTGCAGTATACCAGCTGCAGTCGGATCTCCTGGTAAGCAACCAGATGGTTGCCAAAAAAAGCATCGTTATCCCGCTGGCCCAGCCTTTCCGTGCTTTCATCAAAGAAGTCATGGAAAAACAGGAGTACCCTGTTCGTCATTATACCCCCGACGGGGAGGTGATGAAGCCCTATGATATTGCAAGCTGGTCCCTTCCCCTTCACCGGGGAGTAAGCTGTTTTGAAGTCGATTCCCTCATCCCGGATCTTGCATCCCGCATCAAACTTCTTGAGGGATCATTCCGGTTGAACAAACCTGCTCCCGAAAATTACGCTGCTGCATGCTTTCCGGTGAACAACAATGAAAGCTTCAAAGCCGTTTTCATGGCCAGTGCCAAGGGCCTGGAAGTGAACCGTAATGCCAAAGGTGACTTTGTGATCACGCGCGACAAGGGCAAAAACCCGAAACTCGACAGCCTTATTGCTCTTATGGATGTTTCCCCGGAATTCCTGCTTCAGGGTTCAGCCCTGCCTTCAAACCCTGTGAAAGTGGGCAGGATTGCCCTTGTGGAAACCTTCATGCACGATATGGATGCTGGCTGGACAAGGTATATCTTCGACACTTATCATGTACCTTATACGGTCATCCACCCCGGGGACTTTGAAAAAACTGATTTCATCAAAGACTACGACCTGGTTATATTCCCCGATAATGAGAAATCCATTCTGATGGAAGGGAAATACGAATCTGACGGGCAGGCTTATCCGACTTCTTATCCACCCGAATTCACTAAAGGCATAGGGAAAAAAGGCATGACAAAACTCATGGATTTCATGAACCAGGGTGGAAAAATACTATCCTGGGGAGGTTCTACCGAACTGTTCACAGGCACGCTTAGTGTTAAAGCCGGTGATACTACGAGGGAATTCCGTTTGCCTGTGAGCAATATCTCAAAACGGCTTGCAAAAGAAGGTCTTTTTTGCCCCGGCTCCCTGGTTGCAATGGACCTTGTCGTGGATAACCCTCTGACCGCCGGAATGCCTTTATCGACAGGCATCTTCTTCAGGGGTGAACCGGTATTCGCGACTTCCATCCCCAACTTTGACATGGACCGCAGGGTGATCGGGAAATTCCCCGAAGATAATATCCTCTTGAGCGGGTATTGTGAAAAGCCTGAAAAGCTGTCTGAGAAATCGGTTATGGTATGGCTGAAAAAGGGGAAAGGAACTTTGGTGCTTTACGGTTTCGGTCCTCAATTCAGGGCTTCAACCCAGGCTACCTACAAGCTTTTGTTCAATCCACTGCTAATGCCTTAAGTGTTAACCCCGGATAAAGGATCCAGCAATTGATCCGGACCTTCCATTTTGCCTCCGCTGTTAAGCCTGAGCATTGTACCAAGTGGAAGTTTTCTCCCGTTTCTGTCGGGGAAATATAATTCAGCCGTACCGGTATGTCCTTCCCCTTTGAAGTATGAAGAGACAAGATTTTCCTCGATGAGGGCAGAAAATCCCATTGAATAAAGACTGAATATCAAAAAACTTTCGGCAGGAAGCAGGAGTTCCCGGCAATGCGATATCATTTCATCTATGCTGTCCTGAAGCATCCATTTCTCCCCTTCCGGTCCACGGCCATATGCGGGAGGATCAAGAATGATCCCGTGATACTTGTTTCCTCTCCGGGCTTCCCGCCTGATGAACTTGAGGGCATCTTCGGCAACCCAGCGGATCCCGTCAAGCCTCGAGAGTTCCATGATCTCCCTGGCCCATGTCAGGGTAGGTTTTGATGAATCCACATGCACCACATCCGCTCCCGCCGCCCTGGCGGCAAGGGATGCGCCCCCGGTATAAGCGAAAAGATTCAGCACTCTGAATTCCCCCGGCCCGGGATGCCTGTCGCTGATAAAATCATAAATGAATTCCCAGTTCACAGCCTGCTCGGGGAAGATGCCTATGTGCCCGAATGAGGTAAGCCCCAGCCGGAACCGCAGATCCATGTTTTTGTAATTAAAACTTATGCTCCACTGGTCGGGGATCTTTTTGAGCTTGATCCATTCCCCTTTTTCAGAGCTTTCCGATCTGGACTGCTCACTCCCCTTCTGCCTTCTGTACCTTGCATGCGAAAGTTTTTCCCATTCGCTTTCGGGAAGGGATTTTTTCCATACCGCCTGCGGTTCAGGGCGCGAAAGGATGAACGGTCCAAACCGTTCAAGTTTTTCAAGCCCTCCAGTATCTATGAGCTCGTAGTCCTTCCAGTTTGCGGGAGTGAGAAATTCCATACTCATCCGCCAAGCAGGCGCTTCACTATTTCAGAGATCATCTTATTATCTGCCCTTCCTGCAAACTCTTTGCCGGCCATTCCCATAACCTTCCCCATGTCCTTCATCGAAGCGGCTCCGGCCTGGGCAATGATCTGCCTGATTTTTTCTTCAACCTCTTCCTGCCCCAGCTGGCCGGGAAGATAGGTTTCTATAATAGCTGCTTCGAAAATTTCCTTTTTGGCCAGGTCTTCACGTTTTCCGGCAGTGTAAACTTCTGCCGATTCCTTTCTTTGCTTTACAAGCTTCTGCAATATTTTCAGCTCGGCCGCTTCATCCAGGGCCCCCGTTCCGCTTTCCTTTACCTTCTCAAGCAGAATGGCTGCCTTCACGGCACGCAAGGCCTCCAGCTTCTCCTGTTCCCTCGCGAGCATGGCCGTCTTGATGTCATTGTTGATCTTTTCTTCAAGGCTCATAATCAATCTTTATGTTTTGCGGGTTTGTACCAATGTTTTCTTGCAATTCTGCCGGGATTCAGCTAATAAAAAACCGGAGCAACTTTGTTATCCGACTAACAAAGCTACTCCGATCCTTATGAATTTCCAAAAATTTATTACCGTGCCAGGATGAGTTTCTCTGTTATTTCCTGGTTGTCGGCATTGATCCTGATGAAATAAGATCCCTCAGGTGAATTAGACAGATTGAATAATAAATCGGCATGATCCCTGCAGTCCTTTAGCATAATTATTCTTCCGCTGATATCCATTATAGTCACAATAAAGGTGGTGTATTTCATTTCACCGACATCAATACGGAATGAACCTTTGGAAGGATTCGGGATGATCCTGATAACATCACTTGAATGCTCGCGCACCGAAACTGTCGACTGCGCCTGGGTAACCGTCACGGTCTGGGGAGTCAGCCCTGCAACCGTCACTGTAACTGTAGCGACCCTGGTGATGTAATACGGATTCTGAATGAAGTTTGCGTTTATCGTACCATTTCCTGTTCCTGCAGATGTTACGGTAAGCCAGGCCGAATCACTGGATGCGGTCCAGGAAGAATTCGAAAGCACAGTGAAATTTGTTGTTCCGGGCAGATAACCTACATTCTGGTTCGGAGGGGTTACCGATAAGGTCGGACTTGTTCCGTTTTGGGTCACAGTGACCACAACGGGCGATATCCCGTTTACCGTCACAGTGATATTGGCAATCCTGCTGCTGCTTGAGGTATTCACCGAATAATTGGCAGTAATCAGGCCATTGGCGGATCCTGAAGAATTCACAGTGCACCAGGTCTGATCCGATACAACGGTCCAGTTGGAGTTTGAAGTTACGTTGAACTGGGTCGATCCTGCAGGAGATGCCGGCACATTCTGGTTCGAAGGTACAACCGAGAGTGTGTGAGGTGCTGCAGCCTGGGTTACCGTGACAGTCACGGGCGAAAGACCGCTTGCTGTAACAGTAATGGTAGCAGTACGGGAAATTGTATCGGTATTCTCCGTGTAGTTTGCAGTGATGACGCCGTCGCCTGAAGATGAACCTGGTGTAACAGTGCACCAGCCTGCATTGCTGCTGGTTGTCCACGAAGTATTGGATGTTACTGTAAAGGTCGTGCTGCCTGCAGGTGTATTCGGTACATTCTGGTTAGGTGGCACAACAGTCAGGGTGGGCGCCCCGGCTGCCTGGGTCACCGTTACTACCACAGGGGTAAGTGTTGCAACAGTTACAGTGATATTAGCTATCCTTGATACGGTAGTTGGATTGACGGCGTAGGAGGCTACAATGGTCCCGTTTCCGGTACCTGATGCAGTTACCGTACACCAGGTCTGGTTAGATGCTGCAGTCCAGTCGGCATTGGAAGTCACAGTGAAGTTTGTTGTTCCTGCCGGAGTAGCCGGTACATTCTGGTTGGATGGGGTTACCGACAGTGTCGGGGTCGCTCCGGCCTGTGTGACTGTAACCGTTACGGTTGTAGCGCCTGATGCAGTGACCGTGATGGTGGCAACCCTCTGGCTTGCAGAGGTGTTTATGGTGTAATTCGCGGTGATCGTCCCGTTGCCTGTTCCTGAAGGTGTGACAGTACACCAACCCTGGTTGCTTGATGCGTTCCAGGAAGTATTGGATGTCACGGTAAAATTGGTTGAACCTGCAGGAGTGGCAGGTACGTTCTGGTTGGGAGGTGTCACGGCAAGGGTGTTGGTGGTGGTTCCTGTTACAGAGATATCATCAACGGCCCACCAGTAGCCATAGGTACCCGTATAATTCCATCTGAATTTGACCTGGGACTGGTTGGCGACCCCGGCAATGACCTGGCTGAATGCTGCAGGGTTCGCCGTGCTGGTAGTCCAGGACTGTATCGTAGTCCAGGTCGTACCCCCGTCAATGCTGTATGAAAGGGTTGCGGATCCTCCTCCTCCCTGCCTGAAATAATGATTGAAGGCGAGGGTGACATTATTGTTTGCTGAACAATCCAGCACCGGGGTAACCAGGTCGGCATTCTGGGTTTGTCCGGTGCCGTAACAACGGCTGCACAGATAAGCATAGTTGCCGGTAAGTGCCGGCAGGCCTGTATATCCGGTAATAACACCGAACAGCCATACTTCGCCATTGCTCTGGTGGTCAACCTGGCTCCAGCAGGAAGGTATCGTTGTGGCGCTGAATGACTCCGTAAACGGAAGTGAATAGTAAGAACAAAGTGTTGTAAACTGAAGATCGTTACCGTACCATGTGCCAAAACTGTTTGTTGCGTATGCCCTGATATGATATGTGGTGTTGGCGGTAAGTCCGGTGAGTGAACTTACAAAAGTTCCCGTACCGGCTCCGTCTGTTGAATGGCTCCCGCTGATTGTCGGGTTGGCTGAAGTTCCCCAGCAAACTCCCCTGGCAGTAACAGTACTGCCTCCGTCGCCGAGCACGTTGCCACCGGAAGTTGCCGTGGTCATGGTAATGTTTGTTGCAGCAGTGGTAGTAAGCGTGGCCGCACCCGGAGTGAAAGTCATATCGTTTCCGTTGGATGTGCCGTCACTGTTGGTACCGTCAATCCTGAAATGGTATGTTGTTCCCCCGATTAGCCCGGAAATGGGTGCGCTTTCGGCTACAGCCGAGCTACCTGATCCTGCGCTGTTCGTCGAGGTATTATTGCCATAAGCGGTAGTCGTGCCCCATTCAAAATGATAGGTTGATGAAAGCCCGTTGGGATTAATGGTCCCGTTCAGGGTGGCCCCTATCCCGGTTATACCTGTTGCAGCAGTGGTTACAACAATCGGCTGGTTGCTGAACTTGAAGGATGCAATGCGGGTCTGCCAGGTCCATCCGCCGGTAGTCTGCACGTATTCGCTGGTAAACCAGAAAGTCTGGTCATCGGATGGGTCGACAGACATGCATGAATAATCTCCCCACCTGCCATCATTGGCATAATTTTGAGAACCAGTACCATCAATGATAGTCTGTTCAGCAACAGTCATCACGCCGAGGGCGTCATTTGAACGCCGGCCTGTATAACGGATCGAAGGATAAATATTGGAGTTGTTGGAAATTGAATACGCTAACGCAATATCACCGTTACCATTCATGGAAACACTGGGTACCCAGCGGTGATTTGCATCCGGTGCGTAGGTTCCCTGCTGGTAAATGCTCCATCCGCTTCCCGTATTTCTCATTTCATACCAACGGCATCCTGCCTGCCCGCCGCTGACATTAACAGTATGGCAGTCAACCATGGTCTGGTAACCCCCGAAATTCCTGTATTGGTTCCTGAACATCAGGCGGTCGGCCAGGTCATCAAGTTTATATGCTGTTGTTGAACCGCCCGGCTCAGGAACGCAGCGTCCCCTGCCAGTGGCGTCTGTACAAAGTGTTGAATTAAAAGCAGCCGTTGTCATCTGATCTGTCTGGGCAAAGGTGCTGTTTGAAGTCGTTGCCCAGTCAACATGGAAGGACCAGACTTTTAAATACTGGGTGGTGGTTGAACTCCAGTCATCAAAATAAATAAAAAAATTGGATGCGCCTGACGGGGGAGCGGATGTACCATCCCAATCAGCTGGAAGCATAGCCCAGGGGTTGGCAGCCGATGTTCCCTGGGTCTTATAAACCATTGCTGCACTTGGATCTCCGGTCAGCATCTTGTCGCGCTGCAAAGCGCAGGCACCGGTGCCACTGTATGATGACTGATTTGCAAACTGGTTGAATGCCAAATAATATCCATCAGGCCAAACTCCAAGTTTCGGGTAATCGGGCATCTGGTTGCCGAACATGAAAACATAACGGTACCAGGTCCCTGTGGGATCAGAAGTGGCTGAAATTGCAACTAATTCTGCATTCTGGCTGGCGCTTGGTAAGGAAAACTGGGAGATCATCCATCGGCCTGCAGCCTGGTCCCAGAGGACTACGGGGTCCCCGTCATTCCTTCCGTTATAGGGGGCAGGAATCCCGTTCCAGATGGTGGATAACGGCATCTGTGCCTGAACCAACCCTCCTGTCTTGTTCCATATTGTCAACCTTGAATTGATCACCTGGATGTACCTGTCGGTGCTGACATCCCCCTGAGTATCCGGGGGCATTACATTATCGATATTTCCCGTTCCTTCAAAATCCACAATGGGACCGTTGGTCTGAGGCATGTATGTTCCGTTCTGTTTTTGCCATACAGGATCTTCGGGAAGCAGGAAGGGATGATACCCGAAAGTCAGGTATTTCGGATTCATCGGGTTTTCATTCTCCCTGAATTTCTTTTTCTTCACAAGGGCATTACTGGCTTTGGCCATTTCGGAGAGAGGAGGGGAAATGTCAAAGTACATAGCCTTGCAAACATAGGTCTCCACTCCGTCGGGACACTGAATCCGGGTCAGTTTCGTTGTGATTTCCTGCCCGGAAACCGATCCTGTAACAAACGCTGTCAGGATAAGTGCACAAATTAATGTAAATCTTTTCACGCTGATTTGGAATTTAATAAAGAAATAAAAAAGTTTTTTTCACCTGATAAGGCATGCAAAAATAGTAAAATTATGTTATGGAACAACCTTTACAAGAGAGTGATGGCGTTCCATCTGATAAAATAAATAAACCTGCTTGCAATAACACTTTTTTCCGGAAACGTTGCCTGGATCCCTGACCTGAAGATGAGGAAATTATTGCAGGCCTTAATCCCACTCCTCTTCAAGGACCTCTCCCTGCACACTGATGTAGGCTTTTTTTATCGGGATGTTACGCCCTGCCTTTTCCCTGGCCGTTTTCGCGAATTGCAATAATCCTCCGCAACAGGGAACTTCCATCATTATGACGGTCAGCGAGTTGATTCTTGAGCCCGAGATCATTTCCGAAAGCTTTTCAATATAGGATTCCTTGTTGCTGTCGAGTTTCGGACAGGCAATCGCAAGTGATTTTCCTTTCAGATACCTGGAATGGAAATTCCCCATTGCAAAGGCTGCACAATCTGCCGCCAGCACCACATCGGCATTCCTGAAATAAGATGCCGAAGGATTCAGCAGGTGCATCTGGACAGGCCATTGCCTGAGCTCCGAGGTCGCTTCTGCAGGCCCTGCAATTGTTGATAAACCTTCATTAATCCCTGATACTTCTGCCGTGAAATCCCTGGCCAGTGATCCGGGACAGGAATGGCCTGTAGAATGATGAAATGCTTCGTTATTTTCGGTACTCATATCAATGTTATTTTCTTTTAAGTAATTGATTGCCTGTTGTAAAAACACTTCTTCATGATGATCCCTCAAATGCTCAAGATGGGCTATCACCGTGTTCCTTCCCTTCCCGACCAGGATCTCAATGACAGTGAGCTCGTCATATGGTTCGGCTTCACGCTCTATGATCTCGATAGCTCCTTCGGGACAATGACCTATACATGCACCGAGTCCATCACAGAACAGGTCGCTGATAAGCCGGGCTTTTTCGTCTATGATCTGTAAAGCTCCTTCCTGGCAGTTCGGAATGCAAAGCCCGCAACCGTTACACTTCTCTTCATCTATCTGAATGATCTTTCTTAACATAATCTTTATAGGCGTATTTGGGTATCTTTTTACCTTTTTTGATTTAAAAAAAATTACATGTATGTGCCCAGGGTTTGATCCTCAAGAAATTTCCTGAATTCAGAAGTAAGCTTGTTGATCACGTTTCCCATAAGGCAACGATCAAAGTTGCAAATCTCATACGACAGAGGACAATCGTTCAGTTCAATCGGGCCTTCAATCGCCTGGTAAATGTCGAGGAGGGTGAGGTCTTTTGGATCTTTTTTCATCGAAAAACCGCCGGATGGGCCCCTGACTGATTTCAGCAGGTCGCTTTTTACAAGCCTCTGCAAGACTTTTGCTATATGATTCTTTGAGAATCCTGTAAATTCCGCAATTTTTACTGCGTTCATGCTCACATCTGCACGGGCAATTAAAACCATGCTATGAATTGCAATTGAGGAGGCTTCCGATAATGCAAAAATTTTTGACATAAAATATTTGTGGTACTTCAATGCGCAAATTTAAAAAAAATTTTGTACTCATACTATTCTGTTCAGGAATTTTTTCAAAATCATTTAAAAAAGCCTTATTTTTTTTATAAAATCTTTATCTGAAGTGGTTTAAAAATTTTGATGGATACAGGCGGAACACCATTTACGAATTCTTTGTACCTTCGGCATATGATTAACTGTATCACAAGCCTGCAAAATCCAAACATTAAAAATCTGCTTTTGCTGGGGGAAAAATCCCGTGAAAGGAAAAAACAGGATCTGTTCATTATTGAGGGATTGAGGGAATTCAGCCTGGCGATGTCAGCCGGATTTTCGATACATTCTGTTTTCTTCTGCCCTGATCTTCTGCCTCAGGAAAAAGCGGTAAAAATGGTGGGAGATTCATCTGTCGAAGGCCTGTACGAGGTTTCCCTGCAGGTATACAACCGTATTGCATACAGGAACGACGCCGAAGGGCTGGTTGCCCTGGCGCGCCCCCGACAGTATGAACTAAGTAGTCTTGTCCTTTCCCCAAACCCATTGTTCCTGATCCTGGAATCGGTTGAAAAGCCCGGTAACCTTGGAGCCGTTCTCCGCACCGCGGATGCAGCACATCTTGATGCAGTCATCATCTGTGATCCTCTTACCGATGTGTACAATCCCAATGCCGTGCGTTCGAGCATCGGCTGTATTTTTACCGTGCCGGTTGCAGTCAGCTCAGTAAAAGAAACACTTGGCTGGCTGCGCTCTAAGCATATTACTTCCTATGCCACTTCCCTTGGCGCCGATAAGTTTTATCATGAATGCGATTTCAGAGGTCCTGCAGCCTTTGTAATGGGAACTGAATCTACAGGGCTCAGTGAAAACTGGCTTGAAGGAGCCGATCATTCCATCAAGATCCCCATGGGGGGCACGATAGATTCAATGAATGTCTCTGTTTCTGCAGCCATCGTAATATTTGAGGCAAGGCGGCAGCGGAATTTCAGTTCCTGATCTTCTTACTTATAATTTTCATGCTTTGGGTGCAGAACCAGGAAGCCCTTTGGCAGGTCACTCCGGAATTCAAGCCATTCATCGGTTTTCGGGTGGCGAATCCTGAGGTAATATCCGTGAAGCCTTATTCTGCGTTTCCATGTCGCATCAGCCCCGTATTTTCTGTCGCCGACAACGGGGTGGCCGATATCGGAAAGATGCACCCTGATCTGGTTCTTTCTCCCAGTAACAAGCTGGAGCTCAACCAGGGTGTAGTCCTCCATGACTTTCAGAACACTCCACTTCGTTTCAGCGTACCTGGCGCCATCCCGCTCCCTGCCAGAATAAACTTTAAACCCGGCCCTGTCATCCGACAACCAGCTTGTTATCTCCCCGCTCTCTTCACTGAAAACACCCTCAGTCAGAGCCTGGTATTTTTTCGTAAATTCCTTCCAGTTATCTTTAAGTCTTTCCTGGATTGCCTCCGAACGGGCAAACATTAAAATCCCGGATACTTCCCTGTCGAGACGATGGACTATGAATAGTTCGGATCGGCCCGTTGAATTTTTGAAAAGATACTCTTTCATCTCCTTATAAGCGGATGTGCCCGAGGTTCCCTTGTCGCCGTATGTGAGAAGGCCTGCAGGTTTTTCGATAACGATGATGTGTTCGTCTTCAAATATCAGCCTGAACGGGGCTTTGGGTCTTGCAACCATGGTATTTCTCTGGTAGATGATCTCATCACCCGCTTTCACCATTTGGGCGGGATTCCTTTCGATTTTCCCGTTAACACTGATGCTGCCGTGAATTATCATTTTCTTAATTCCTGTTTTTGATGACTGCGGATAACGAATCGCCAGGAATTCAATCAGTGTGGTGCTATCTGTTACTGAATATTTTTCGGCATTGCTTAGCATGGGTCATAGATTAATTCAATGAAACACCCGGGGTATAGGGCTGAAGTCTGAATTTCGCAAAAACGGGATTATGGTCGGAGTTTGTGAATCCCTTATCCACCGTAAAACAATTCAATAAATTTACGTTGGGGGAAATTACAAAAAAATCGATCACTGTAGTGCCCGTAACAGTCTTGTTATAAGGGCCATCCACATTGCGGTTGGTCGGCAATAAATGATCATAGACCACATCCCAGCCGGGCATGAAAGTTTTATCCATCCCGGGGTTGATTGAAAATACCTTGTCGCCCGAGAGTATAGCTTCCTGCCTGAACCCCCTTGGGTTCATATTCCAGTCGCCTCCCACGATGATGTAATTTCCCTTCTGATACTCAGTCTGCAGGTAATCCCTGAGTATGGCAAGCTCCCTGCTTCGCAATTCACCTGTTTCGTCAAAAGCCGAATTATGCAGGTTTATTACGAGGAGCTGCTTGCCTCCGCAGACCTCAAAGGAGGAAACAAGGAAACATCGTTTAAGAAAGACCAGTCGCTTAGGCCATGAAAAAAATGCATCATAGGCATGCCTTTCGCTGTTCTGGGGTGTATGCCTCGAAAACGTACAGAGCCCGGCATTCACAAGCCCTATGGGGTCGGTAACCGGAACAGGGATGTACGGGACCTTATAATTGAGTGCGAAGGAGGCTGTGTATTCCGGAATGACTTTTTCGAGTGTTACCAGCTGATCGGTATGATAGGTGCGCTTACAATCTCTGTCGATCTCCTGTATCATGATAAAGTCGACTGTATCATATGATTTCAAATCGGCAGAGATCCCTTTCAGGTAACGGTCAGTATATTCTCTCCCGGGCTGAACCAATTTCCCTCCGTCAAGAAAAAAATCCAGCTCTTTTCCCAGGCCAGCATATCCTATATTCCAGGTAAGGAAAGTGAATTCTCTTTTATCTGTGGGAACAGGCCGGCCTTTCCCCGACGCCTGAACGACTTCAATAGGGGCCGGGTTGTACTCTGTGAATTGAAGAAACAACACAAACCCGATTACGGTAATTACCACAAGGCCTGCAACTATCACCAGGCCACGAATGATTTTTCTTTTCATCAGCTTATCAAATGCCTTAATTTTCTTAATGCTCCGGGTTAAACCAGTTTCGAAATTAAGTATCTTTTTTAGTAATTTTACACTTTTCAAATAATATTTCAGGATGCCGCTGCTTGGGTCGATAATCAAAAAAGCATACGAGATACGACGTTTCCCTATTGACATTAAAAACGCGGACCCGGTTAGGGAACAAAGGAAAGTCCTGAGAAAGCTGCTTACAAAGGCCCAGGGGACAGCATTCGGGGAACATTACGGCTTTTCGGGGATCCTGGATTCTGCAAATCTCGTCTGCAGTTTTCGTGCAGCAGTACCGGTTCATGATTATAATTCCATGTTCAGTGCCTGGTGGTACAGGAGCCTGAACGGTGAAGCTTATGTGACCTGGCCAGGCCGGGTCAAGTATTTTGCCCTGACCTCAGGCACTGCCGATGCTTCTTCCAAACAGATCCCGGTGACAAACGATATGCTTTGGGCCATCCGGAAGGCGACTATCCGTCTGCTTGTAAGCACGACCAAGTATGATTTTCCCGATGAATTCTATGAAAAGGGAATTCTTATGATAGGCGGAAGCACCCACCTTCAGTATAACGGCACCTATTACCAGGGTGATGTTTCGGGTATTACCGCCAAAAACATCCCGTTCTGGTTCCAGCATTTTTACAAACCCGGGAAAAGCATTTCCAGGGAGGTGGAGTGGCAGGTGAAGCTTAACGAGATCGTCCGTAATGCCCCTGATTGGGATATCGGCATCGTTGTAGGGGTCCCCGCCTGGATCCAGATCATCTTTGAGAGGATCATTGCAGAATACAAGCTCCGTAATATTCATGAGATCTGGCCAAATTTCGGTGCTTATGTGCACAGCGGGGTTTCCTTCGAACCTTACGTTAACAGCTTCCAGAACCTTCTCGGAAAAAGTATCGTTTATAATGAATCCTATCTTTCATCCGAAGGTTATATTGCATACCAGTACCCCGAAAGCAAAAATTCCATGGTCCTTATCACCGACAACGGGATCTATTTTGAGTTCATTCCATACAATGAAAGGAATTTCGATGAAGAAGGCAACCTGAAGGAAAATCCCGAAATCCTGAGCCTTGAGGAAGTGGCCGAAGGAAAGAATTATGCCCTTCTGCTGTCGTCCTGCGCGGGGGCATGGAGGTACCTGATCGGGGATACCGTGAAATTTACAAATCCCGCTGCCTGTGAGATTGTTTTGACAGGCAGGACAAAACATTTCCTCAGCCTCTGCGGTGAACACCTGTCGCAGGACAACATGAACCGTGCGGTAAAGTTACTTCAGGATGAGATGAATATTAAGATCAATGAGTTCACCGTTTGCGGTATCCGGAACGGCAGCCTGTTCGGCCATAAATGGTACCTTGGAACCGATTCAGATGCCGATGCTTTAATCCTTGCCCGGAAGCTGGATGAATACCTGAAAGTCCTGAATGATGATTACCGGGTTGAAAGACTTGAAGCCATTAGGGAGATTCAGGCGGAAATAATACCTTTGCAGGTCTTTTATGAATGGATGAAAGCTCAGGGCAAGGAAGGAGGGGCTCATAAATTTCCCCGCGTCCTGAAAAACCAGCAGCTTAAATCCTGGGAAGAGCATCTTAAAAATTATGGTTGTCAATAGCATGACAATACTTCATCCTCTGTTCGAGGGTATGATCCTGGGAATAACCATTGCAATTACCCTGGGGCCTGCCCTTTTTGCCCTTCTCCAGACCAGTGTAAAACATGGTGTAAAGACAGGGATTTTCCTGGCATTGGGAATCTTTTTCAGTGACCTGGCCCTGGTGATCGGTTTTTATTTCGGAGCTTCCCAGATCGTAAACGACAAGTTTTACCATCTGATACTCGGCATCATAGGTGGCGCAATTATGAGCATCTTCGGCGTTTACACTTTCTTAAAGAAGATCCCGATGACCGAACAGGTTGAGGCGATCAATGAAATTAAAGTGAAGAAACCGGGACTTATCCCCTATTTTTTCAAAGGGTTTGTGCTCAACATTGCCAACCCGTTTCTCTGGATGTTCTGGATCACGTCCATGCTTGCAATCAATGCAACCTATGGTGGAGACCAGCGGGCTGTAGGGCTTTTTTTCAGCGGGACCTTATTCATGGTGCTGACAACCGATATACTAAAGTGCGTTCTGGCCAACCGGATTAAGATCCTTGGTAACCCGCAGGTGAAAGTATGGCTTAACCGTATCGTCGGATTGCTGTTCATGATCATAGGCGCCTTCATTATAGCCGGTTCTTTGCTGGAGTATTATCGTGGAATTTCAATTCATATGCCATTAAATCATCCCTAACCCTTAACACTGTTTTATGATATACCATTTAAAAAAAATGATGTGGGCAGCAATTGCCTTGCTGATGATCACTGTCACAACTCATGCCATCGCCGACAACCCACCCGATGAAGGAATGTGGCTGCCGCTTTTACTTGACCGCCTCAATTATGTAGATATGCAGAAGATGGGGCTGCACCTCACAGCAGAGGAACTTTACAATATCAACCATTCCAGCCTTAAAGATGCAATCGTCGGCCTTTCAGCCAACGGGGGCGGACAGGGCTTCTTCTGCACAGCCGAAGTAGTTTCCGACCAGGGCCTGATCTTCACCAACCACCATTGCGGTTTTAACGCCGTTCAAAGCCACAGCACCACCGAACATGATTATCTCACGAACGGATTCTGGGCCATGAACAAGAATGATGAACTTCCCAATGAAAGGATGTGTGCATCTTTTCTTATCCGTGTGGAAAATGTTACAGATTCCGTCGTTCCATTGCTTTCCGACACCCTTAAAGAAGCTGACCGGCTGATGAAAATCCGTAGTATCGGCAACAAGATCAAAAAGAAAGCCGAAGAAGACGGAAAATATGATGCAGTGGTGCAATCGTTCTATTCCGGAAATGAATTTTACCTTTTCGTGTATAAAACATACAGGGATGTAAGACTTGTGGGAGCACCCCCTTCCTCCATAGGAAAGTTCGGCGGCGATACCGACAACTGGATGTGGCCCAGGCATACCGGTGATTTCACTATCTTCCGTATTTATGCCGATTCTACCGGGAAGCCTGCAAAATATTCAAAGGGCAATGTTCCCCTGAAACCTGCTTACCATCTGCCTATCAGCCTGAAAGGGATCAAGAAGGATGATTTTGCAATGATCTGGGGTTACCCGGCCAGGACCTCCCGCTACCTCACTTCCTACGGCATAGAATTCAACCTTGCCGTTCAGTATCCTACCATCATCGATATCTACGGGAAAAACCTGGAGATAATGAAAGAAAGAATGGAAGTTGACAAGGCCGTAAAGATTGCTTATGCCGCTAATTATGCAGGTATCGCAAATACCTGGAAAAATTATATCGGCCAGTCAAAGATGCTGAAACGCAACCATGTCGAGGAAAAGAAAAAGGAACTTGAGAATGCTTTTATTGCATGGTACAGCAAGGATCCTGCAAGGCAGAAGAAGTACGGCCATGTGCTCGACGACCTGAAGCAGGGTTATGCTGCACTGATCAAAGTTGCCGTTCCAATGTATTATTCGAATATGGGCGCAGCCGGACTTGACATCGTTCAGGTAGCAGGCAGGGCCTCGGCCATTGATGAAGCCTATGAGAAAAAGGATAAGGACGCACTTGCCAGGGCTGTTGAAGCATATAAGTCAACCCTTCCCGGCCTGTTCAAGGACAAAGACCAGGCTATCGAGAAAAAGAAACTGGCTGAGATCCTTAAACTGTATTTCAAAAATGTACCAGAGGCCGAACAGCCGGCAATCTTCGCAGAAATCACCAGGGAATTCGGAACAGATTATACTGCATATGCTGATAATGTCTATGCAACCTCTATATTCGCATCAGCCGAAAAACTCAATAAATTCCTTGCAAAACCAAACAGGAAAACTCTTGAGAAAGACCCTGCCTGGTTACTCTCAAAAAGCGTGAATGAAACTGCCGCGAAATATTCGAACGCAATGACCAACCTCAGGAATACCGTTTCAGCCGGGAACCGCATGTTTGTCGCAGGCCTCCGCGAAATGGATCCCGACAAGAAATATTATCCCGATGCCAATTCAACCATGCGTATGAGCTATGGCAAGGTGCTTGATTACTATCCTGCCGACGCTGTTCACTATGATTATATAACCACCCTCAAAGGTGTTATGCAGAAGGAAGATCCCGATAACGAAGAATTTATCGTTGAAAAGAAACTGAAGGATCTATACCAGCAGAAGGATTACGGACGATACGGTGAGAACGGCAATATGATCGTTTGCTTCCTTACAACCAATGATATTACAGGCGGCAACTCAGGAAGTCCTGTGATCAACGGCGACGGTCAGCTGATCGGTCTTGCGTTTGACGGGAACTGGGAGGCCATGAGCGGTGATATCGCATTTGAACCAGATCTTCAGAGAACGATCAATGTTGATATCCGTTACGTTCTGTTCATCATCGATAAGTTTGCAGGAGCAACTAACCTTGTCAATGAGCTGACCCTGATCAAGTAATTCTGAATACAATCCTTTTTTATGATCCCCGGTACAGGTTCTCTTCCTTACCGGGGATTTTTATTGTTTTCACCCGGATTTTTCAGCGACGTTTTAAGCGGGTTTATCGACAGAATCAACCTCATTGCAGATTAGGCCTGATTATCTTACCAGTCCATTGATTCTTTTCATATATTAGCCTTGATTTTCAATGAAATCTGATGAAACTTAAGTACAAAATAATTATCCACACAGTCTTCTGGTTGTATATTTTCAACCAGGCGATTTTCCCATATTTTACCAGTAGTAAAGAAATGCCTTTTCTCGTTCCTGACCTTATAATTCATATGCTGACAGGGATGGTTTCTTTCTATGTTTTCTTTTTTTCCTTCAGCTTCCTTTTCAGTCTTAAAAACAAACTCCTGAGCATCCTCACCGGGTTGGCTCTTGCAGGGGGTATCCTGGCAGTAAGGATAGGCATGGAATACCCTTTCTGGAAGTACCTGGTTCATTATGATATGTCAAAAATGAACCTCGACAGGGAATGGGTGTTTAACGACATCCGCCTTATCCTCATTTTCTTTATTTACAGTCTCCTGATCCGCCTTGCTATCAACTGGTATGAGAACCAGAAACTCCAGGCCGACTTCACCAATCAGAAACAGATCAGTGAACTTGCCCTGCTGCGTTCACAGGTAAATCCCCATTTCTTTTTCAATACCCTTAATAATATATACTCTCTCGTCTACCAGAAATCTGATGATGCGCCTGAAGCAGTGATGAAACTATCTTCCATCATGAGGTATATGCTGTATGATGCCACTACCGACAAAGTTCTCCTTGATAAAGAAATAGAATACCTGAAAAGCTTCATAGAACTTGAGAAGCTGAGACTGAGAAATAAGGATTTCGTTTCCCTTACTCTCAACGGGGCTTCAGAAGGAAAGACCATTGCCCCCATGATCCTGATCCCGTTTGTTGAAAATGCATTCAAACACGCCAGCCGCACCGTTCCTGCCCCGGGGATCATGGTGACCATAGACGTTGAACCAGGGGAAATTGTTTTCGGTGTTAAAAATTACATCCGCAAAAACCAGCATGCACCGAATGATAAGCAAGGGGGAATAGGGCTTATCAATATACGCCGCAGGCTTGAACTTCTTTATCCTCAGAGATACAGCCTTAATATAAACACGGCTGAAGATGTGTTTATTGTCGAATTAATGATAAGGAACTGATGCAGATAGATTGTATTGCAATAGATGACGAGCCCCTGGCTCTTGATATCATCAGGGATTATTGCTCGAAAGTTTCGTTTCTGAACCTCCTGAAAACTTTCGACAATGCCGTGGATTCAATTGAATTCATACGCACAGGAAAGGTCGAACTGATCTTTCTGGACATACAGATGGAAGAACTTTCAGGCATACAACTGCTTAATTCACTTCAGCACCCTCCTTTCGTGATCTTCACAACGGCCTATGAAAATTATGCCATCCAGGGTTTCGACCTGGACGTTATCGATTATATGCTGAAACCAATATCTTTTGCGAGGTTCCTCAAAGGAGTCAATAAAGTTTACGAACGCATGCAGATGGAAAGCAGTATTCGGGAGAAAACTACTGCCCCTGACCCGAAAAACAACGTCTCCACGTATTTCTTCGTGAAGACCGAGACCAGGATGGAAAGGATAGAATGCCCCGATGTGCTTTATGTGGAAGGCATGGGGGATTACTGGAGAATTGTGACCAAAACAAGGCGGATCATGACTCTCATGAATTCGAAAAAGCTTGAGGAGGTTTTACATGAGCCGCTGTTCTGCAGGGTTCATAAATCATTTTTCGTCGCCCTGGATAAAATCGAATCCATCGAAAGGAACCGCATCAAGATCCTCGATAAATACATCCCTGTGAGTGAAACTTACCGCAAGAATTTCTTTGACCTGATCGAGAAAAATAAACTGGCCTGAGCTATTTTCTGAATCTTTCGAGCAGGGACTGGTCCTGGAATTCCTTCGCCAATCCCTCAATCGTTGCAAACGGGACCTCAAACAGGTCAAGGATCGTCAGTGCATCCAGGCAGTTATTGAACAAGGGGTCGACGTTAAAACCCAGGATTTCCGCATTCACGCTCAGGTATTTTTTCAGGAGTATCGGGGTTTTGTAAAGGGGGTCGAAGTCCCTGATGAAATCATCCATTTTTCCTGTATCGTTGCCTGTATGCTTAAGGAACAGTTCTTTTTCGATGATCTTCGGAGATTTTGCCCTGTATGGATTCCTTGCCTTTATATATCCGGCCAGTTCCGAATTAAAATGATTGGCCTTCAGAAATTCCACGCAAAGGCTTTTTGAGATGGGTTTGAATTCGTTACTGATACTTACCGGACCGAGCAGGTACCTGTAGTTGGGATTTTTCAAAAGCAGGTAAAGGATTCCCTTCCAGAGCAGGAACAGCGACAGTGGCTTCTTCTGGTACTCTTTGATGATGAATGAACGGCCCAGTTCAATTGAAACATTGAGAATGGGCATGAATTTCCTGTTTATTTTAAAAAGGCTGGTGATGTAAAACCCCTTCATCCCTGATTTTGCAAGAATCTCCTGGCCCTTTCCAACCCTATACCCTCCAACCAGCTGCTTTTCGCTATCATCCCAGATGAAAAGCTGTTCAAAACAAGGATCATACCTGTCAATATCAAAGCTTTTATTTGTCCCTTCTCCAACTTCCCTGTATGTAATTTCCCTTCTCCGGCCAATTTCTTTCATTATGTTCGGTATCCTTGCCGAGGGTGCGCAAAAAACAAAGCTGTCCTTGACCCTGAAAAGCAGGAATTCGTTCTTGATCTGCCTTATCTCCTCCGCCACCAGTGATTCTGGCACCGGCTCAACAACAGGTTCCTGTGAATGAGTTAGGATCTTATCCCGGACTTTCCCGGGCTTCCCGTCAAGCCCCAAAATATAGGTTTTCATACGAAGGAACCTGCCGAATTCCTCAATGTCATGAAACTCATCCTGCTCCCTGACCTGAACAGGAGACCCAATCCTGACCTGTATTCCCTTTCTTTTTTTATTGTATAATTCCGAAGGAAGCTTGATGGTGCGCAAAACCGGATGAACAAAACCTAGAAAATTGAACAGTATACTATTATGGCCTGCAAAATAAACAGGAACTATAGGGATCCTGGCTTTCTTTATAAACTTAAGCATGGAATGCTGCCACTCCCTGTCGGTTATGGAATTCATGCGGAGCTTATAACTGCTGACCTCTCCTGCAGGGAAAAATCCCATGGGGTGACTGTTCCCAAGATGGACGATGGCATCTTTCAACCCTCCGAAACTTGATTTCACATCCTTATTCGCTTCAAAGGGGTTCACACCTACGAACCATTTCTGCAGGGGAATGATCCTGGTTAGTAAAAAATTCACCAGCACCTTGTAATCTGGCCGTTGCTTTCTGATCAGTGAAATCAGTATCAGCCCGTCAATTCCTCCGTATGCATGATTCGAGATAGTGATAAAGCTTCCATCGGCAGGGATGCTTTCCATATCCTGCCCGGGAACCGAATAGGTAACCTTGATTTCCTCAAGCACCTTATCAAGGAATTCCTCTGGCGGAAGGTGAAAATTGTTGTTGTATGTCTTATTGATTAAATCAAGCCTGAGCAGCCTGAAAATGACCCTGGCCAGCTTTTCTCCTCCGAAAACCCGGAGTGCATTGCTGGCATTAACAAGATCTTTTGGAGTAACGAGGTCCATTTTAGAGAAGCATATAGTCCATTTGCTTTTTAGAGAGGTCTATCTTCTGCACCCTGATCTTCACTTTATCGCCAAGTTTATAAACATTTCCATGCCTCTGCCCTATCACCCTGAAATTTTCCTCATCAAGGTAATAATAATCGTCATCGAGATCCCTCAGTTTAATCATCCCTTCGCATTTTGTGCCAATGATCTCTGCAAATAGCCCCCACTTGCTTACACCAGATATCTGTGCATCAAACTCCTGTCCGATTTTATCAAGCATGTACTCGGCCTGCTTGTATTTCACCGAGGCCCTCTCAGCGTCGGCTGCCCGTTTTTCCATATCCGAGGCATGCTCGCACTGCATTTCATATTCCGCAGCCGGAACCGACGGCATACCGAGGAGGTAATCCTGGAACAGACGGTGAACGATCAGGTCAGGGTATCTCCGTATAGGTGAAGTGAAATGCGTGTAATACCCGAATGCCAGGCCATAATGCCCAATGTTTTTGGTGGTATAAAAAGCTTTGGCCATAGTCCTGATGGCAACGCTTTCAACCATGTTCTCCGCTCCCGTTCCCTTGATATCATGGAAAAGCTGGTTAAAGGAATGTGCCATTGATTTTTGTGTGGACAGCTTGATTGAAAACCCCAGTCTCTCGACCAGCTGGGTGAAAATTTCCAGCTTCTCAGGATTTGGTTTGTCGTGAACCCTGTAAACAAAGGTTTTCGGCTGAACATCCGGTTTTTGCTTTCCCACCCATTCGGCAACTTTCCGATTAGCCAGTAGCATGAAATCCTCGATCAGCTTATTTGCATCCTTCATCTCCCTGATGTAGATACTCAGCGGGCGGCCATTTTCATCCAGACGGAACCTTACTTCCTGGGTCTCGAAATTAAACGCTCCCTTTTTAAACCTTTCTTCCCTCAATTTTAATGCAATCCCGTTCAGAACGCCTATTTCTTCTGCATATTCACCCTTTCCTGCTTCAATGACGGCCTGCACTTCTTCATAGGAAAATCTTCTGCAACTGTGGATGATGGTTTTGCCGAACCAGTCTTTTACAACCTTTCCATTCTCATCAAATTCAAATACCGCCGAGAAACACAGCCTGTCCTTATCCGGCTGAAGTGAACAAAGCTGGTTCGAAAGCCTTTCGGGAAGCATGGGGATGGTCTTGTGCACCATGTATATCGAAGTCCCCCTTTCAAAGGCTTCCTTGTCGATCTCCGATCCCTTCCTGACATAATACGACACGTCTGCAATATGCACACCCACTTCCCAGTGATTGCCTGGCAGTTTTTTCAGGGAGACCGCATCGTCGAAATCCTTTGCATCTTCAGGGTCGATGGTGATAGTGAAAATATTCCTGAAATCCCTTCTTTTGCCGATTTCTTCCGCGGGTATTCCGTCAGGGATCTTTTCAGCTTCTACCTCAGCTTTTTTGGAAAATGACAGGGGGAAATCATATTCTGCCAGGATGGCTTTCATTTCCACCTGGTTGTCACCCGGTTTACCCAGCACCTGTATGACTTTACCGAACGGATTCTTCGCATGATCAGGCCATTCGGTGATCACGGCAATAACCTTTTCCCCATTCCGGGCTCCGTTAAGATCAGGCTTTTGGATCAGCAGCTCAACAGGAACAGAGGGATTATCAGGGATCAGGAATGCAAAATTCTTGCTCACTTCTATGATGCCGACAAACTGCAGCTTACGCCGTTTAATGATCTCTACGATCTGCCCCTCCCTTTTATGCCCCTTCCTTATCGGGAAAAGGCTCACCCTGACAGTATCGCCATGCAGGGCATGATGAGTGTTCTCAGCTGCAATGAATACATCCCCGGAGCCATCTTCAGTAATTATATAGGCTTTCCCGGTTTGCTTCATATCGACCCTTCCGCTGACTTCCCTGCTGTTTTCCTTCTGGAACTTTTCGCTTTGGGTGTTGATCTGGTACTTCCCCCTTTTTGACTGAACAAGATCTTTCGCCATGAAAAGGCGTTCAACAACCAGCCTCACCATGTCACGGCCTGCACGTTCATTCATTCCAAGCCGCGCCGAGACCTGCTTGTAATTGAAGCTGCTGAAAGGATTTTGCTGAAATACCTCCAGCACCTGCCTGACTAAATTGCCACTCTCGTTTGTATTTTGTACGGATGATTTTTTTCCCATAATGCCATTATTAAATCTTAAGAAAATCAGGATGCGGGATAGCCTCTATCAAAGAACCGGTATATGCGGTCTGGGGATGTGTGAATATCCTGTCGGCATCTCCTGTCTCCATGATTCTGCCGTCTTTCATCACTATAATCCTGTCGGCCATGTACCTGACGACAGAAAGGTCATGAGAAATGAAGATGTAAGTCAGCCCGAAATCCTTTTTCAGGTCATTGAGCAGGTTCAGTACCTGGGCCTGAACGGATACGTCAAGCGCTGAAACGGATTCATCACAAATGAGGAGCTGGGGTTCCACCGCCAGGGCCCTGGCAATGCAGATACGCTGCCTCTGGCCTCCTGAGAATTCATGTGGATACCGGTTGTAATGTTCAATTTTAAGACCGACTTTCTCCAGCAACCCGAGAACTTTGCCCTTCCTTTCCCTGTCATTGCCATGTAGGCGGTGGACTTTCATCGGCTCAAGGATTGCTGCACCTGCGGTGAGCCTGGGATTCAGTGAGGAGTATGGATCCTGGAAAATGATCTGGAGATGTTTCCTGAGCGATTTCATCTCTTCCCTTGAGATCCTCGTAATGTCATGGCTTTTGAAGAAGATCTTCCCCGAATCAGGAGGGATGAGTTCAAGAACCGTTCTTGCCAGGGTTGTTTTTCCGCTGCCCGATTCACCGACAATACCGAGGGTTTCGCCCGGAAAAACATCAAAATTGATGTCGTTCACTGCCTTTGTTCCCGCAAATTGTTTCACAAGCTCCCTTACTTTGAGAACCGGTTCAAGCTTGTACATGCCGGTAAGTCTTTCATCCCGTTCTACAGGGCTGAGTATTTCAGTTCCGCTCATTCCCCTGCCTTCGATGAAATCGGCTACCATCGGCAGCCTCTTCAGCCTTGCATTCAGCGGCGGCCTGCAAGCAAGTAATCCCTTGGTATACGGTTGCCGGGGATTTTTAAAAATATCCGTGACGCTGCCCTGCTCTTCAATTTTACCTTTGTACATCACGATCACCCTGTCGGCAAAACCCGAGATCAGGCCCAGATCATGGGTGATGAATAAAATACCCATCTTCCTGCTTTTCTGTATTTTTTTAAGCAGCTGCAGTATCTTCTTTTGTACAGTTACATCAAGCGCCGTCGTAGGCTCATCCGCAATAAGCAGGGAAGGATTGCACGAAATGGCCATTGCTATCATGATCCTCTGTTTCTGTCCGCCCGACAACTGGTGAGGATATGCTTTATATATCCTGTCAGGCTGGGGAAGCCTCACTTCCCTGAATAATTCAAGGGTGGCCATAACGGCTTTGGTCTTGCTGATATCGAAATGGGAACGTATCCCTTCGCAAACCTGGTCGCCGCATGTAAATACAGGATTCAATGAAGTCATGGGTTCCTGGAATACCATCGCCATGTACTTGCCCCTGATCCCCGTCATTTCATTTTCAGTTGCAGTCAGGATGTCGATTGCCCTTTTACCAGGGGCAACGAACCTCATCAGCCCGGCTTCAACCTCCGCCGGCGGATCAGGGATAAGCTTCATGACCGAAAGCGCGGTTACGGATTTACCCGATCCTGACTCGCCAACAATGGCAAGTGTTTCGGCAGGAACCATGTCGAAGGAAATGCCGTCAACAGCAAGAGTCGAATCTTTCCCCTGGCGAAACCTTACTTTCAGGTCTTTTATTTCCAGAAGCTTTTCCTGCTGTATGCCTTCCATGACTTAATTTTTGATCAGAAAACCTTATCAAACCTACAGTATTTTTTTTGAATCCGATCATGTGTTGATAAACTTTTCCCTATCACTTTTTTGATTTGTGCGGATTAAGGTGCATGTGGGCTGATGATTTTCTCTGTCTTATCTTTCCGCGGATTTGCAGCGGCTGCGGGAATTCTTTGTGGAAACATGAAAAAATTCTCTGCGATTCATGTTTTTATCACCTGCCTCGCACACGTTTCCATCTTGATATAGATAATCCCGTGAGCAGGATCTTCTGGGGGCGGACACGAATTCTTTCCGCAACTTCATTCCTGCTTTTCAATAAAGGCAGCAAGGTCCAGAACATGATCCATGCCCTGAAATATAAAGGGCGTAAAGATATCGGGATATTTCTTGGTGAGGAATTCGGAAAAATTCTGAGATCCTCCCCTCCATGGTCACAATCGGAAATCATTGTACCCGTCCCTCTCCACAGGAAAAAGTATCTGAAAAGAGGGTATAACCAGAGCGAACAGTTTGCCCTTGGACTTTCGGCTTCCATGGAGATTCCCTGTTCAAACGAATGCCTTTACCGGAAAAACGAAACTGAGACTCAAACCCATAAATCACGCTTTTTGCGATGGAATAATGTTCAGGATGTATTCTTTGTGCAAAATCAGGCGGTTCTTAAAGGAAAAACAATCCTGCTGGTTGATGATGTGATAACCACCGGGGCAACGCTTGAATCCTGCATCTCAGCCCTGTCGGTTGTCCCCGGGGTAAACATTTCGGTGGCAACCATCGCTTATGCCAGGATATAGTCCTTTATAATTTTTCCGCAACAGCAATTGCTTTCCTCACACTGGAGTGACGTCCCGATATACTTATGCTCTCCGATAAAAGAATATAATATCCCATTGGAACCCTGAGATTGTTGTCACCGGTGCCATCCCATATAAACATTGAATTTTCTGATGCTGTTGAACAACTGCATATTGTCCTGACAAGATTCCCCCTGATATTAAAAACCCTGAGCGTGATCAGGGTTCCTTCTTCAACTTTATTCAGAGTTATAAATAAAAAATCATCTTTACCGTCATTATCGGGTGAAATGACAGTACTACTCAGATGAATATCAATCTCTTTCCCGGAATCTGCAGCGAAATGTGAATTTTCGTACCCGGGGCTTGCATATCCTGAGGTTCCTGAAGCCGATTGCCAGTTTGCCCTGAGACCTGACGGCATTTGCGCGCTTATCCGCTCAAGCGATACGCCTTCGGTATTTTCAAGGAATTTCAGGTGCATGTTACTGCCGTAACTCATTTCATCAATCAATGCAGAGTCCCCGTTGTTAAATAAAACAATGGATCCCGAATCCTGATCCATGGACGGGAAATGAGGGGGAACGGATATCCTGCCAGGAAATGGAACATGGTACCTCGAACATAATTTTTCCGAATCCGAAGTAATAACATAAAATCCTCCCGGTAACAGCATCCTCTCCGTTTCTGAAAGTATTTCAAACTGCCGGTGCTCCCCTGAAATGCCTGCAGTATCCGCCGACAAGGTATGTAAATCTATTGCTTTGTCCGAATTATTTAAGACTTCTATAAACCTGGCCCCTGCCGCATCCGGATGGAACAAAACTTCATTTATTAATACATCACCGGGCAGACCCGGACCCGGAATATAATAACAAATAAAATCACAAGTATCGGTTAAGAAATTACCTGAAAAATCTGAAATATTTTTGATCAGCAGACTGTCACAAAATAAATTGTTTTCAGGTATGTTTATTTGTATAAATAATATTGATGGATCTTCTCTTGATATATGAGCTTTCAGCAATTTTACAGTCTTATTTTTTAGCGTAAAATTCGAATCCCCGGCTAAACATGCCGAATCTATACTTTCACTGAATTTAATTCTTATGGTCAGACTGTCGGAAAAACCGGCTGATATCAAACCGGGCGGGACGGTATCATGAAGTGTCTCCCCGGCATAAATGTCGTCAAACCAGAATTTGCAGGAATTGCTCGATGTATACCTGCAATAAACCCCAAACCACTCACAGGGAACTCGTCCCTTGTCAGTGAAGCAGCCATACCTGAGGAACCTTTTCCGCCTGTGCTGTCGGCATAAAGATCCCAGTTGCCCGCTGAATCCCTGCATATCCTGATCCTGAAAACATTTACCGTCTTGTTCGTCCTCAGAAAAGGAAATTTAAAAATCGGCAAATGAATATTTCCGCTCTGCCTGAATAAGGTCAAACTGTCGCCCGATCCTCCCGCCTGGATATAGACTGCATTTACATTCCCCTTCAGGTCCCTGGAATCAGAACCGAGATATATCCTGGCATAGTTGTTAAGCGAAGTGTTGAACGACATTTTGAGCCAGAATGACCATTCCCTGGAGGGACTGTTTAAACCTTGAGTGGTCAGGAAGGAAGTGTCGGATCCTGAAGAATTCAGCTGAAGCTGATTCTGGGTATTTACGGTAAAAGCAGAAGTATCACCTGTCCATTCAGGATTTGTGGTGAAATTTCCGTCAGAAAAATCATCCCTCACCTGTGAATACAGGGCAAGGGGAAGAAGAATAATTAAATTGATCAATATCTTTTTCATGGAGCAATCATATTGTAAACAGTATCAATAACTATGGTATTTATCCGCCCGGATCGGAAAAGTGATATATTAAAGCATGAATTGTTGCGTTATCTTTGCAAAAAAATCATTTATGAGACTTGCTGTTGTTGGTGCAACCGGACTTGTCGGAAGGGAAATAATCAGGGTTCTGGAGGAAGGTGATATCCTTCTTGATGCGTTTTACCCTGTTGCATCCCAAAAATCCATTGGCTCGCCGATTGAATTTAAGGGGAAAACATATAAGGTTCTGGATCATACTGATGTGATTGCGCTTAAACCCCATGCAGCCATTTTCAGTGCCGGTGCGGGAACATCAAAAGAATGGGCTCCAAAATATGCAGGGGCAGGCATCACAGTTATAGATAATTCTTCGGCCTGGAGAATGGATAATGATATCCCCCTGGTTGTCCCTGAAATAAATGCCGGCATGCTCGACAGTGCGCACAAAATAATCGCAAATCCGAATTGTTCCACAATACAGATGGTCCTGGTCCTTGCCCCGCTTCATCAGAAATACAGGATCCGAAGGATTGTGGTTTCAACATACCAGTCGGTAACAGGAACCGGGATCCGTGCTGTTCGACAGCTCGAAAATGAGAGAATGGGAATTAAAGGCGATATGGCCTATCCCCATCCCATTGATATGAACCTTTTTCCTCATGGCGGAAGCTTCCTTCCGAACGGTTACACCACCGAAGAAGAAAAACTGGTGAATGAAACCCGCAAGATCCTTAATGATCAGTCCATACAGGTCACCGCAACTGTCGTCAGGGTTCCCGTGACCGGCGGCCATTCCGAGTCGGTCAATATAGAATTTGAGAATGATTTCAAAGTTGAAGACGTTCTGAGCCTTCTTGGCAGTACTCCGGGAATTGTTATCCAGGATAATCCTTCAGAAAATCTTTACCCTATGCCTCTTTACTCCAAAGGCAGGAATGAAGTGTTTGTGGGCAGGATCAGGCGGGATGAAAGCCAGCCGAAATCCCTCAATTTATGGGTTGTTGCCGACAACCTGCGTAAGGGTGCGGCAACAAATGCAGTTCAGATCGCCACCTATCTTTTCGGGGCCCGTTAAGCAAGAGTGTTGATTTTCCTCAACCCTGCAATTGATAAAAAGTTACTATTTTTTTGTTTTTTGTCAATTCTTTTTCTAATTTTGTGAGATCAATGTAGTTTATCGTATTGATTTTAAATAAACTGACTGGTTTTTAAATTATGTCCATCATTTTTCACAAAAGACGGGATCAGTTTGTTGAGAAAGAGAAAGAATGAACGGCAAACCTCCGATTTTTACTAATTGTGCAGATTGCAGCTGCAAATCTTCCATTTTTAAAAGCCTAGGCACTGATGAGCTTGGTGAAATCAACACCGGGAGGTTCCATGTGGCTTACAAGGCAGGAGAGATCATGTTCAAGCAGGGGACCCCGTCTTCACATTTTGTATGCATAACTTCAGGTTTATCCAAAATATACATTGAAGGATACGGAAAGAACCTTATCCTTGCCCTGGTAAAGCCCGTGGATTATATTTTCGGCCCGGGGGTATACATTGATAATAAGCATTATTATTCTGCTTCCGCGATAGAAGATACCACAGCATGTCTTGTCGACACTGCAATTTTTAAAAAGCTTATCCGTTCCAATCCCGACTTTGCAGAAAGTTTCATAAAAAGGCTATCCATGCAGACCTTGTTTAATTTTGAACAGGTGATCAGCCTAACCCAGAAACAAATGCATGGACGTATTGCTGACGCATTATTTTACCTCTCTGAAAAAATATATTGCGCCAACCCTTTTAACATGACAATCTCACGACAGGACCTTGCTGACCTTTCGGGAATGTCTAAGGAAAGTGCGATCAGGATACTCAAAGAATTCAAGGAGGAGGGAATACTTTCGGTCGACGGAAATCTCTTTGACATCCTCAATATCAAGCATCTTAAGCAGATCAGCGAGACCGGCTGATACGGACCAACCCTGATCCGATGATATCTACCTATGTAATCATTGATCTATATCAATAAAGAATTGATGGATATCAGTTCTTTTTGAAACAAATCTCACCTGTCTGTTAACTTTCTAACAACATAAATCAATATTTTTGTCGTGCAAGATTATTGCACCATTGTCTGCTATATACAAATGCATTTATTAACAAAAACTGAAAGAATATGAAAAGATTACTCATGTTAGTTTTATCGGGGATCATGGTTATGGCGGTTTCCGGTCTTATTTTTATCGGATGTACCAAAGAAGGTCCCCAGGGTCCCGCTGGTGCAAACGGAACAAACGGTAAGGATGCCAATGCAACCTGCACCAATTGCCATAATTTCAGCGATACCGTTATCGTAAAAATTTTCCAGTATGATGCTTCCAAGCATGCTGCAGCAACTACGATTGCCGAAGCTGCCCGTGGTGGATGTTCTGGCTGCCACAGCCATGAAGGATTCCTGGAAAAACTGCAGACCGGTTCAACTGTGACTCAGGCATATAATGATGCTGCTCCTATCAACTGCCGCACATGCCATACCATTCATGCCACTTATACCCCGGCTGACTGGGCTTTGAGGGATGTTACTCCTGTTCATCCTTACATTGACACTACCTCTTCCATTGACTTAACTGTTCAGCTGGCAGGTGGTACCGACGGTACATCAAACCTTTGCGGAAAATGCCACCAGGCAAGGAAAACCAGCCCCTGGGTTACCAACCCCAAAGGAACCGACTCACTTTCAGTTACCAGCAACCGCTGGGGACCGCACCATGGACCTCAGTTCCTCATGCTTGCCGGTAAGGGCGCTTTCGAAATGGGTTCATCTGCTTTCCGCAGTACCAACCATAAAGGTAATGCAACCTGCAGGAATTGCCATATGGGACCTGCCCAGGGTAACATGGTTGGAGGCCATACCTGGACTATGTCATCCAGTTCAACCGGTGACAACGTTGCAGTTTGCAAACCTTGTCATTCTGCAATCGGAACAACTTTCGATTATAATGGTGCGCAAACTACTATTAACACTAAATACAAGACGTTAATGACCCTTCTCGGGAATAAAAACATTATCGACACTGTTGCAAGTTCAAGCACCTATTTACTCCTTAAAGGCGTGAGTGCCAGCAAACCCAAGAAATTCACACAGATCCAGTTAGCTGTAATCTGGAACTTCAATATGGTTGCTGCCGACCGCAGTATGGGTATCCATAATTTCGCCTATTTCAGCGATATGCTTGATGCCGGTATTGCTTACATGCAATCATTACCGTAGTCCTTGTATGAATTACCAGGAAAGGCTTCAGGATAAGCAATCCTGAAGCCTTTTTTCGTAAAATTTTAAAATCGACAAATTAAAATCAGTAACCACAAACATTAAAAAATGAAAAAGCTAATTAACCTTTTATCCGTTCTTACGGTGCTCTCCGTTTTAGTGTCCTGTGAATATGCCAAGATCTATCCGGATGTTCCTTCACCAAGCACACCAGTAAGCTATGCGACAGACATACAGCCGATTTTATCGGGTTGCACCTGCCATGTTCCGGGTGGTCCCTCGCCTGACCTCAGGGCTGGAAAATCATATCAAAGCCTGATGGATAATAAACTGGTCGTTGCCGGGGATGCTGCCTCAAGCATACTCTACCAGAAAGTTTCAACCGGGAGTATGTCGGGTTACTGCAATTCGACCGATGCAGGTAAGATCAAAAACTGGGTCAACCAGGGTGCATTAAATAATTAAGTATTAACATGAATAAAAACATAGCTATGACACTTAAAAAGATTACTCTCAGTATATTATTCTTTTTCTCAGGTCTGGTTCTGGCTTTCGCACAGGAAGCGACTGATTCTGTTGCTGCTCCTGCAAAAAAGCCCCTTGAAAAGAAACCCTTTGAGAGCGGAATTTTTGTCGATTACCAGACTGTGGAAGTACCCACTGCCAAAACTCTGGAATTCAACCTGGAGCATCGCTTCGGTACCATACAGCACAAATGGACTGATATCTGGGGCCTGTGGGGAGCTTCCAACATCCGCCTGGGACTGAACTTCACCCCCGTCAAGAACCTTATGATCGGACTTGGTACCACAAAAAATCATATGGTACAGGATCTGCAGGTTAAGTACACTTTCCTGCACCAGCGTAAAGGAGGAGCCCCTCTGACCATTGGTTACTATGGCAACCTCGCTCTGGATGCATCTGACCGTAAAGTTTTCGGCCTTGACTATAAATTCTCCGACAGGTTTTCATGGTACCATGAATTCATGTTTGCCCGCCGTTTCTGTAAGATGTTCTCTATGCAGATCGGTCTTGCTTACTCACATTTCAATAAAACCGACACGAGTAAAATGAGTGACGTTGCTTCCATTTCAGTTCTTGGCCGCCTTAAAGTCAGTCCGCAGTCATCTATCATGATCGCTTTCGAACAGCCTATTATCATGAATTATGATCCTGCGTTCGTTGTAAGGTATCCGAACCATTGGATGACTGTGCAAAGTTCAAGCATGCAAACCTGCCAGAACGTGTCAATCGGTTGGGAAATTTCAACATCAACCCATACCTTCCAGATATTCATGGAGGCTGCAAACGGAATTGTTCCCCAGTATACAACTGCAACAAACACAAACAATTTCTGGAATGGCTTTATCCTTTTCGGGTTCAACCTGACCCGCCTTTGGACATTCTAAATCAATCTGAAACCTTAAAACAAAAACCATTATGAAAACAACACAGAAAATTATTACAGTTTTAATCACCATGGTGATTGCTGTATTTTTCATTGCAGGAAATTCTTATTCCCAGGCCAAGAAACCCTGGAATGTTCCTGACAAAGACAAGAACACTAAAGCAGCTGCCAACCTCAAGGATGCAGGCGTTATCAATAACGGTAAAGATCTTTGGGCAAAACATTGCAAATCATGCCATGGAAGCAAAGGTCTCGGCGACGGGCCTAAGGCTGCTTCACTGAAAACCAACCCCGGAGACTTCACATCTGCTGCTTTCCAGGGACAGACCGACGGAGAACTTTATTTCGAAACAAGCAAAGGCCGCGATGAAATGCCTGCTTACGAAAAGAAGATTCCCGAAGCCGGTGACCGTTGGGCTTTGGTTGCCTATATGCGCACCCTTAAAAAGTAATCAAGGTGCTTTAAGTAATTATATAAATGGGTGTTTGCCAGGATTTACGGCAAACACCCATTTATTTTAATCCTGATAATTTTTACCAGTATTTAACTCATCATTGCTATGATCTACCGAGCAAATATCCGTCCTGCCTGGGTTGTATTGTTCCTCCTCCTGCTCTTTGCCGTCGCTTTTGCACTGGTTAAAAGCACTGACTCATCCTCTTCAGGAAAAAAAGTCAAGCCGGTTGAAAATACTAAAATCGTCAACCTTGAACAGTTCCCTGTCAATGAAAAATGTCTCAGGTGCCACGGACAGTCAAAGTATACCTTTGAAAATGCCGAATCGAAGAAAATAAGCTATAAAAGGATGTATTCGGAGCTTATCATTGACCGTAATGAATTTTACGTTTCAAACCATAAAGGGTTTAAATGTACCGACTGCCATTCGGAGGATTACCTCACATTCCCCCACCCGGGAAATCTTCGCATGGAGTCAAAAGCAAATTGCATCGACTGCCACGGAGGGGATGAGAAATATGCAAAATTCCAGTTTGAAAAAATCGACTCGAATTTTATGTCAAGTGTTCATTCCCAGAAGCACAGCGAGGAGTTTACCTGCTGGATGTGCCATAACCCTCATACTTACCGTATCAATGCACGAACCAATGAAAATTTGCAGGAAACCGTGGCATACGATAATCTTATATGCCTTAACTGCCATGGTGACGTAACTAAATATGAACTGCTCACTAACAAGCAGCAGCCTAATATCCTTCAGAAACATGACTGGCTGCCGAACCAGGCAACACATTTCATCAATGTACGGTGCATTGAATGTCATGCCCGCAACAAGGACACCCTGCTCATAGCCCATGAAATCATGCCTAAAAATATGGCTGTTAAAAAATGTGAATCCTGCCATGCAAAAAATTCAATCCTTTATGCTTCACTATTCAAATACCAGGTGAAGGAAAACATTAAAAAGCAGGGATTGTTCAAAGGCCTGTTCCTGAGCGAAACATCCACTATCGGCCCGGATCAGAACAACACACTGAATATCATAAGCATTGTCCTGTTCAGCCTTACAATACTCGCAATCCTGATTCATGCTGTTATTCGTATCCAAAAATCACACTGACCATGGAAAATCATAACGAACCTATATACCTGTACCCCGTTTGGATAAGATTGTGGCACGTTCTGAACGCAGTTTTATGCCTGTTGCTGATCATAACCGGACTCAGTATCCAGTTTTCAAATCCCACAATTACAGTGAGATTCAATGTAGCTGTTGCCATTCATAATGTCGCCGGTGTTCTCCTGTCATTTAACTATATCCTTTTTTTTATCGGCAACCTCTTCACCAAAAACGGGGGTTACTATGTGATCGAGGTCAAAGGTTTCTTTAAACGCCTTAAAATACAGTTTCATCATTATACTATAGGTGTTTTTAAAAAGGAACCGGCTCCTTTTCCTGTTACAACCGAATCAAAATTCAACCCCCTTCAGCAATTTTCCTATGTTGCCGTGATGTACACCATTATACCTCTGGCGATCATCTCGGGATTAGGCTTATTATATCCCGACCTTACAGTGAACGGACTGATCGGGATCAGCGGCCTGGATTACACTGACCTGCTGCATCTTTTCTGTGGTTTTGTTATTACCATCTTCATGTGTGTACATCTTTATTTCTGCACATTCGGAAAGACAGCTTTCAGTAATTTCAAAAGTATTTTCAACGGGTATCATTAATCCATAATTAATTTTCAGCTATCGTGGAAGAAGAACAGAACAATCAAAAAAATTCCAGGCGACAGTTTCTCAAAAAAGGATTGCTGGCTGGTGCCGGTGTTGCCGTTGGAGGCGGCCTTCTGAATGCATATTCTGAAAATCCCTCCGGCGAAAGCGGGGAAAAAGTTAAAGTCCTGACAACCAACGGCGAGATCATGGAAGTTGATAAAGCTAAACTCAAACTTCCGAGGGTGTCAATTGAAGAGGCTCACAAAGGAATTCCGGGAAAGAAGTTTGTAATGGTTATCGACCTGGGCAAATGTAAAAATGCGCGAAAGTGCGTCCAGGGATGCCAGAAAGCCCACCACCTTCCCAAAAGCCAGGAATTCATGAAAGTCTATCTTTTACAGGATTCCGAAAAAACCTCGCCATACTGGTTTCCAAAGCCCTGTTTTCACTGCGACAATCCCTTGTGCGTCAGCGTATGCCCGGTGGGTGCGACTTTCAAACGTACCGATGGTATTGTGTTAATTGATAATAATCGTTGCATCGGATGTAAATTCTGCATGACAGGCTGCCCCTACTCCACCCGGGTGTTTGCCTGGAAGCATTACCCTGAATACGATGAGGATAAAGAACCTTATTCACCCGAGGCTTCGAGCCCGGCCAAGGAGGGGACGGTTTCCAAATGCGATTTCTGCCCTGACCTGATACGGGTTGGAAAAGTCCCCTACTGTGTTTCCTCCTGCCCTATGGGCGTTATTTATTTTGGTGATGTTGATGAAGATACAGTGACTAACGGAACCGAAACCTTCAAATTCAGTGAATTGATCCGTGACCGTGCAGGATACCGTTATCTTGAAGTGCTCGGAACCAGGCCCTGCGTATATTACCTGCCTCCCGTTGACCGGCAGTTCCCTGTCGACCGTGGATTCAATGATCTCGACGAGAGTGTCAAGAACCGATATATCAATACACCTTACGCAAAAAAACATAAGCTGTAGCCATGGAAAACAATGAAAAACAATTACTGAAGGAATTTGCCCCTCAGATAGAAAGAACGAGCGTACAGGGGTATGTCTGGATCCTTTTCCTCCTTTCAGTTATAGGATTGGGTGTTTACGCTTTTATCCAGCAGGTGACCAAAGGTCATATCGTTACAGGTATGCGCGATAATGTTGTCTGGGGCATTTATATTGTGAACTTCATCTTTTTCATGGGGGTCAGTTATGCTGGTGCTCTTATTTCGGGAACCCTGCATCTGTTCAAGACCGCATGGAGAAAACCTGTAATCAGGATGGCGGAATTCATTACTATAATTTCCCTTCTTATCGGGCCCTGTTATATCCTGCTCTGCATCGGCAGGCTCGATAAACTGCATTATCTTGTACTGCATGGCCGTATACAGTCGCCTATCACCTGGGACGTTATTGCAATTTCAACAGATATCTTCGGCTGCTTCATATTCCTGTATTTGGCTGTTCTCAGGGACCTTGCCAACATGAGGGATTTTGAAGAACTTCAACTTCCGAAATGGAGAAAAAAACTGTATAAAGCGCTTGCTCTCGGGTACACCGGAACGGAAGAACAAAAAAAGCGCCTTGAGAGGGCCACAAACATCATGGCAACCATGGTTATTGCCATCGCAATCATAGTATACTCTGTATTGGCCTGGATCTTCAGCGTGACTTTACAACCGGGTTGGCACAGCACCATATTCGGACCGTATTTCGTAATCGCTGCGGTATATTCAGGAAGTGCGGTGCTCATTGTTGCAATGTGGTTTTTCAGGAAAGTCTACCATCTTGAACAGTACATTACTAAAAAACATTTTGTTGCAGTAGGCCTGATCATGCTTGTACTTGCGGCATTTTTCGGGTATTTTACATTCAGCGACTACCTGACTAAATGGTATGGATCAGAGAAGAATGATGAACTTCTTATACAACTGCTGTTCAAGGAATTCTACTGGCCCTTTATCATTTCGAACTATGTCGGCGTTCTGTTGCCCCTGCTGGTGGTCGGAATCGCAAAACTCCGTACAATAACCAACATCACTCTTGCCGCTGTAGTCGTGATCATAGCCTTATGGCTCAACCGCTACCTGATTGTTATACCGACACTGCAATCACCTTACCTGCCCATCCAGGACAGCCGCCCCGAATGGAGCATTTACCAGTCAACCTGGGTTGAATGGAGCCTCACTGCTGCCGGGATTGCTATGTTCTGTCTTCTCTTTACCCTGGCCTCCAAATTCATTCCGATTGTAAACGTTGCCGGGAATACACAGGAATCCAATCCGGACGACGTTTTAGTATAAATCATTTCATTCGTAACCCCATGAAAAAACATTTATACCTGATCATTTCCCTGGCAATACTGGCGGTGTTGCTGGTTCCTTCGCTTACACGTGCGGAAGAAAAAAAGGACAGCAGCACAATACTGGAATCCCATCTTACATTTTCCTATGTATGCACTTCCAACGATTCGGTTAACCTTACAGCAAACCTTTACATTAAAAAGGAAAGTGATCCTTATGGCTTAATGAATGCAACGGTAGGATTTTTCTGTAAGGAGGAAAATGCAATGATCCCGCTTGGAACTGCAGTTACTGACCAGGATGGGAATGCAGTCCTGAATGTTGTGATCTCCAAACTGCGTCCCGGCAAAGACGGGATGATCACCTATGTGTCAAGGTTTGACGGAACCCCTAAATACACCTCGGTTTCTGAGAGTTTTACTGCAGAACCTGCAAAACTCAGGATCACTTTCAATGTTCAGGACTCGATCCGTTACCTGAATGTGACTGGCACACGGAAAGATGCGAAAGGACAGGAAGTTGCCCTTACAAAGGAAACGGTACTGCTTTATGTACCCCGCCTGTTCAGCCTGCTTAAAATCGGAGAAGTCGCCCTCGATGAAGAAGGTAAGGCAAGTTTCGAATTCCCGAATGATATTGTCGGAGATACCCTTGGAAACCTCAAAATCATTGCCAAGATCGAGGAGAATGATAAATATGGTTTCGTGCAGGGAACCTCAAACATCAACTGGGGAGTCCCAAAGCAATACTACAAAGCCGAGGTACCTTCCAGGGAACTCTGGACCCCTATCGCACCTTTATGGATGATCATCACCCTGGTCATCATGCTTGCCGGCGTATGGGCGCATTATATGTATGCTGTATGGGAGTTGTTCATGATCAAAATGGACAGCAAAAAAGATAAGCCGACTCTCTGAGTTTAACCTCTTTTTGTGTAGTTTTGGGCTTAATGAATTCCGGGCCAAAATATTCCTCATCTGTAAAACCTTCAAACGGGAATAATCCTGTTTCTTCAGGATTATCAGAAGGCTACACTATCAGCGGAACAGTTGTTCACGGGAATCACCTGGGAAGAACTTTAGGCTTTCCCACAGCAAATATTCATCCCCCGGATAGTAATTATCCTTCTATCCCAAACGGAGTATACCTGGTGTCTGTTCTTCTGAAGGGGACGAAATTTTTCGGTCTCTGTAATATAGGCAAGCGACCCACAATAGGCGGGACACGGGTTGTTATCGAGGTAAATATTCTTGATTTTTCTGAAGATCTCTACGGAACTGAAATTTCAATAACCGTCATCCTGGCTCTTAGAAAAGAAAAAAAATTCAAAAACCTCACACAACTGGTCAGCCAGATGAATCGTGATAAATCAAAGGCCATGAAAATACTTTCAGCGCCTGACAAGGATAATGCCTGCTGAAAAAACACCTTCAGTTGCCATCCGCGGATTAAGGTTTTCTATCTCAACCTTTAAAACTCCTTTTTTCGGACAATACAGGTTCTTTTTTAGAAATATACGGGTAGTGCAGGTATCCCCGTTTACTGTCCCTGCTGGTATTCCGTTTTTATCACGGATCTGCATCTGGTATTCTTTTATCCTCTCCTCTCCTGATGGTGTATCAAGGACCATATTCAGCGGAAGCTCATCATAGTCAAAGGATTTCCTGCATCTCAGTTCAAATACAATGTCATAGGACTTCTCACTTTCACCGACAGGGATCCCGAATTTAAGGATATGGTATCTCTGCCATGTGCCCGATGGAAAGTAAATCCTTTGCCCCGCAGGCCTGTCCTTGACGCAGGCCAAAAGGCAAAATAGTATAAACACCAGGTAAAGAGGCAGTATCAGTGCTGGGTTAAACTTCTTTTGTATCATCTGGTCCCGGGATAGTAATAGTGAAAGTGGTTCCTTCGTTTCCCGAAACAAAGGTAATATCTCCACCCATATTCATGATGATTCCCTTAACAATGGCAAGCCCGAGGCCGGCGCCTCCAGATTTGGTTGTAAAATTTGGAAGAAAGATCATATTGGCAATTTCATCAGGAATACCATATCCATTGTCCCTGATCACAATAACATAGCTCATTCCCTGGATTGAAACAGCTATGGATATTTTTCCGTTTTCCTTATTGCTGATTGCCTGGGTCGAATTATTCAAAAGATTCATGAAAACCCTGATGATCTGTTTCTTGTCCCCAATAACGCGGCATGAAATTTCTGAAGATTCAAAATCGATCTGTATGTTTTCCAGCCCTGAATACATTGATATCACAGAGCTTATGATCTCAATAAGGTCCAGTTCTTCTTCAACCGGCAGGGGCATGTTCGCAAAATCAGAAAACTCGGAGGCTATCGCTGAAAGTGAATCGATTTGCTCAGTCATAATCCCTGTAAAACGCTGCAGCCTATGGTTAAAATCACCCGATTGCTCATCCCAGGCTTTGCGTAAATGCTGAACGCTGAGCTTCATCGGGGTAAGCGGGTTCTTTATTTCATGTGCGACCTGCCGTGCCATTTCCCTCCAGGCGCTTTCCCTTTCCGAGCGGGCAAGCTGTTCGGCGCTGAACGCAAGTTCATCTATCAGGCGGTTATATTCCTCGACAAGCCGCCCGATCTCGTCATGATGGTTCCAGTCGATCTTTTCGTTTCGTTTCCCGAGCCTGAATCCTTCCATCCTGCTGACCAATATCCCCAGGGGTGCACTCAGGTATCTTGAAATGGCAAAGGATACAAAAACACTGATCAGGATGAATAAAATGTAGAGGTTCATAAAAGCCACAAGAAAATCATTGATCTCCTTCTTCAGGTCCTCCTGACGTGAGAAAAAGGGCAGGTTTACATATGCGAGTAATTCGTTCTTGTCGTTCAGCAATGGAAAATATGCCGAAATATAATCATACGAACCTATCTTCTCGTCCTGGAAAAATGCCGATTGCTTATACCTTTTGAGATCAGTAAATGCAGTGATGTTCATCCTGTCGGAGATCAGCCCCTCGTCAAATACCTGCGGGCGGCTCGACAGGATCAGTCTCCCGCTGGCAGAATACACATTGACATCCGTGTAAAACATTTCCGACAACTGCTGCAAATCTTCCTCTAATAAAGGATTATCTGATGGATCTAGTTTTTCCTTCTCCCCGAATTTATCCTGCATCTCAGACATGACCGACAGGGTCCGTTCATTAAAAGAATCCATGTTCTTGATATTGTTGAGGCGTGTCAGAAAATACAGCAGAAGACATCCGAGGATAAGAAAAGAAATCACAATTATACCGACGTTAGCAATCTGGAATCGGTTCTTCAGGCTCATAAAAGAGAATTCCCTGAAAATACCAGGCCTGAAAAGCAGGTTCAGAAACAGGGTCAGGAAAGAAAACAAAATGAACAGGTACGAAGCAGGTGATATCACCGCAAGGAAACTGTCTTCTTTTTTACTTATTATAAGAACCCTTGATCTGTTGAGGTTATACCTGTAATGGCTCATACCGTCTGATGCAGTAAACGAGGAATTACCTGCCGAAAGGATTGGGCTGTTTAACCCAAGTGAATAGGAATATTTCCCTGTTTTATATACCAGAGAACCGTTCTGATATAGTGCATAGGAATAATTGCTCAGGTCGGGGATATTCATGATCCTCCGGTCTATCAGCAGTTCGGGATATCCCATGTCCTTAGCCGGCGTTTTGGCTGTGAATTCCATATAGATTTTAAACCCTCTGGTCTTTGGGTCTTCAGCAGAATCGCCTGGTGCAATGATTCCAAGATAAGTCTCTATTCCATTTCCGTAATCAAGATAATAAAGGCCGGGATTTGTAGTTTTTTCTCCCATTTTATCACAAACCTGCCGGAAGTACTGTTCACAATTAAATACATACCCCCTTGGCTGGATCTTTAACATTTTTCCAGGAGTACAAACCGTTACCTGCACCGTGAACCTGTTCCAGAAATCCCTGATATATTCTGATCTGATCTTTTTTACCAGGTCTTCTTCCTTCATGGCATTGGTATTCCTGCTCATGGCAAGAATCGAGGAGTCGTTCAGCAATCTGCGTTCAAGCTTGTTGTACAGCAATTCCGTTACCGGATTTTTTTCGCTTGCCAACCTTAAGGCGATCAGTTTGCGCTTTTCCTTTTCCTTTGAAAATCCCTCAGTATTGAAAATTAAAGTTACCAGAATCGCTATCCATACAAGGGGTAAAATAAAATTTGCAAACGGACTGCTTTTTGCTTGTTCCCCATGAACAAAGAACTCAAGGGAGAGGTATGCAGCAAAAAGTACTGCAAGAAACAGAGATGTAATTCCATCCCACCATAACAGGTCAGTAAAAAACACTCCAGCAGTTATCACAGCAATGAAAAGAATTTTTGTGTACGTACCGCAGTAAAGAGTGTATGATCCGGCTGTCCTTGACAACAGGAAGAATGATTGTGAAAGGCAGTAAACGATCAACAAACCTATAATGCTCTGAATTCCTATCCTGGAAATATCTTTAAGGTCAAGTGAAAAGGAAGAATTTCTGAAAAGGTCATCGATTCCGAGGCAAAGTAATATATATATTGAGAAAATGAATGCCGAAGCAATCCAGCCCTGCAGATTCTCGGGCAAAACCCTTTTGCCGGAAACGGATTTTTCCCTGAACAATTTTTTATGCGCAATAAAAGCGGTTAAAAGCAGTATCAGGCTATTGAATAAATAATCCCCGGCTGAAGGCAAAATTATTGACGAGGAATAATAAAGGGGTGAGAATAAGGCCGTGGAATGCACTGCTGAAGGGAATCTGAAAAATGCTTGCAAGAGGCGCAGTACAATAACATCAGTGGTAAAGAAGGCAACAAAAAGCCATGGTTTGTCCTTTAACCAATCGATTGCGTTATAGCCAAAATACAGTGCCAGGCAGAACGAAAGGAATGACAACATGAGAAACAGGCAAAACAAAGCGGAATACCCTTCATATGATTGTGCAAACCCTGTAAAGTCAAATGAAAACAAGGGATTCCCCGAAAGGTTATGTACCATATTCCCAGAAGACTTCAGTGTGATTGAGATATTGCCGGGTACATTAAAATCCTCCTGGAATGAATTTTCCAGAAAATCGTTCTCAAAGGAATATTCCTGCTTAAGAAGGATAAGTGCTGCCGCTTTTACATTTCCCCGGTTTAAAACGAGGATGTCATACCAGCCATTAGATAATTTGCAAATACTTTCATTCTTTGCAAGTTGGGAAATATTCAATTCCTCAACCTTGTTATCTGACCAATACGTCAGGCTATCTCCAAAATAGCATTGAACAGTTATTTCGTTTTTTCTTATTTCAGAAAACAGCCCTGAATTTAAATTTGTGATTGGGGTTTTTTGATTCTGACAAATATCATATATAACTATATTTAATGTTTTTATTGCTTGCTTCTCTTTCTTATGAAGTACGTTTTCAACTCTATTTAAAACCTGTTCTGCTTGATTTGTTGTTTTTAGAATGAATTCAAGAAAGATCAGACACGACAGGAAGAAAAAACCTGAAAAGATGGCTAAAATGGCGTAATTGATTGATTTTCTATTTGATGAGGAAAACTTCATTTGGCCGCTTATAAACCATTATTTTATTTTGGTCAGGATAATGCCCCACCTGGGTTAATCGCTTACTGGTGAGCCTAAAATTAAGGAATTCAGGCATGCAGAATATAGATGAGGCTGGAATAAGCATTTCCCTGTTTCCTTGCATAGAAATTTGAGATTGCTCCGTTAAGGAAAGCTTTCAGAAAATTATTTTTCCCTGTCCTGTATTTTTCACTCAGTAATGAAATGTAAAACGAGTCGAGTACCTGTGGAAGAATCTTTATGATTTTCAATTTATGAATTCCAGCGAATTTTGCGAATGAGGATTTATTAAAATGATAAAGGTGACGGGGAAGATCATAGGCTGCCCAAAATTGACCATAGTGGACCGCATCCCATGAACTTGAATTTGGTAAGGCGATTATCAAAGAGCCCTCGGGCTTCAACAGCTGTTTGACCATATGCATGGTATTGCCCAGATCATGAATATGCTCTAAAACATGCCATAGTGTTATACAGTCGAATTTTGCATCCTCAAGTAAATAATCGTCCAGGGATTTCTTAATTTCAAGCCCGTAATTTTGAATTGCTGCTTCCCTGGGCTTTTCATTGAGCTCCACACCGTATGATTCAAATCCCCTGGATTTACAAATATTCAGGAACTCCCCTGTTCCACAACCTATATCCAGGATATGTTTCCCTTTAGAACAAGCCGAAACAATATTGAACTTTTTATTCAGCATGTAATTACGGGCATTGGTATAAATCCAGGTTAGCAATCCTTTCCTGCTTGAATCATGAGAGATGTAATCAGCCGAATCATAATATTTAAGGATCTCACTAAAACCTGGTCTTGGATTTGTAAACCTCAGCCCGCACTCATTGCATTCCTCTACCAGGAATTCTTCTTTTGAAAGGAAATAATCCCTGCTTTTAAAAAAGGATTTTATGGACCCGGACTTACATGCCGGACAATTTTTCAATAGTTCCATTAGCAATGTTCCACGTGAAACAAATTCTATTTACCCAAAAAAACAATAAGCACAGAAATATCCGACGGGGACACTCCACTAATTCTGGAAGCCTGACCAATTGTATCCGGTCTTATCTTTGAAAGCTTCTCTCGTGCCTCAGATGACAAAGAGGTTATTGCATGGTAATCAATTTTAACAGGTATGCTATAATCTTCAAATCTGCCCAATTTATCGGCTACCTCTTTCTCCTTATCAATATATGAGCTGTATTTTATCAATAATTCAGCTTCTAATATTTCTTCGCAATCCACCTCACCCGTTGCATCAATCAGTTCCCTTATCCTTGGTACTTTATTATAAAGATCGAGAAGCTTTACCTGGGGTCTTTGAACAATTGCCCCTATCCTGTTCTTTTGCCTTACCACCGATAAGCCTCTTTCCTTCAGAAATGGATTTATATCTTCAGGGGAAATCGATTTTTTTTTCAGTTCCTTCTGAATCCTGTAAATCGAATCGTATTTTTTTCTTACCTTTTCTAACCTTTCATTGCTTGCCAGGCCTAAATCGCAGGATTTTTCAGTCAGTCTGAAATCCGCATTATCTTGTCGTAATAAGGTCCTGTATTCTGCCCTTGAAGTAAACATCCTGTATGGTTCATCTGTTCCTTTCGTGATAAGATCGTCGATAAGCACACCAATATAAGCCTCTGATCTTTTTAAAACAAATCCTGGTTTTTTGTTCACTTTCAAATGAGCGTTTATTCCAGCCATCAGACCTTGTGCTGCTGCCTCCTCATAACCTGTAGTCCCATTAATTTGACCAGCAAAAAAAAGGTTTTCGATAGTCTTAGTTTCCAAGTTAAAGTTTAGCTGAGATGGCGGGAAATAGTCATATTCTATGGCATATCCAGGTCTGAAAAATTTTGCATTTTTAAAACCCGGGACCTTTCGTAGCGCCCTGAACTGAATATCCTCCGGTAAAGAAGAGGAGAATCCATTCACATAATATTCAATAGTATCCCACCCTTCAGGCTCTATAAACAACTGGTGCTTATCCTTAGTTACAAACCTTTCGATCTTGTCTTCAATAGAAGGACAATATCGCGGGCCCCGACCTTTGATCCTACCTGTAAAAAGAGGAGACCTTTCAAACCCTTCTTTTAAAATATCGTGTACTTCGGGGTTAGTATATGTAAGGAAACAGCTTCTCTGTTTCTCAAGCTTTTTTGTTTTTGTAAAAGAAAATTTTTCTGGTTTCTCATCGCCCTTTTGTTCCACCATTTTTTCAAAATCAAGAGATCTTCCATCAGCTCTCACAGGCGTTCCTGTTTTCATTCTGTTTGATTCGATCCCAAGTTCATTAAGGTTTTCAGTTAAATTTCTTGAAGGTCTCTCCCCTATTCTACCACCAGAAAACTGTTTTGTACCAATATGTATAATTCCGTTAAGAAAAGTTCCATTTGAAAGTACAATAGTTCTACCAAAAAATTCCAATCCTAACTGTGTCTCTACGCCTATAGCTTTTTGTCCTTTAACTATAATCCTAAAAACCATGTCCTGCCAAAAATCAAGGTTCTTTATTTTTTCTAAAACATTCCTCCACTCCACTGAGAATAAAACCCTGTCATTTTGTGCTCTCGGGCTCCACATTGCCGGTCCTTTTGAGAGGTTAAGCATCCTGAACTGTAACATGGTGTTATCTGCAACAATTCCGGTATATCCGCCCATAGCATCAATCTCCCTTACTATTTGTCCCTTTGCAATTCCCCCGATTGATGGATTACATGACATCTGCGCGAGGTTTGTCATGTTCATGCTTATCAGCAACACGCTGGATCCCATGTTAGCAGCTGCGGCTGCAGCCTCACATCCTGCATGACCTCCTCCAACGACTATAACATCATATTTTACTTTAGAACTCGACATTTTGTTTCCCGTCTTTTGTCCTTCAGAAATTGCTTTGATCAAATTTGTTTCACGTGGAACAATTTCAGTATTGCATTGTACTTATTATTCTGCTTAATCAACTTCTATTTTGCGCAAATCCCCAATTAAGATTTCTTCTCTTAATAAGCTCCTTCATTAAATAGAAAATCGCGTTGGATTACAAAACATCTCAACGCGAAATCCAGGTTCCATTATCCTTACTTTCGCGGGTATGACAGTAAATACTTATTCTCTAAACGAGTCATTTGCCGCTTTTCACTAGCTGATGCATCATTATACCCCAGCAAATGTAAAACTCCATGAATTACAATCCTCCTGAATTCCTCCACAAGCTCCACATTGTATATCTTTGCATTCTCTTTTATTCTTTCTATACTTATATATACATCTCCGCTGATAATTCCTTCTTCTTCTGAGAGAGTAAAAGTGATTATATCAGTGTAAGTATCTGTATTTAAATATTTTAAATTTATCTCCAGAAGGGTTTTATCATTTGTAATGATAAAATTTATATCCCCAGGGATCTTGCTTCTGTCTTTAATGATCCCTGTTATCCAATGAACCAGAACAGCCCTGTCTTGAACAGTGTACTTAACCTTATTATTAAAAAAATGAATTGCTTTATTCATTTCCCTTATTTACTGCGCTCGTCTTTTTTACCCAATATTCTTTAAGCTTATTGATCCGGGTCAAGGATTTTTCATAATTCATGCTCGAAACATAAAACGTAAGGACGATTGATTCGCCTTTAACAGAAATAGTAACCTCATCGGCAAGGGCTTTAACTATATAAATCTCACGTGCCAGTTTATGCTTCCGTATCTCCTGCTCAAGAAAGTTTTCCTGTTCATTAAAATTTTCCTGATTGTTAAATTTCAGTTTGAACGTGAATCCTTTTACCGTTTTCTCAAATGTTATAGCAAGGTCAGAAAAATCACCTGTACCAGAAACAGATATAAGGATGCTAGCAGCCTCGGTAGCAGCAAGAAGTATATTTCCGAAATATTCGTTATTTATGTTGTGAAAATCACAAATCTCTTCAACGAATTTTTCAAGCTTGTGCAATTCTCCTTTCCCTTTAACGGAAATCTCCCTGTAGTCTTTTTTCATATTATTTCCCTATCTTAATGATGTACTCTGATGCTTTGCTTTTATAATAAAAATTTACCGGAGCAGGAGTAAAGTTAAGTATTTCTTTCCCTGCAGCGTTATTCTTCTTATACTCAAAATTTGCTGAAGGGTTACTCAATTTTTGATTTTTTGCTTCCGTTGATTCACGTTTCTCTTCTTTATCTCTCTTTTCCTCTGCTTTTTCCGATTCAAGCATTCTTGTAAGTATTTTTTGCTGCCTGTTCAAAGTCTCCTGGCTAATACGTTTATTCAGAATATCTCTTTCATTCTTTTCCATGTCCTCTCTATAACGGTATTCATGTTCCCCTTATCGTTAACTCCCTGTTCCTTGAGGCCATTCTCATATTCCTGCAAAGCCTCTCTTATCCTTTCCTGCTGAGCAGCAAGCCGCGCTATTTCCTTATTCGCAGCATCCTCTTCACCGCGCGTCTGGCCCTTCCCGTCTTTTGATTTATTCATTCCCTGCTTCATTTTTTCCAGACTTTTATTCAACTCTTCCTGCATCTTGGTCATCGAATTCATCTTTTTCTTGCCCCCGGGCTTACCTGGCTTCTTACAAGTACTTTGCTTCCCACCTGTCTTCCCGTTATCCATGTCATCTTTCATCTGCTTCAATGCCTCATCCAACAACAAGGCAAGGTTATTCATTCCCGTCATTGCATATTGTTGTCTTGTCATGGCAGCAGGGGTAAGCCTGTCTGTCAAACTTTTTTGTGAAATATCAAGGTTGCTGTTTATTGCATTAACTTCCTTCATTATTATACCTTTGATCATCACTTCCCTCTTCGCAATTCTTTCAAGGGTATCTTGAATTGTTTTGAATTTGTCTTTAATAAGTTTCTGGTCGTCTATAAGCCCGAGAAATTTAGGATCATTCCTGCTTATATTCATTGTTCGGTAAATGAGATCCTCCTGCTGGAATGATAGCTTATTTAAATCCTGCAAGAGCAATTTTAAAGTATTCGCATCCTCTCCCTGTGTCTCTTCTTCTGATTCACTCTGCAACTCACCAAGTTTCTGGGCAAGAGCATCCATCTCCTCTGCTGCTTCCTTCTGGCTCTTTGAAGCATCCTTCATTTTATCAGACTTCATCTGGTCCTGACTCTTTGACAGCTTTTCGTCAATCGATTTCCTGGTGTCCTCAGTGCTTGTTAAATCCGGTGGATTTTCCAACTCCTTGCTCTCTTTTTGTAACTGCTCCAGGTTTTTCTGCAGAGAATCATACTTTTCCTTAATGTCTTTTTGCTCCATGCTCAGCTGGTCGTCTGCTTTTCTCTTATCTGCCGTTTTCTCTGAAATATTCTTTTGCAGCTCCGATAGTTTCATAAGCTGTGTAATATTGTAATCCAGCTTTCTGTCAAACTCTATTTGTTTGAATAACTGTAAATTACGATCAAGATCCTGCTCCAGGTTTTTGCTCATCTCCTTCATCTTGGGTAGCAGCTCATTCAACTTGGTCTTATCCATATGGTTAAGCAGATCCCTCAATTCCTGAATTGTCTTTTTCATTTCCTCGGTAAGCAGCTGGTTTGCCAGCTCATTAAGTTTTCTCTGCTTCTCCAATATCCTTTCACTCGTCTCAAGATACTGTTCACCATTCTTAATATTCTGTTGATTCTTTTCCTTGAAATTTTCTACCTGCTTGATAATATTCTCATTCCCCTTAATCACATCCTCCAGTTTCTTTTTTTCTTTCCACGACACATCATTCTGATCTATCATCCTCCTGTTAATCTCATCAATAGCTTTATTTACATTCTTAGCATCATTAATGCTCTTGTTTAGTTCCCTTTCAATATTTTCTGAATTTTTATCAGAAGCTTCGGCAAGTTTGTCCAGGGAAGGAATTTCAAACGACAGGGGAGTTGTCCTTGAGGCCTTTGGTCCTTTGATCCCATCGTTATCCCAAACCTCGAAATAATAATAATACTTATCACCAGGTTCCATATCAATAGCCGAAAGATCTGTGGAATAAAAGTATACCTGTGAAGGATTTCTTTTATCAATACTGAGCTCCTCAGATTTCATCAGTTCGTTTATCGTATCATTCTCCTTCTTTCTTGTCAGATTAAACAACAACCTTGTAAACCCGTAGTCATCTTTAATAACACCCTGGAAAAACATTTTTTTCGTATCAGCAGTATCCTCAGTTTCTTTTAATGATATCTCCGGATATGCGTCCTTAATAACCGTGATGGAGTACTTCAGGGAATCTGATGCATTGAAATATGCGTTTTCCTGGAAAATCGAGTAATTGACCGATTCCATTATCCTTTTTGACCACATGAAAACATTAGAATTTTTATTTTCCAGGCTGGTTATTTCAGAAAGCATTCTGAATTTTACCGAAGAAACATCCCTGGTGTAGACATTCCAAGTAACCGTAGTCCCTTCAGGAATAATGAAATCACCGATATTATTCAAGATCTCTGAAGGTTTCCCGGTATATACAGGATAGTCAAGCCTTGCCTCGAAATTCAATATTATCGGTTTAGGAAAAACCGAAATAACGTATTCACCTGTTTCTTTATCATCTGCAAGAAGAGTAAACCTGAAATCGCTCTGCAAGGCTCTAAAAACAAAAGAATAGTTCGTCCTGTTTTCCCGTTTCATAGGGAATGTTGAAATTCCGGTTTTAACAAAAATTTCGTCAGGCACAGAATTTCCCCTGATCTCGATCTTAAGCGTAAAATCATCCTGCTGCATGGTTTTAAGCTCCTTATTCAGGATAACGATCCTGAACAGGGCTGGAGGATCAAATTTCCTGTTGTACTGAATAAGCCTGAGTGTAGGATCTGAGATCATGGCAGGAGCCAGGAAAAGCAAAAGTACCAGGAGAAGCAGAGGAGGCACGACAAATTTCAAATACCTTAAATTGGTTTTAAGGTGGATGATGTTAGTAAAAGGCACAGGCCTTATCGCCTTGATTCTCTGTTCTATGCTGGCCAGCAACAGGTCGATGTTTTCGGGCTTGTCACCTTTCTGCTCTATCAGCTGCAGTGTATTGAGCAGCTTGTCGCCTATTTCTGAAAAATGTTTTCCGATGATGTCAGCCACCTGCTCCCGGCTGATGGTTTTGCCTATCCGAAGGTATTTCAATAAAGGAGAAACGATTAAAAGGCCAAGACAAACCAGTGCGACCAGGAGGTATAAATAAAGAAGGAAGATCCTGGCCAGGGAAGGAAAATAGCTGAAATATTCAAGTAAAATCTCAGCCAGGTAAAGCGATAGCAATATACCCAGGCTGATCAGTACTCCCCTGATGATTTTGTTCTTGTAATATTTCCTGGTAAACTCGTTCAGTTTACCGATCAGAATGTTTTCGTCGTCCATAAAGTTCACAAATGCAAAAGTACGAAATTGCAGCGCTTAAGGGATATAAGCTTACCTTTGCATCCCAAATTCAGAATAACATATGGAAACAATCGGCATACGTGTCCGCTTTGCCCCAAGCCCTACGGGGCCGTTGCATCTTGGGGGAGTGCGGACAGCTTTATACAATTATCTTTTCGCAAAGCAGACCAACGGCAAGTTCATTTTAAGGATTGAGGATACCGACCAGAACCGTTTCGTTCCCGGGGCGGAGGAATATATTATCAAGTCCCTGCAATGGTGCGGGCTAGAGTTTGACGAGGACCTTACAAAGGGCGGTCCCTGCGCCCCCTACAAGCAGTCGGAAAGATCTGCCATTTATAAGGATTATATTAAAATATTGCTCGACAAAGGGCATGCCTACCTCGCATTTGACACTGCATCTGAACTGGAAGAAGCAAGGAACAAGTTCTCAACCGGCCATGAACAATTTCAATACGGCATCAAGACCAGGATGCTGATGAAAAACAGTCTTTCCATGACTACGGATGAGGTAAAGTCCAGAATTGACAGGGGAGACCGCTATGTCGTCCGCATACTGATACCCGAAAATCAAACCATCTTGTTTACAGACCTGATCCGTGGAGAAGTTAATGTTCTGTCTGACTCACTTGACGACAAGGTCCTCTTTAAATCAGATGGCCTGCCTACCTACCACCTCGCCAACGTGGTTGATGATTACCTGATGAAGATCACCCATGTTATAAGAGGGGAGGAGTGGCTCCCGTCGGCGCCTATGCACCTTCTTCTTTACAGGTTCTTTGGCTGGGAAGGAAGCATGCCCCAATTTGCACATCTGCCTCTTATCCTGAAGCCCGACGGCAACGGGAAACTCAGCAAGAGGGACGGCGACCGTCTTGGATTTCCTGTATTTCCTATGGAGTGGAAAGATCCGTTGGCAAATGAAGTTTCACATGGTTATAAGGAAGACGGCTATCTACCTGAAGCTTTCATCAATATGATTGCATTGCTTGGCTGGAACCCCGGAACCGAACAGGAGATCTTTTCAATGCAGGAACTTATTGAGGCTTTTTCAATCGACAGGATTAATAAATCCGGTGCCAAGTACGATCCGGCCAAGGCTAAATGGTTCAATCATAAATATATTCAGCTAAAGACCGATGAAGAGCTGTTCACATATCTTGATCCTGTGCTGAAAGCTAACGGTATATCCGCTGATCGTGAATTTGTTCTCAGGGCGATCTCCCTGGTCAAGGAAAGAGTAGAATTACTGCCTGACCTATGGAAGAACACGGTTTTCTTTTTCAGGGCCCCCGAATCCTATGATCAGAATGTGAAACAGAAGATCTGGACAGATGCCACCCCTGTCATTATAGAAGAATTTGCAAACCTGGTTGGAAACATTCAACAATTTGATAATGAACATCTTCACAATATTATCCAGGAGTTTACTGCAAGCCGTAAAATTAAAACAGGCCAGCTGATGAATCCTTTACGGCTGCTGGTTGTAGGCTCAAACCAGGGTCCGGGTATGATGGATATTGCTGTCCTTTTAGGCAGGGATATTTTCCTTGAAAGAATAAAGAAAGGATTAAGAAACATATAACATGCGTCATATGTCAAATGAATTCATTAATTTTGAGCGTTAAAAATCCGACAAATAGCTGTTTAAATCATTTAAACCCCTGTCAAATGAAGAGATATATAGTTATTATATTAAGCGTATTTCTGATCATGGCGGTGTCCTGTTCCAAGAAAAGTGACAGTGCGGGCTCCAATACGCCCCTTGTTTTTTCAAATCTTAATGCTTCGGATTCTACTATGGCCGTCAATGGACTGATCTCATTCTCAGCTACTGCTTCCGGCGACGGGCTGAGCTACCATTGGACTGCTTCCTATGGAAGTTTTGTAGGCAGTGGAGCTGCTGTAAAATGGACTGTTTGTCACGCCGACAATTTCACAGTGACCTGCGAAGTCAAGGATGCAAACGGGAATTCTGCCAGTAAAACAAAGATAATTCATGTTCATGAATAGGGTAATTACTCTTCTTTCCACTGTATTACTCTTTTCCTCCCTATTTTCATATTCACAATGTTGTTCAACCGGAAGCCCGGTAGGGGCAACTGTTTACGTAGGTGTGCTGGCGAAAAACAGCCTCCGGTTCGTTGCCTATTACAGGAACTCTTTTTCCAACACATATTACCAGGGCAACAGTAAAACAGATGAAAATGTTCCCCTTAAATTTTCTTATTACAACTTCTCAGGGATAGCATTTGGTTACGGGATTACAAAGCGTTTGACCGTAGAAGTCGATTTCGGTTATTTTTTCAATAAGACCCAGGAATTTAAACCTAAAATAGCCGGTACTGATACCATTGAAATCAAGGAAACCGGTTATGGCTTTACCGACGGGGGAGTAAATTTAAAATACGGGATCTATATCAAGCCTTCCAGGCAGATAGAGTTTACGGCAGGTGCCGGTTTCCGTTATCCGTTTACCACGAAACCCCAGGAAATTAACTATGTGCAGCTTTCCCGTGACGTTCAGCCTTCAACAAACGCATGGGCTGTTAATTGCATGCTGTTCTTCAACAAAGGCTGGCCTTCAGTCGGAATCCGTTTATTCACGCTCAACCGTTTTGAATATAATTTCCCGGATGCGCTTAAGTACCAGTATGGTTGCGTTTTACTGAATTCGGTCTTTTTCTCAAAAAAAATCATACCTTATTTCTTTGCAATTGTGCAAGTCCGAGGTGAATGGCGCAGTCATGACAATGATTTTAACGGTATTTATGAAAACGGAAGCAGTGTGCGTCCCAATTCGGGAAATTACCTGCTTATACTTTCCCCCCAGCTTAGTTATTCGATTGCCGGTAAATGGAATGTTTCGGTTCTTTACGACATCCCCGTTTACAAGTATTACAACGGGAAGCAGCTTACCCCTAAATATTCTTTTGCTGTCAGCGTATCCCATGACTTTGACCTTAGCCGGAAGAAACCCAAGGCCGACATTGAAACCCTTCCAAAATGAGAAAACTCCTCTTATTCCTGGCCCTTTCCCTGCTTCTTTTTGCTTCCTGCAAAAAAAAGACTGAGGCTCCTGTAACAAGGCCGTTATTAATGACTGTAGATGTTGCCGGTGCTTACTTTAACCAGACCCTGGGCGGAGTGATCTTTGTTTCGGACAGGCAGGGAAAGGTTCTTGCCGATACGTTTTGCCTGGCCGACGGTGTTTACAAGCTCTACGGACAGGCAGGAACCTTTGCCCCCTCATTGATGGAAGTCACCATTGTAAGATCGGAGCTTTACTGGCATAGTTTCGCAATCACCCTTGAAACGTATACATGCATTCAGCCTTCCGAGTGGAAGCTCCAGGGTTACAGGGCAACACTGGCGGGACAGGTAAACCCGGTGTATAAGAACGTCCCGGTCCATAGTGATGCTATCCTGGTATCTTCTTCAGGATATTCCAATCTGACATTCACTCTAGGCCTTCCTATCGAATTGTATAAAAATACCGATGATATTTATTTCGAGATCCCAACGTCCTCAGGAATGAAATACAAATGGTTCAGCGGGATACAGGTAAGCACAAGCGATACTTTTGATCTTTCCAACACCCTTGTGCCCGACCATAAAACAATTACCTTTCCTGTTCCTGTTGAGTATTATGAATGCCGCATCCAGGGCTTTCCCGACGGGAATGTAAATTCGCCCATTCCTTATTTGCTTGATGATTTGCTGGGTAACGGAACAACGGCTAACAGCGTTGATGCGTATTATCCCCCGGCAAAATTCTCCGTATTTCATTCAGATATTTCTGCGGTGGAAACTTATTCCTCAAACCAGACCTGGTATTATCATAACGACGGCGACATTCCTTCTGACTTTAAAAAGATATCAGCCGGCATTGTCTCCTTTGCTTCAACCAATACCAGCCTGACTGTGAAATCATCCGGCAGCCTGGATGCCGCATCCGGCACCTGGCAATTCCTCAGTCCTTACAAGGGCCTTGTGAGCTGGACTGTGTTCGGGCCTGATACGGCAACTTTCCTTCAGCTGCCACAAGTGGCGCCTGCTCTTACCAACATGTTTCCATGGTTCAGCAGGGATTCCCTGGTGTTTGCGCACGTAAGGCTGATCGATTTCGTAAACAGCCAGGGTTATTCCCAGATGATCAACCTTCTGTATAACCCGTTAAACCCCTCAAACTTTGACCGCCAGGAAACAACAATGCTGGAGCAGGTTCCGTCGTCCAAAAAATTAAGGAAATAATTTTACTGATTTACAATCCTTTAAGGAGGGGAAGGTGGATGAATTGCTTTCCCGTGTTGATCTCGAGCAGGTAAAATCCGGGATTGATTCCCGAAATATCCAGTCTCAGGTTTTCTTTATCTCTTGAATTAATCATACGGAATGCAAGCTCCCGGCAGTTTACGTCAAACAGTCTTACCGAAAGCGGGGCCTGGACAGAACCAAGGCTTTTAATACAAACAAATTCATCGGCAGGATTTGGGAAAACACGGTATTCCTTATTAAACTTCAGATCTCCAGTACTGCTGGTGCTACAGTCTTCCATATAAGTTATTCTTTGTGAAGCTGTAAGCGAATCATTAAAAACCGCCCAGGCTGATGAGTTCTTTTTTAAATAATAATCAAGGAAGGGATAAAGAAAGTCAAGAGTTGCCGCATGCTGCTGCTCCCTGGTTATGGTGAAATATTGCTGGCAGCCGGTTTCCCCAAGGGAGCAGGTGAAGTTGTAGTCGGCAAAATAGCAATGTCCTCCTCCTTTTATATTGATAAAGACCTTGCACGAGGATGCCAGGGAATCGTACATCGGCACCTGGTTCTGGGCAGGGGGAGTCACACAATCCTTATCGGCCGAGAATACCAGCGAAGGAATAGTAACCTGAGTGGCGGCCTGTATCGCTGAAGGGCTTGTTTCCGCAGCAGCAAGGGTAATCATGGCTGTAGGCAGGGCATTGTTCTGGCAGGCCAGGAAAGAAGCCCCTCCGCCCATTGAATGCCCCATGATCGCGGAAGTGCTGTCGATATGCTGATAAAAAGGTGAAGCAGCAGTGTTCCCTTCGGTTTTCATCCGGGTTATTATAAAAGCCAGGTCTTTACCGAATTCCGAATGGCTGGGGGAGATGCCTCCTTCTGTTTTTACCATCACTATAATATAGGCCCGGGGAACAAGGGAGTCCTTCAGATAGGCATATGCGCTGTAGACCATCAGGAACCCATGACCGAACGAAATCACCGGGAAGGCACCTGTGGCAACAGGAACATTGTCCCCGGCTGAGAGGGCAGGATAATACACTTCGGCGGGCACGGAGCGGTTGCTTCTTGAGGAATCGGTAAAGTTCATTGTCCGGTGGCCTATTGGGTAATTCTGACCAATGGTAGCAAAGGATATCAAACCTGCAATTACTGATAAAAGTGATTTTCTGATCATCGTTTCAGGGCTTATTTACCTGATTACAAATATCTAAAAATAAAGAGACCATAAAAATTGAAATCAATTTTTATGGTCTCTTTTGTTGTCCGACTAGGAATCGAACCTAGACTCTTCTGCTCCAGAGGCAGACGTGTTGCCAATTACACCATCGGACAATGCGGCTGCAAAATTACTACTCTTACGGCAAAAATTCAAATTTATTTGGCATTTTCTTTTGGTCGCCTGTCTCTCAGGGTAACTACACAATTAAAAACAAGGTTTTCGGCCGTCGAATCATAATCAACACTAAAGTATCCAAGGCGTTCAAACTGGAACTTCCTGCCGGCTTCTGCATGGGCCACTGACGGCTCAATATATCCTGTCGTTACCTGCAAAGAATCGGGATTCAGGTAATCCTTATAGGTTTTTCCCTCTTCTGCATTATCGGGGTTTTCAACTATAAAAAGCCTGTCGTAAACCCTGATCTCAGCTTTGACGGCATGCCTTAACGAAACCCAGTGGAGGGTCCCCTTGACTTTCCTGTTGCTCTGCGGCATCCCGCTTTTTGTTTCAGGATCATAAGTACAATGTACTTCCGTTATACGACCGTTATCCGGATCTTTTACAACTGATTCACATTTAATGATATAAGCAGAACGCAGCCTGACTTCCCTGCCGGGGGCAAGCCTGAAGAATTTACTTTCGGGGTTCTCCATGAAGTCTTCCTGTTCAATATATAATTCCTTTGAAAAGGGGACTTGCCTGATTCCTGCTGCTGGGTCTTCCGGGTTATTCACAGCTTCCATTTGCTCAACAAGGTCGTCGGGATAATTGTCAAGGACAATTTTCAGAGGGTTCAGAACACCCATGACACGTAACGCTTTTTTATTCAGGTCTTCCCTGATGCAAAATTCCAGGAGGTTGATATCTATCACATTATCCCTCTTGGCGACACCAATGGTATCGGCAAAGTTTCTGATGGATTCGGGAGTATAGCCTCGCCTGCGCAGGCCGCATATGGTCGGCATGCGGGGGTCATCCCATCCGCTTACATACTTATTTTGAACAAGTTCCAGAAGTTTTCTTTTGCTCATCACAGTATAGCTCAGATTGAGACGGGCAAATTCGATCTGGCGGGGGGCATAAATGCCGATTTCCTGTATAAGCCAGTCATAGAATGGCCTGTGGACCTCAAATTCCAGTGTGCAAATTGAGTGAGTTATCTTTTCTATCGAATCGGACTGGCCATGGGCGAAATCATACATAGGGTAGATGCACCATTTGTCGCCGGTACGGTGGTGAGAAGTATGGATGATGCGGTAAATGATGGGATCCCGCATATGCATATTGGGCGATGTCATGTCAATTTTTGCCCTCAACACCCTGGCACCGTCGGGAAATTCCCCGGCCCGCATACGGGCGAAAAGATCAAGGTTTTCCTCAACCGACCTGTTCCTGAACGGGCTTTCTTTTCCAGGACGGGTTGGAGTGCCCCTGGTGTCGCTGATCTCCTCCGGGCTCATATCGCATATATAGGCCTTACCTTTGCGGATCAGGATCAGTGCGAACTCATACAGCTGCTCAAAATAATCGGAAGCGTAAAACTCCCTGTCTTCCCAGTCAAAACCCAACCAGCGTACATCTTCCTTAATGGAATCAACATACTCTACATCTTCTTTAACAGGGTTGGTATCGTCAAATCTCAGGTTGGTCTTGCCGTTATACTTTTTACCTAAACCGAAATTGAGGCATATCGATTTTGCATGGCCGATATGAAGATACCCGTTAGGCTCCGGCGGAAAACGGGTGTGCACCCTGCTTTCATTCTTTCCTGTACGAATATCCTCCTCTATGATTTCTTCAATAAAATTCAGCGATCTTCCCGGAACATCATTTTTCGTAATATTGTCTTCCATCGTCTTATTAGTATTATCTCATCCGCCTCTGCGAACGAGGGTGCAAAGCTACTAAAAATCAGTAAAACAGGCGAGAATTGGACGGATTTTGATAATTTAGCCGGCTCGGGGAATTGCTAATTTTATATTCTTAAAGCTATGGGTAAGATCACTTTAGACGGAATGGAGTTCTTCGCTTATCACGGTTGTTTCAAAGAAGAACAGCTCATCGGCACAAAATTCATTGTCGATCTCAATGTAGAAACAGACACCTCCCGGGCTGAACAAAGTGATCATCTGCACGATACCGTGAATTATTCAGGCCTGTATCATGCCGTGAAAGCTGAAATGGAACAGAAATCCTACCTGCTTGAACATGTTGCCCGCCGTATTATCAATTCTGTTTGTGAGCAGTTCCCGTCTGTCACGAAAATTCACATCATTATTTCCAAACTGAACCCGCCGGTAGGAGGGAAGATGAAGCAGGTGAGTTACACGACTGAATGGAATAAAACCTGATGGGTTTTCAATATTTTTTTTACCTTTGCACTCCCTAAATAACAGGGTATCGTGGCCGAGTGGTCAGGCAGAGGTCTGCAAAACCTCGTACAGCGGTTCGACTCCGCTCGATACCTCAGGTAAAAAGGCTGTTCCTGTTGAGGTTCAGCCTTTTTTTATTTCTCTTTCGGATAAAACAGGTATTCGCAGATAAGGACCAGGAGGAGAGTGAAAACGCTGCTCATGACCACCCTCAGGAAGGTTGTAAAAAACTCGGTGAACCTGAATGCTTCCAGGAAAAACAGGACAAAATGATGTATCAGGATCAGGCTTAACGAATAATACAGGAACCATTTCAACCCCTGGTTTTTTAGTGAGGGGCTGTCGCCGATCAGTGAATCAGGGCCTGATGAGATCATTCTTATAATATGGGGACGGGCGTATCCCATAGCCAGGCAGGCCGAGGAATGCAAGCCAAGGGTGTTGGTGAAAATATCCACTCCGGCCCCGGTTATAAATGCAAGGATAAGCAAAAGCGCGCCCGGGACTTCATAAGGAATTAGCAGGATGAAATAAATATAGAGATACGGATTGATAAACCCGCCAAGATAGATGTTGTTCAGTACCAAAACCTGCAGGGCGATGAGTACGAAGAACCTCAAAAAGTTGTTAACGATTACTCTTGACGTCGTCATTGGCCCCTGATTTACTCGCTTTTAAAAGTTGCTTTCAGATCTTCTTTTTCCTTCCTCATCAGGTCAAGCACGATCTCCACGTAACCAAGACTGTTAAAATCGGTAGAAAACAGTATGGTTCCATAATTGAAGTTCTCATCTGGTGCGACAGTAAACTCACTGATTGTCCCGACCAGCACTCCTTCCGGAAAAATATCTGAATTTCCGCTGGTGATGATTGTATCCCCTTTTTTCATGTCAACATGCTTTGGGATTTCCCTGATGCTGCCATACCGGTAGCTTCCGCCTGACCATTCCACGTTGACAAGCTGGTTGTTCTTTTTAAACTTTCCAGATACCTTGCTGTCTTTGTTCAGCATCGAAATGATCCAGCTGAAATGTGGTGAAACACTCACAACCTGGCCAACAATGCGGTTCCCGATGATCACTCCCATATGGTTGCGCACTCCCTGAAGACTGCCTTTGCTGATCATCAGGAAATTGTTCCTCCGGTTGGTGGTGTTGCTTATGACTTTTGCACTGATATACCTGTACTGCAACTGGTATATCGTATCGTTCCTGTAAAAGGAGTGTGCGTCGGACGAATAATATGCTTTTGGCAATTGCGAATGGAGTTTGGCCAGTTCCTCAACGAGGGTCTGGTTCGTACTCTTGAGTGTTAAATATTCTGAGATATTCCTGAAAGTCCTGTTGATCCCTCCAGTAAATGTGCTGGTAATATCGTAAACAGCCGTGTTCTGGAACTCGTTAAAATTGAAAAACAAGCCCAGCGATAATGCTTCCAGCACCAGGAATAATAAGATGAAGTAGTTTTTGCGGATAAAAACGAATAAGTTCCGCATACCTTATTTACTTGATAAGGAAGGTGAATTTGTCGAAGTTCTTTAGGGCAATGCCTGTACCCCGGGCAACGGCACGCAGAGGATCTTCAACAACCTGAACTTTCAATTTCGTTTTAAGATGAATGCGTTTATCAAGCCCCCTCAGCAATGCGCCGCCACCTGTTAGATAAATTCCGGTTTCGAAGATGTCGGATGCAAGTTCCGGTGGGGTCATTTCAAGAGCATTAAGAACGGCAGCTTCTATCTTTGCCACGGATTTATCAAGGGCATGAGCTATCTCGGCATAGTTTACAAT
>CAIJYT010000280.1 GCA_903824935.1 uncultured Bacteroidales bacterium | reverse complement strand
GTTTTCCCGTCAAGGCTCATTCCCTGATGAGCGCTTATTCCTGTTCCATGATCTTCGTTTACAGTCTTTGCCAACAAGGTTATTGCGGAGCTGTCATGATTTGTATTATCGAGAAATGAATTCCCGATATGACTCTTCAGGGGGCAGAATATTTCAACCCCGTTTTCACTAAGCAGCCATACCGTTCCGGTTCCCCTTATCCTGATCTTCCCAAGATATAATTTTCCCAGGCGGTCAATGGATATTAACATTGCAAGACTGCCGGCATATTCCCTGCCTTTGAATATAGGTACATGCAAAGCAATGGCCTGGAATCCCTGGGCCGATTTGAATACATCGCTGATGACCGGCTGATGGGTGGCAATGATCTGACGCACATGTTTCTGGTCAGAAATGTCTTTCCCAATTACCGATTCATTCCTGGGATAAGTGCATAATATAACGCCATGGGCATCGACCCTTGTAACCGCTTCAAAATAATTTTTATGATGTTCATAAAAGTTTGCCATCAGAGATCTGCTCTCTCCGTTATTATCAATAATGTCCTTGATCCCGGATAAAAATACAAGGTCGGCCTGGTAGTCGTTAAAGAAAGAGGTGATCCCCTGGGAGGCGGTCTGTGCCAGGATTAATTGTTCATTATTGAATTCATCGATAGTCCTCTCTTTAATATCCTTATAGATAAGTATAAAGAGAATACAGAATACAATTAAAATGAAAGGAAGGAAAAAGTACCGCCTGGAGAATCCTGTTTTTTTCATTCTTTGACGAGGTAAAAAAAATGAAGAAACACCGTTTAACTGATGGTTATTCATTGAAGCAGTAAATGTACGAGAATAATCAAAGAGTAAAAAAATCAGCTTTGATCGGGCTTCTTTTTCTTTTTGAAAGAGGAGGCGTCGAGGTAATACAGCAAACGTACAGAAAGGCTGTTCGAAGCAGGCGAATTCAATGTGTTTGAGAAATTGTCGAAGAAATTCCTTACAATGTCATTGCTGCTGGTATTGATAGCGTTTTTCCACATTAATGAAATCTGGCTGCCGGGTGCAAAGTTCCATATCCAGGTGAGGTCGATATTGAAAAGATTGTAATTAAGGTTTACATTTCCGTTGTAATCATTGGGTTGCAGGCTTCCGTCCGGCTGGAGCCTGGAAATTGAATAATAAGGCGCTAACACCCAGTAATGCCTCACTTTAATATCGATGCTCATGGAGGAGCTGAACATTAAATTGCCCTGGATCATATTCGTAATGATCTGTTTGTCGCGACGCCCGAACAGGATTACCTGGTGGCCATAGGAACTTACCGAGTCCATGACAAACCCGACATCATTAAATACCTTGTTGAAATTAAAATTGTAATAGAAGAATAAGCGGTTACTCACCCTGACCCTTGGCCCTATTGAGACATCGAAACCGCTGGTGGCGCGTGAGGAAGCCACATACACTGTCCCCGAGGCATCCAATGCAAAGCGTTTACGGTAGTCGCTTGAGACCCAGAGGTTAGGGGTGAGAAAGGCCGGGGAGTTATACATCCAACCGGCAACCCGGGGCTCATAATAATCATGCCCGCTTACAGGCGTTGAAGAGATGTTCAGGCCGTAAGTGAAATATTTACGGTTCGTAGCTTCTGCAATATAATCCAGTGTAAAGGATGAATATAACAGATTGTTATAAAGGCAATTGTATGCGATTCTAAGGCTGTTATACCAGTTCAGCATTTTCCAGAACGGTTTGTAAAAGTTGTACTGTACGGTGATTGCATTAATGAACTTGTTGTTAACAGGGTCATATCCCATATCATTCTGGTCATAGGTGGGGGTTTCAAGATTCTGTGCAAACTGGAAAAGGAACCTGCCGGCGATCTTGCCGAATGCCAGGTCGTACTTGCAACCGAAGTCGGGGGCATAATGGGAAAAATACTTCTGGCTTACATAGCCGTCGCCTGTCAAGGCGTAAGTGTATTTTTTATTTGCAAATTTGAACTGGATACCGGAAACATTGGCTGTGTAGCCTTCGGTTGGCATATAGTAATTGGTATTCAGGATGTCAAAGAAGGAATTATTTTTCAGGTTCTGGTCAAATACTATCATGTTATAGTTTGTAAACCCCTGAGTCAGTATCTTCCTTGTTTCCCCTGTCGCTGTATTTGATACCGTTGCCCATGTATTAGAGGTCATCGCATTAAAGACTCCAATCCCCAGCCCTTTTGCCGTGCGGCCGCTGACTTTGGTGGCATTGATCATTTTAGTCTGCATGGGGTTATCGCTCACCACTTCATTAGTGTCAAGCTGGCTGTAGGGGAGGTTGTAATTTTTAGGTGTCGTCCCTATTCTCCTGGAATAGAAAATACCTGATTTGTTGAATAGTTCTGTCGCCTCCGTGAAGAACTGCCTTTTTTCATTATACCTGATCTCGTAAGGAGTGAAGTTATATATCTTGTCGTCGGAAGGTGCCTGCCCGAAATCAGGTATCAAGGCCATGTCGAGGGTAAATGACTGGTTTATCCCGTATTTAAGATCGGCCCCGATATTATACGTATACTGCCAGTTAGGATTACCCGGATTCTGTTCCATATACCCTGAAATATAAGGCGTAAGGGAGAGGCGGATCGGAGGTTTTACATCTGTGATTCCTTCAAGAAGCCCAGCCTGGTTTACATATCCCTGAATCGCGGCATCAACAAAATTCCAGGTGTCATTTTCCCTTGTCCTGCGGATGTCGCGCTGACAATTAATTCCCCATTCCTGTATGTCTTTCTTTGGAAACCTGAGAGCGGAGTATGGAATGCGCATCTCCACAACCCAGCCCAGCTTACCGATCCTGGCTTTGCTTTCCCAAACCGCATCCCAGCTCATATCGGTATAATCGCTGTAGGTTCCGTGGAGCTGGAAATCGGACTGTATATCGGAAACATAAACCTGGAAACAGAATGCATTCATCCCGTCATTAAAAGGGCAGAGCATGAGCATGAAATAATCGGCATTGAGCCCCTGTGAGTCCCTGAGTCCCAGTTGGGCCGGGATACTGTCAGGATGAGGGTCGTACATCATGGCCCCTACATAAAGAGAAGTGTTGTCGTAAAGGAACTTTACCTCGGTGCGGAAATTGGGAGGTGAACCGTTAATGGGGATTCTCTGGATGAAGTCCGTGGCAGGCAATGCCTTTCCCCAGGCTTCTTCATCAAGGACGCCGTCAATTTTAATGGAAGCATTCGTCCTTACTGCCTCTGCTGATTTTCTGACGGCTTGACCCGTGACCTGAAACGCAGTAAGCAGCAGGATCATAAGTGCAAACAAACACCTCATGAATCCAGCAAATCCCTGTATATATTAAAGTTTTCATCGCTGAAACAAACGAAAGTGACAGTGAGAGGAAGATTATTTGATTCCAGGAATTTTTTTGTTTCAATGATCGCTATCTCTGCAGCGAGTTTTTTGGGAAAGCGGTAGATCCCCGTGCCAATGTTTGGAATGGCAACCGTTTTGCAGTCATGCTGCTTAGCCTGGTTTAAGCTGGAACGGTAGCAGTTTGCGAGTAGTTCTGCTTCGCCTTTATCCCCTCCTTTCCATACAGGGCCAACAGTATGGATAATATACTTTGCCGGCAGGTGAAGCCCCGGTGTGACTTTAGCTTCGCCAGTCTCGCATCCGCCAAGGAGCCTGCATATCTCTGCAAGCCCGGGCCCTGCGGCCTTGTGTATTGCACCATCCACACCTCCACCTCCTAATAATGAAGAATTTGCGGCATTTACTATGGCGTCTACCTGCATGGTGGTAATATCGCCCTTGATTAAACTGATTCTTTCTTCCATAGCCTGAACAAGTTTTGAAATTCGTCGTGTATTGAGTTATTTGTAGCAATAATTTCTTTTCCAAAGATATACTTTTCCCCGCCCGAAAAATCAGTCACCCTTCCGCCCGCATTTATTACCAGGAGCACCCCGGCAGCGACATCCCATGGGCTTAATCCATATTCATAAAAACCATCATAGCGGCCTGCAGCTACATAGGCAAGGTCAGCGGCAGCCGATCCCAGCCTGCGGATGCCCCTGCTATGCTGCATCAAATGCCTGAAAATATCCAGGTAATCTTCCATGCGGCCGTAGTCATGATAGGGGAAGCCCGTGGCAAACAAGGAGCCGGCAACCTCAGGCGTTTTTGACACAGTGATAATCTCCCCGTTTTTGTAAGAAGGTGCATCCTGCCAGGTGTAAAAACATTCATCCAGGTTCACTTCATAGATGACCCCTGCTATGATCCTTGAATCCTGCATAAGCCCTATGCTTACGCAATACAAGGGAACGCCATGGATGTAATTAGTGGTTCCGTCGAGGGGATCAATTACCCAGGTATATTCAGCCCTGCTAAGGCCGGGGCTTTCCTCGGCAATAAATCCTGATCCCGGGAGAATTTTGCCCAGTTGTTCTATGATCTTGGCTTCGGACTCCCTGTCAACATAAGTCACAAAATTATTGAAGCTTTTCAGCTCAATGTCTGATGACCTCAGTTTACGGATCTCCTGCCTTAGGAAACCTCCTGTTTCAACAGCAAGTTTGCAGGTTTGACGGGTGATATGCTGAAGGTCGAGAGGCATAAGAAAAAAACGAAAAGCGAAAAGCGAAATTTATAATGCGAATGTAATGATTTTTCAGATGTTATGGTGAATATACACACCTTCGCTGTCGGGTTCATCAAGTATCACCGTTATAATCCGGTTGATCAACTCAGAATCATATTTTGTTTTAACTCTGATATAATTTTCGGAGAAGCCATGCATCCACCCATCTGAATTATCTGATTCGAACAGTACATGCACCTGCTTACCCTTGCTTTGCCTGTAAAAAGCCTGCTTTTTCAATTCGGAAAGATGATGGAGTTCACGGCTTCTTTCTTTCCTGATCCTATCCTGTACAGCATCCTTAAGTTTTGAAGCAAGGGTGTTTTCCCTTTTCGAATAAGTGAACACATGCATATATGAAACGGCAAGCTGTTCAAGATACTTATAAGTGTCGCTGAAGTCCTGGTCAGTTTCCCCGGGGAATCCCACGATCACATCCGAAGCGATACAGGCGTCAGGCATTTTCTGCCTGATCCGTTCAATCCTCCCTGTATATAGCGAGAGATCGTATTTGCGTTTCATTGCCTTGAGTATACTGTCGGAACCCGATTGAAGGGGAAGGTGAAAGTGGGGCATGATCTTTGATGAAGCCGCTGCGAAGTCGATGATTTCATCGGTAAGCAGGTCAGGCTCCACCGAAGAGATCCGGATCCTCGGCAAACCTTCTGTACTGTCCAACACCTGTAACAGACCGAGGAGGGTTTCGCTGTTATGCCTGCCGAAGTCGCCTATGTTAACACCTGTCAGAACAATTTCCTGTATTCCGTGGGCTGATATTTCACGGGCGCTGGTTGCCACATGGGCGATTGTGTCGCTTCGGCTGTGGCCCCTTGCCAGGGGAATGGTGCAATAGGAACAGTAATAGTCACAACCGTCCTGTATTTTCAGGAAGGAACGGGTGCGGTCTCCATAGGAAAAGGAGGGGATGAACCCGCTGCTTTCTTTTATACCGGCTGATATGCCTCCATGGTAATCATGGTCTTTGAGCTTCTCAAGTTCTTCAGGCAGATCATACTTAGCGCTGTTCCCCAGTACGAGGTCCACGCCTTCCATCTGCAGGAGTTCCCCCGGTTTAAGCTCAGGGAAACAGCCTATCACAGCTATCTTTGCCGAGGGGTTCAGCTTATGGGCATGGTGAATGGCAGCCCTGCATTTCTTTTCTGCAACACTGGTCACCACGCAGGTGCTGATCACATAAATGTCGGCAACCTCATGGTGGTCTTTAAGTTCGAAGCCTTTTTCTTTGAATCTTCTTGAAATTGTGGAAGCTTCTGCGAAGTTCACCTTGCAGCCGAAGTGGTGGAATGCGATCGTGGTTGGATTCATAAGGCAAAGATATTAAGTAGCGAGGTAGCGAAATAGCGAAGTAGCGAAATTATTGTTAGCGAAGCATTTTGCAAAAGCAGCATCAGGTGAGAGGAGCTTCTTATAGGTAGGAGAAGCATATCATAACATCGCTCCGCTGCCACCGTAGCTGCGTTGCAAAGATGCGAGCGACTTCGCTACTTAAGGTATTGCTGCCACAATATTCCGATAACAATCAGGGCCAGGCCTGCCACCGTGGATAGCAGTATGGCTTCGCCTACGGCAAAATGAATGATGATAAGGGAAATGAAAGGGGAAAGGTAGATCAGGTTGCTGACCTTGGCTGTGGTGGAAGATGCCTTCAGTGCATTCATCCATAGGAGAAAAGTAATCCCCATTTCGAACAGCCCGATGTAGACGGCTCCTGCAAGTCCTTTCCAGGGAGGGATCCAGAAGTGTTTCGTCACCGCGATGGTTATAAAGACATACAGCAGTCCGAAGAAAAAATTCAGAAAAAGCTTGCTTACGGTTTCCCGTTTATCTTTCAGGTTGATGATCCAGTAAAGTGCCCAGAAAAAAGCGCTGCCTGTTGCAAGCATCACTCCTGCAGGGTTTGAAAAGTGCAGCGACAGCAGCCTGCCATGAGTCGAGATCACCATGATCCCAGCGAAACTTGTAAGAATTGCAAGTATGCTGAGGAAGCTGATCTTCTGCCTGAGCATGGGGATTGAAAGCAGCACGAGCACCAGCGGCCATATATAATTCAGGGTGCCTGCTTCCTGGGCAGGAAGCAGGTCGTAAGCCCTTAGTAATACAAGGTAATACAGGTAGGGGTTAAGCAGTCCCATCACTGCCGACATAAGAATGTCGGTGGATGTGAGTTTGAGGAGTAATGACAGTTTTTGCTGTACAATCAGGATGACAAAGAGTGTGATGACTGCCACGATGGAGGAAAAGAGCATCAGGCCCAGGGGATCCAGGTAACGCAGGCTGATCTTGAACGCGGAACCAATGGTTGACCAGCAGGCAATTGCCGAGAATGCGTAGAGATATGCTTTCCGTTGGGCTCTCATCAGGCCGCGAAGGTAAGAAAGATTGAAAAAAGTCCTATTTTTGCATATATAAACTATTAGTTATGAAAAAGCTTGCCGTGGTTGCACTGGGTGGCAATGCCCTGCTTCGTTCCGACCAAAAAGGAACAATAGGGGAGCAGGAGGCTAATGCTTACGCTACGTCCGAATCCCTTGTCAAATTGATGAAACGGGATTATAACCTGGTACTGACGCACGGAAACGGGCCCCAGGTTGGTAATATCATGCTTGCTAATTCGGCCGGGCACAAGATGTTCGGGCTTCCGGAAATGCCCCTTGATATCTGCGTTGCTTATTCCCAGGGCTTTATAGGATATATTATAGAGCAGCAGCTTAAGAATGTTCTTGAAAAATACGAAATGGAAAGGGATATCATCACCATCACAACCCAGGTGCTGGTAAATAAAGATGATCCTGCTTTTCAGAACCCTACCAAACCTGTAGGACCGTATTATACTAAGGAAGAAGCTGATAAATTTACAGAAAGCACCAGGTCGGTGTACAGGGAAGCACCGGGGGGTAAGGGATGGAGAAAGGTGGTGGCTTCACCGAAACCTCTGGTGATCCTGAATAAGAAAACCATTGAAAAAATTGCAAGGCAGGATAATATTGTAATTGCCGTTGGTGGTGGAGGCATACCGGTATATTACGTTGAACCAAACAAGCTCGAGGGTATAGATGCCGTCATTGACAAGGACCTTGCTTCTGCCCTGCTTGCTTCCCAAATAAATGCCGATAAGTTCTTTATTCTTACGGATGTTCCCAAAGTTTGCATCAATTTTAACACTCCCCAGGAAAGGTCACTCGACAGGCTGACCATTGCTGATGCCAAGATGTATCTTGCCGAAGGCCAGTTCCCCGATGGAAGCATGGGGCCCAAGATCAGGGCTGCAATTCACTTTGTGGAAAATTCAGGGAAGGATACCATTATCACCAAGACAACGATGCTCGGGATAGATAACGGGGGAACAAGGATCACTCTTGTTTAAAGACCATTTTCTTTATTTCGGTTCCCTCTATCTTTAAGAGGGCATTCTCAAGTTTACTGAATTCATTCTGATCACCATATAATTCGAGAAGTATTATCCCGCTGCCGGCTGAAGCGCCGGGCTCGTTGTTGTGTAAGCCCAGCCTGGTCCTGATCGTACAGCCGAACTTCGCCAGAACATCCTGTATCTGGGCTGCTGCATTGGCCCTGTCCGAAATTCTGATCCCTAAAATCCAGGTTTCTTTCATAATCCTTAGTTTATATACTTACAATCAGGTACGGTAATACAGGCCGAAACACCCCCGCCGGTTGTGATGTTGATGCTGCCGTCAAGCTGTTCGATGAGCAGGCGTATAATAAACATCCCCAGGGTTTCCTGGTTTCGCAGGTCGAACCCTTCGGGCAAACCTATGCCGTTGTCGGAGACCGTGAGCCTGAAACCATCAGGATCAATTGTCTCCAGCTTAAGGCTTACGATGCCTTCACTCATGTCGGGGTATGCGTACTTATACGCATTTGTCAGAAGCTCATTCGTGATCAGTCCGAGCGGAAGCGCAGTCTCTATGTTTACAAGTATTTCTTCCAGCTCCATTTTCAGGCTGATATTATGCCCGCTGAAGGTGGACGAAATCATTGAAACCAATGACTGGATATAGTTCGAAAGAGGGATCTTGTCGAAGTTCTCACTGCGGTACAAATGTTCATGTATCAGGGCCATTGACCTGATCCTGAGTTCAATATCCCTGATAAGCTTTTGGAACTCAGGGTCGTTGTTTTTACTTCCCTGCATGCTCAGGAGGCTGATGACTATCGCAAGGTTGTTCTTGACCCTGTGGTGGATCTCCTTGAGCATGGTCTCCTTGGTTTCGGCGTTCTTCAGCTTAAGAGCCTCGATTTCCTTTTCCCTCGACCGATCTCTGGTAACTACCATGACTTGTTCAACCCTGTTGTTGCGTATCATCGGAAGAGTCCTGGTCTCGACAAAAACCTGTTGCCCTCCGAATTCAAAACTCAGTTCACCAATGGAAATCCTGCCTGTCTCAAAAACAGCCCTAACGTTATCAATCTCTTCTTTGTTGATAAAGGGGAATGATCTCTCAATATTCATACCGATAAGGTTACCCGGGAGGCCAGCTTCGGCCGCAACCTGTTTCAGAGGTGAATTAACCATTTTGATATTCATGTTTCTGTCAACTGCAATGACCCAGTCGGGGAAGCTGTCAAGTGCTTCATGATACTGTCTTTCGGACGTGGCGAGTTCGTCCTGGGCTTCCTTGCGTTCCTTCACTTCCTGAATGAGCCTATGATAATTTTCAGTGAGGGCTTTCTGGTGAAGGAAGTTTTTCCAGTTCAGGCTCTGAAATATGTAGGAGATAAAAAAACCAAGTGTGGTTACTGAAACAACAAAGAAGAGATGGTTGAAATACAGGAAGGAAATGGAATACGAATGATTGACAAGAGTGGCCGAAAAATAAGCCATGAATTGCAGGGCGTTCAGGATGATGAGATCACGGAAACGGATGCGGTAGAAGGTGTGCATGCCAATCATCACAAGCATCACCCATGCATAGTAATAATTATAGCCCCGGCTGGTAATATCCGACGTGACCCCGACATAATAAATGGCCAGGCAGGAGAAAAGGTTGACCAGAATAAAGATCAGGGAAAGATATTTTTTCAGGGGGGTGATGAATAGTACTGCCAGGGAGACAACAAGGGTGGGCACAATAAGGCCGAACCTGAAAAAATACTGCTGTTCTATGGAATCAGAAAATAAGATCCTGTTATTGACGGCATAGGAAATAAAAAGCAGCAGGGTGACCGTAAGGCCGACTTTCATGCTTGGAACAGAAGAGGAGAGGTAATATTCCTGAAATTCGTGGTCCAGTTCCTTGCGTGATGTATGTTCCATGATTTAATCTACTGGTTGTCAAATCTGAAAGATCATGTGCTGGACTTCAATGCCACCGATGTCCTTAAGTTTGCTCTCAAAAATGTCGAATTCGGCGGTGGTGCCCGAAAGCTGGATGAGGATTACACCTATCCTGCTGCATACATCCTCGCTGACTTCATGAAAGCCCAGCCTTGATTTGATCAGATGGGCGTATTCGGAAAGCAGGCGCTGTGTGAGGCCCGCTTCCTTGATGCGGTCGGTGATCAGCAGGCCGATAATACGGATTTCTTTCATGTTTGTAACTTAAAAATACAAATCCCTGTTTCCCTCTTTGACCTGCTGAAGCTTTTCTTCCAGGCTGGCTTTCGAAGGATCCTCTTCCATCTGTGCAAGTTTATCATTGATCAGGCGGTATCCCCTGATTTTTGTAGCTTCAGGGGCATAGTCCTCAAGGTACTCAGCCAAAGTTAACAAGGCATTGGGCTGGCAGAAGCGTTTAATGAACCCCGGAACGGAAAACTCCATAAAATGTTCCCCGGTGCGTCCCCGCCTGTAGCAGGATGTGCAGAAAGAAGGAATATAACCCTGCTCAATAAGTTCTTCCATGATCTCGTTGAGGCTTCGGTTGTCGTTGATCTGGAACTGTTCCAGGTCAATATCCTGGGCCTCTGTCTGATCTTTTTTCGAATACCCGCCCATTTCAATGTTGGTGCCTCCGTCGATTTGTGAAACACCATACTGCAGTATCTCATTACGTATTTCAGCAGTTTCCCTTGCAGTAAGAATAAGCCCGGTATAAGGTACGGCCAGCCTCAGAATGGCTACAAGACGGGTGAACTCCTCATCGCTTACAATATGCGATTTGTCAATATTGAGATGGGAGGCATACTGTATTCTCGGGAAGGAGATGGTATGGGGCCCCACATTGTAAACAGCTTCAAAATGATTGGTGTGCCTGACCAGGCCCATCAGGTCGAACCTCCAGTCGTATAATCCGAACAAGGCGCCTATGCCGACATCGTCAATGCCTGCCTCCTGTGCACGGTCAAGGGCGGTAAGCCTCCACTCATAATTCCGTTTTATACCTCCAAGGTGGACTTTTGCATAGGTTTCTTCATGGTATGTTTCCTGGAAGATCTGGTAGGTGCCGATCTTTGAATCTTTAACAATACGGAACCCGTCGATATCCATCGGGGCAGCATTGATGTTGACCCTGCGGATCTCCCCGGGGCCGCTGTGTACTGAATAAACAATACGTACGGTTTCTGCAATGAACTGAGCATCGTACGTAGGATGTTCCCCGTATACTAGGATAAGTCTTTTCTGGCCAGAGTCTTCAAGGGCTTTTACCTGGTCTATCAGCTCATCTTTAGTAAGAGTGATCCTTTTAATAGCCTTGTTGGTGGATTTGAAGCCGCAGTATGCACATTTGTTGATGCAGAGGTTCCCTATATACAACGGGGCAAAGAGAACTATCCTCTGACCGTAAACCTTTTCCTTCAGTGCTTTCGCTCCCAGTTTGATCTCTTCAATCAGTTCAGTGTCTGTAGTCTGCACCAGGACAGCGGTTTCTTCCATCGTGAGACGTTGCTTATCCAGTGACTTTGCAATGATCTCCCTTACCCTTTCCTTAGAAGGCTTTGCATTGTTTATAAATCCCCATATCTCATCGGCATCGATGAAGGGTTTCATCCTCTGGTCCTTAATTTTCAGGTTCTCTGGTTTGAACTTCATGTAGTGCGGAATTCAGTAGTCGATCAGAATGCAAAGATACGAAATAGCAAAGTAGCGAAGTAAAAGCGTTCGCCGCAGGCGAAATGAGCACGCAAATGAAGTAAACAATTGGTGCGAATAAAAGCGAAATGGTGATTAGCGGGGTTTGTTGCGCTCCGAGAGGTAGACCCCGCCTATCACCAGGATTATGCCACAGAGTTTTATGAGTGTAAATGATTCAGAAATAAGAAAATATGAAAATACAGCTGTAAAAACCGGGATGAGGTTTGAATATATGTTTGCCTTGCTTATTCCAATCTCCTTGACTGTTTTCGCAAAGAAAACGAAGGCCAGGGAGGAAGCGAAAATGGAAAGAGCCAGGAATGCGGATATGATCTTAAAGTTAAGGTGGACTTCACTGATCCTGTCACTTTCAAAAATGAGAAAAACAGGAAGGAACATAAGGGCGCCAATGATATTCTGATAGGCCACCAGGGTTACGGGTGAGTATTTCCGGGTAAGCTTTTTCAGAAAAACAGAAAAAACCAATGACGACATCACTGCCCCGAAAAGTGCCAGTACGCCTTTGCCTTCCCCTGAAAAGGAAAGGTTCCTTGATGCGAGCATGACCGCTACTCCCGAAAATGAGATTGCTATTCCAAGCATGTTCAGCCGGGATATTTTTTCTTTGAAAGTAAGCCAGGCAACAAAGGGGGAAAATACAGGGATGGTTGCAATGATTACGCTGGATAAGGTGGGAGTAGTAAATTTTACCCCGAAATTCTCGCCCAGGAAATAGAGGAAGGGGTTGAACACGGCGCTACCCATCAACAGCCAGAAATCTTCCTTCTTTATCTTCTCGAAACGTCCCGAAGCGATCATAAGTATAAACAGGAAGGCCGAGGAGATCAATAATCTGATAAAGATGATGGTAACAGGTTGAAAATAAGCCAGCAAGCTGGTTGTCCATATAAACGATAGTCCCCAGAACAGCATGGCGGCTGTAGCATACAGGTGTACCGGGATTTTGCTGGTTTTCATCGGATGCAAATTTAGAATTTTATATTGCACTGTAACATTTAGTATATTGGTGAGTCTATTTGCTAAAACTGGGAATCTGGAAACCCGATACGAAAATATTCACAAGGACCTGATCGATGCCTGCGGTCGCGGGGACAGGAACGCCCAGTTCAGGATTTACAAACTCTATTATAAAGCCATGTTCAACACCAGTCTCAGGATAGTAAACGATACCGCCGAAGCCGAAGACATCATGCAGGAATCTTTCCTGGATGCATTTCAGAGGCTTGATTCCTATTCGGGGCAGGGAAGTTTCGGAAGCTGGCTTAAACGTATTGTTGTAAATAATTCCCTTGATTCCCTCAGGAGGGTGAAAGATACTGTATCCATTGATGATGCAGGATTAGACATTGCTGAAGAGAAAGAGGAAAACCATGAAGCCGAGATCCGTTTCCAGGCAGAGGAAGTGGTGAGGGCTATCAAAAAGCTGCCAAACGAATACAGGATTATAATCAGCCTGCACCTTCTTGAAGGATACGACCATGAAGAGATCTCGGAGATCCTTGATATAAGCAACCAGTTATCGCGGACCCGCTATTCCAGGGCCAGGCTGAAACTGCTGGAGATTCTAAAAGATAGTAAATTCAGAAATGCATTCATATATAATTAAGATGGATCTGGAAAAATTAATACAGGAAAACCGTGATCAGTTCGACAGTGTGGAACCATTGGACGGCCACTTTGAGAGGTTCAGCGAACGCCTCGGCCTTACTGATGAAAAAAGGGTTGCGTTGCCGTCTAGGTTCAGCATGCTGAAGGTTGCCGCGGTCATCCTGGTTATCATAACGGGAAGTGTCTTCGTTTTTGACCTTGCTACCCGTTCCATCCGCGAGAAGTTCTCTTCAGCTGTCGGAGTAAAACAGATGCCTGAGGAACTCAACGAAGCAGTGCAATATTATGATGCACGTGCAACCGCACAACTGAAAGAAGTCCATAAGCTTGCCAGCAGCCCTGAGCAGGCAGTAATTATCAATGAAGATGCTGTAAGGGCAATGAACAATCTTGATGAAGATACACGCGAACTCCAGAAATCCCTTGCCGAAAACCCCAATTGCGAACGCCTTCAGGCTGCCATCATACAGAACCAGCAGATGAAAGAAGGTATTGTGAACAAAATTGTAAACACATTAAATAAACACTAACCGTCAGAATATAAATCACATGAAAACTATATTGAAAATAACCATCATGGCATTACTGGTGGGCCTTGCGACAGGAATGAAAGGAGCCACAGTCAATGAATACACCAGGGTGATCAAAAAAGAATTCAACGTAAATCCCGATGCACAGCTTACAGTGACAAATAAATTCGGAGAGATCCACTGCACGAACTGGGAAAAGAACGTGGTCGGCATCGAAGTCAAGGTGATCGTGGAAGCCACCAATGATAATACTGCGGCAAAAATGCTCGAGAATATCACCATTAATTTCAATAATACCGCTTCGCTGGTGGAAGCCACAACGGTGATTGAAGAAATGAGGACCTCGGGCAAGAACAGCTTCCGGGTAAATTACATTATCAGCCTTCCGGTAGGAATGAGCGTGGATCTTACGAATAAATTCGGGGATATATACCTCAATGAAGTATCCGGAAAGGCAAGGATCAGTCTTAGTTACGGAAGCCTTGACGTGAACAAACTGAATAATTCGGATAACCTGATCGAAATGAAATTCTGCAATTCGGCCAAGGTACGCAGCGTTACCGGGGCCGTGGTAAACCTTAAATATTCCACCCTTGATATCGATTATGCCGGCAGCCTGAGGCTTGACTCTAAATTCTCGAACCTAAATGCAAACAAGATCATTGCGCTGAACGTTAGTTTTGAAGGAGGTTCCGTGGATATTAAAAATTCATCGTCCATTGAGATCCGCTCAAAATACTCCGATATTGATGTTGACAAGATAGAGCAAAGCCTGAATCTCGACATACAGTACGGCAGCTGCAGTGTTAAAAGCATGGGGCCTGATTTTACGAGCATCAGTATAAATAATAAGTATGCTGCTGTAGATATCCGTCTCCCCGAAACAGCTGTTTATAACCTCGACGCCGCCGTGAAATACTGTGAGCTTCGTTTCGCAGATGGGAATACGGCCCTGAATTACCGCTCTGTCAGCCCGACCTCATCGGAATATCGTGGAGTTGTGGGCAGCAGGGATGCCAAACCCAAAGCCACGGTTACGGTGAGGAGTGATTATGGAAGCGTATCTCTTAAGTAGCGAGGTGGCGAAATAGCGATGTAGCGAAATTTGTAACCAAACAGAGATTATATCATCAAATAAGAACCTTATCCAAAAAATCAACGTATGAAAGCAAGAAAGTTAATTACACTGACTATGATCATGCTGCTGTTTGCCGGTCTTTCGGTGATAGCCACAGCCTGCGATATAGTTAACGGCGTCAGTGGTGACGGCAAAGTAACAAAGGAAACCAGGGTGGTCAGTTCCTTCGACGGAATAGATGTTTCAGGTGCATTTAATGTTTACCTGAGGCAGGGGAGTATTGAGGAAGTTATAGTTGAAGCCGATGAGAACCTTCAGGCAATCATCCGCACTGAAGTTCACGGATCCACCCTTGTGATCGACACAAAAAAGCCAATAAATCATCCGACTTCATTAAAAGTCTACATCACCTGCAAAGACCTGAAAAAGGCCGAGATCAGCGGGGCTGTTGACATTTTTGCTGAAAACAAGCTTAACTTTAACGATTTCACTCTGCATACCAGCGGAGCTTCGGATATCAGGCTGGAGCTTGCCTCTCAAAAACTTAACCTGGACTGCAGCGGGGCCAGCAAACTCAGGCTTTCCGGGACTGCAACAGACGTCAAGGCCGACTTGTCGGGAGCCTGTGATATTTATGGCTTTGACCTCATCTGCGACAATTTTACAGTTGATATGAGTGGTGCCGGCAAAGCCCAGATCCATGTCAACAAAAAGATTGATGCCGAGATCTCGGGTGCAGGAAGCATACGCTATAAGGGCAATCCGGTATCGATAAACCAGAGCGTTTCAGGCGCCGGATCGATAAAGCACGAGGACTAAAGTAAAAAGCGAAAAGCGAAAAGCGAAATAAAAAGATAGCGAGAAGCAGGTAGCGAAAATCATGGAGCTGGCAGTAAAAAGAAATTTCGCTACTTCGCTATTTCGCTACTTCGCTACTTGTTTTTCAGGGTTCTATCCAGAGCACTGAGTTGGTGCTTCCATACTCATTGTTTTCCCAGAGTTCATTACCGGGATCACTGATCCACTTTCCGTCGACAATAAACCTATAGGTATGCTTGCCTGGCGAGAGGTACAGGGGAAAAATCCATTTATCGTCTCTTATGATCATCTCATAACCGTCTTTGTCCCAACCGTTAAAACTGCCGGCCAGGATGACTTTCCTGGCACCTGCATAGCCCTTAAGTGTGAATACATGGTTTGGTTTTACTGCAATGAAGGAATTGCCCGATTTTAATGTATATGGATTATCGGGATCGGTGATCCAGCGTCCGTCAAGTATGAATTTATACTCATAATTCCCGGCTGCAAGGACATAGGGAAGACGCCATCCACCATCAACTTTATCCATTAATAATTCTGATGCATTCCAGGCGTTGAAATTCCCGGCGACATGCACTTCCTTAATGGCTGAATGCCCTCTCAGAATGAAATACATGGTATCGCCTAAACTTATAAAGGAGTTCTCATGTCCTGAGCCATCAGGCCTTGTTATTTTACTTACGGGATTGAGCACCCATTCTCCGTCCACGATAAATTTGTAAGCATGGGTTCCCTCCCGCAGGTAAAGGTTGATGGCCCATCCCCCTGCAACCTTGAGCATCCTCAGCTCATGTGGGTTCCAGTTATTAAAACTCCCTGCTAAAAATACATTCTTCGACCCCTTATAATACGGCAGGAAGAAGCGGCAGTTATAACAGAATACAACTGAATTCTGTCCTCCCTGGCGGTCATTCTCGTTGAGTTTATTGTACGGGTCAGGACTCCATTTCCCGTCAATGATATATTTGTAAGCATACTTTCCCGGTTTAAGGTTGATGGTGATGAACCAGCCTGAATCGCAGCGGATCATTGGGGTCTGCATGGTATTCCAGTTGTTGAAAGTCCCCGCCAGGTATACATGACGGGCATATTTCCGTTGAGGCAGAAAGAACGTGGCCGTTCCTTTATAATAGTTAAATACATTGTAAAGGCTGAAGACATTGACACCGCAGGCGGCAGATTCCCTTTCACGGACTCCCGCAGCATTGATCAGGCGGTCGTCAAGCATAAAGACCTCACCCTTTTCAGCAACAGGACCGGCGCTCATGGGTTTTGACAATTCCATCCGGTGGTTGTCGATCTTTTTTACACTCCATGTCACCTTATTGACTGTAAACTCTGTCTTTCCACTGAAAGCCTCAGCCATCAGGGTGCTGTCGAGATCAAACTGTTTGCACACTTGTTTCTTCCTTGCAGCTGTCCAGTTGCGGTCAAGTTTAAACACAAGCCGGTTGTTATCGATCGTGCAGATATCCTTCATATTGTCCTGAGACCAGGATGTGAATCCACTCAGCAGGAATAATATCAGGATAATATTTTTCAGACCTCTCATCACGTTCTTTAACTTTTATTGAAAATGACCTTAATTTCCAGCCGGACTAAGTTAATACAAACCTGGCCTTTTTCAAAAAAATCATAGCCCAGCATGCCGTCTATGGTAAACCCGAATGCATCCGACATATTTTCAAGGTTGGTTATAATGGCATGCATCCGGGGGATCTGGCGCCCTGCCATTGAGAAATCATTCAGGGTGCCGTAGAGGGATTCCGAAGAGGCTGGCCCGGAACCAACAAGTCCGGAGCGCCTTGTAATACTTACTGTATTCATCACTTTTTTGGGGGATGCCGAACTTATCACGTTAGATTCGGCGCCTGTATCCAGGCAAAAGCTCAGGGTCTTTCCGCCGATCTGGGAATTAACGAAAAGAACATCCTGGGAGACCTGAAGCTTCTGCCTGATGTCGGCTTTGAATTCTTTTGTACCCTGGCTTATCCTGTTCCCGCTGCGGTCGAGACGGTAAAGATGAAGCTCACTGTGGAGGATATCGATCACGATCTCCATGTTTTTCAGAAGGCTTAACCCTAGCAGCCCGAGAATTTTAACACCTCTGCGGTTCTCGATATGGCCAAGGTCAGCTACATCGACCATGACATTCGAATAGGTAAGCCCCGAAAACTGTATCCTGGTGACTTTTGTTTGCTTAACACCGGCCAGGCCTCCTGTAATTCCACCCCTGTCCCCGCATTCAATACAGGTATACTTTCTGAAATAAGTGCTATTGAGTACGAGTTTTGAACTTCCTGTATCGAAGATGAAATTCCCGGTCTCATTGTCGATGCGGGCTTCCAGGAGCAGCAAATGGCCGGCTTGTTTCAGGGGGATGGTGATATCGTCGGGTTCGGTGGTCCCTCCTGAACTGCTGCTGCCGGAAGCCGTGAAACAGATGGTGTTGTGGATGACGGAACAGACGAGGCCCGTGGTGACCGCAGCCGGGTTGGTGCTGGCCCAGGCAGCGGCTGAGGATAAGAGACTGAAGATGAGGAGGAGAAACGATTCAGCGGCTCGCATATTTACACTGCAGCTTTGCTTCGCAGGGGCTTGCATATTTACACCGCCGCTAGGCTTGCTGCGTCGTTCGCGCATGCCTGTTACCGGGGCAATACTGGTTACAGCTCGCTCCTGGCAGCTGATGCGGCTTGTGTTAAATGCTTCGCCGTATGCATTAGTTTTCATCAGCAGATCATATTCAGGAATTCTTCCTCAGTAATAATATTAACTCCAAGCGATTCTGCCTTGCGGCGCTTTTCGGGGCCCATGTTTTGACCTGCCAGCAGAAAGGAAGTTCTTGCAGAAACAGAGGATACATTTTTTCCTCCATGATCTTCAACAGCCTGCTTGATCTCGTCCCGTGAAAACTTTTCAAAAACTCCGCTTACGACAAAGGTCTTCCCGTCAAGTTTATTGCTTTTCCTGGCAGTTTGGGTTACTGTAAGGGCCATCTGAACGCCATGGCTTTTCAGGCTTTCCACCAGCTTTATACTTGAGGGTGTCTGAAGCCAGGTGGCAAGGCTCTGCGCTATCTTATCGCCAATTTCTTCCACGTCGGTCAGTTCTGCGGGCTCTGCCATCCGAAGTGAATCAAAAGAAGCAAAATGACGGGCCAGTTTTTTTGCCACAGTTTCACCTACATACCTTATTCCGAGGGCATAAAGGACCCTGTCGAAACTGATTTTCTTGGAGGCTTCGATGCCTTTAAGAATGTTTTCTACGGTTTTCTCACGAAACTTCACCAGCCTGTCCTTTTTATCGCCTTCTCCCTTGTACAGTTTTTCAAGTCCGATCAGCTGCCCGAAACTGAGTTCATACAGGTCGGCAGGGGAGTTCACCAGGCCTTTATCGAAAAGGAGCTCAATTTTTCCCTCGCCCAGGCTGTCGATATTCATCGCTCTGCGGCTGATGAAATGTTCAAGTTTTCCTTTGATCTGGGGAGGACAAAGGGTTTCGTTGGGGCAGAACCAGGCGGCTTCGCCCTCACGCCTTACCAGGGCTGTGAGGCATTCGGGGCAGACTGCGGGAAACTCAAGGGGACTTGAGCCCTCTGGCCTTTGCAAGAGATCGATACCCGTGATCTTGGGAATGATTTCACCTCCTTTTTCAACAAAAACAGTATCGCCGTAACGGATGTCAAGGGCGGCAATGATGTCGGCATTATGCAGGGTGGCCCTTTTAACTACTGTGCCTGCGAGAGGCACAGGCTGCAGGTTTGCCACAGGAGTGACAGTCCCTGTCCTTCCCACCTGGAAATCGACCGAGAGCAGGCGGGTTGATGCTTCTTCAGATTTAAATTTATAAGCTATGGCCCAGCGGGGAGATTTGGCTGTATAGCCGAGCTGTTCCTGTTTAGACAGTGAATTCACCTTGATCACTACCCCGTCAATATCGAATGGCAGTTCCCTGCGTCCCTCATCCCAGGTATTGATATAATCGAAAATATCATCGATGTTCCTGCATTTTACCACGTAGTCCGAGATCCTGAAACCCCAGCTGCGCGAAGCCTGCAGGGATTCGTAATGGGTTGTGAACGGCAGGTTTTCACCCTGGAGGTAATACAGGAAACAGTCAAGCTTCCGTTTTGCCACTTCTGCGGAATCCATCATTTTCAGGCTTCCCGAAGCGGCATTCCTGGGATTGGCAAAAGGTTCTTCGCCTTCTTCTTCCTTTAAGCTGTTAAGAGCTTCAAAACTCGAATGGGGCAAGATGATCTCACCCCTGATCTCAAATTCCGCGGGATAGCCTTCACCCTGGAGTCTCAGGGGGATGCTCCTGATCGTCTTTACATTGGTCGTCACATCGTCACCCTGAATGCCATCGCCCCTGGTCACTGCCTGTACAAGGAGCCCGTCCCTGTATGTAAGTCCTATCGCAACACCGTCGAACTTGAGCTCGCAAACGTATTCGATATCTTCCCCTATAAGCTTGTGTATCCTTTCTTCGAAATCCTTTACATCCTGCTCCGAGTATGTGTTTCCGAGAGAGAGCATGGGGTAGCGGTGAACCACCGGTTTGAATTCCTTTGTAATTGCACCCCCGACATGCAGAGTGGGGGAGTCGGGGAAACGGAACTCGGGGAATTCAGTTTCAAGCCTGCCCAGTTCCTCCAGTTTTCTGTCGAACTGCTGATCCGAGATCAGTGGACGCGACAGCACATAATAATGATAGTTGTGCCTGCGGATCTCTTCCGCGAGCTCTTCAATCCTCTGTTGTGCCTGCTCACGGTCCATGTTCATTTCAATTTCAGAAATCCGAACCTGATCTTCAACACAGAATAGAAATATCGGAAAAATTCTGATTTCAGATTGGTCTTTGACAAGCCCCCGAGCCTGTCCTCATACATAACAGGGATCTCGATGATAGGGTGCCTGAGGCGTTGCATTTCATAAAGGAAGCGGATATAATAATCCCCGTAGCCGCAGAATATCTTTTCGAGCGAGAGCCCTTTCAGGACTTCCCGCCTGAAACAGAAATAACCGCTAAGGTTGTCGGTTGTCTGCATTTTAAGGGTGTAGTGTACAAATTTGTTAAATAGCTTACTCCCTAAATACCGGGACCGGGACGTTTCCATTCCTCCCCCGATTACATATCGTGAACAGGAGGCGATTTCAAAATAATCGGTGATTGTTACAAGAAGAGGGATTAGTTTAGGCGGATGATTGAAATCGGTGTCCATTACTATGACCTTTTCACCTGTTGAATGAATGATGCCATAAAGGATTGCGGTGGCCAGGCCTTTTTCGTTTTCCCTGAGCAGAACTCTCACCCTCGGGTTCCCTTTCCATATGTTTGTTGCTTCGGCGAAAGTACCGTCGGGACTGTTGTCGTCAACAACAATGATCTCAAAGGTGTATGGATGCAAATCGAGCAGCTCATAAATTTCCGAGATCAATGCATTGATGGATTCCCGTTCATTATAGGTGGGAAGAATGATGCTCAGGTTCATGCAGATTGTTTTTCGTAGGCTTTGATCAGGGAGTCTGCAATATAATCAATCTTTTCCTCTTCCAGTCCCACATAAGTTGGCAGGCTGATGCCTTCCCCCGCAATGTTTACACTGTTGAGGCAGTCTCCTGAAATGTATTTCGCATCCTTATAAAACTGCATAAAATGAATGGGATAAAACACCGGCCGGCTGTCGATATTTTCACGGCTCAGCTCCTGTATCACCGCATCGCGCTTTTCCTGATCCAGCCCCTTCAACCTTACCGTCACGAGCCAGTTCACATGCCGGTTGCCATTGGTTTCCTGGAAAACAATTCCTTCGCATGACGAAAGCTTCTTTTTATAATGACTGCGGATGGCATCCCTCGATGCGAGAAGCATATCAAGCTGTTCAAGCTGGGCCAGGCCGACAGCCGCCTGCATATTAGTCATGCGGTAATTGAACCCCAGCTGGTCGTACCAGTACTTCTTTTTCCGGTTCATCCCGTGGTCACGCAGTATCCTCATTTTTTCGGCAAGAGCGTCATCGCTGGTGATGCACATTCCTCCTTCGCCCGTGGTAAGGATTTTGTTGCCGAAAAAGCTGAAACAGCTGATATGCCCAAAGGTTCCGACTTGACGGTTTCCTGCAAGGGCGCCTGTTGCCTCGGCACAGTCTTCGATGACCAAAAGATCATGTTCAGCGGCAATCTGCATGATTTCTGTCATCTTTGCAGGGTTACCATACAGGTGAACGGGAATAACCGCTTTAGTTGACGGCCTGATGGCAGCTGAAATGAGTTCAGGACTTATGTTCCAGTCATTGATATCTACATCTGTGAGCACAGGAAGGGCGTTGCAATACCTCACAACATTGGCTGTGGCAATAAAGGTCAGGTCCGGTACTATTACTTCATCCCCCGATTGAATGCCGGCCGCTGAAAGAGCAAGATGCAGGGCAATGGTCCCGTTATGTGTCGCAATGGCATGCTTTACCCCGTGGTATGCTGCAAAATCCTTCTCGAACCTGTCGATATAAGGGCCTATAGAACTGATCCATCCCGATTCCAATGCATCCAGAACATACTTTTTCTCATTCCCAAGGAACGAGGGTTTTGCTATTGGTATCTTTTCTTCAAGCATGCTTTGAGCTTTCCCCTTTTATTTTTTTATAGGAATGAATTGTACATTCCTGTATATATACACTGCCTTATTCCTGTTGATAGGATTGAGCCTGTGCATCAGCTTGTCGATAAATCCAGGTTCTATGGTAGTCTCATATACCAAAAAGGGCAGGTAGTGCCTGGCTTTTATAACCATAGGACTGATTGCCTTATCTCCTGTAAAAAGCACAAACCTTGGTGCCGATTCATTGCCTTTTTTAAGTGAGTAGATAAGTATGCTGTCGAGACTGCGGTCACCGTTCCTTTCGTTGAACATCACCGGCCATTGCCCAAGATAGAATTTAGGAAACATTTCGGGGTTATTCTCAGCATCAATGACGGTCATGTACTTAATATCAGGATATTTCGAGAGGTAAGTCATGCTTTCAGCCATCGGCCTTTTGGAATAGGTGAAAGTGAAAACAAGGAGTACAATAGTGTTCAGAACCCAGAAAAATATCCAGCAGTAACGCAAAAGTAAAGTATGCAGGGCCCAGTATGCAGACTTTTCTTTGAATTCTATCCATCCTATGCTTCCTATGATAATGAATAAAGGTATCAGGGGAATGATGAAACGTTCCTGCTTATTCGGCACCCAGGAGTGGAAAGCAAAGAAAAGTAGAACCGGCAGGAAGATCATGAAATACTGCTTCCATTTACGGATGAAGCCCCAGAACAGGAAAATGCTTACCGGCGGGATCAGCATTCCTCCGAGAACAAGAAAATAATCATACCATGGCAGGGTGATGTAATCATTGCGTTCGATAAAGCAGCCAAGGGTATAGTTGTATATTTCGGTAAATGGTTTACCCCAAATTATCATGTCCATACCACCTTCAACCAGTGCAAATGTCAATAAAGACCCTGCAGCAAACGAGAAAAGAGGTTTGAACTTTCCACTGAAAAGCAGCCAGATACCCAGGCCCATGGGGAAAAATACTGTCTGAAGACGAATGTCGGTAGCCAGTCCAAGGAACAGCCCGGCAATAAACCAGCTAAGCATAGGTTTATTCTTGCTCCCCGGCCTGAATATAAACCAGAAGCCCAGGATCACAAATGGAACGCAAACCATTTCGACAAGGTTCCTTACGCTCATCCATGGCATGAACCAGAACACTGCCAGCAGCAGGCCTGCCAGCCTGGCTGGTTTTTTGCCTCCAAGAGTCTCGGTTATCCTGTATCCGAAATATACCGTGATAAGTGACCAGGCGGCCAGGATAAACCTGATAATGAACATTTTCATCTGCGGATTGACGATGTGGAGGAATTTCATCACATAAAGGATGATGAAATTGATGGCGGGGTAGAAGAGATTATGCCCTGTGGGGCCGGTATTGCCAGGGGTCCAGGGCATCCAGTTGTTATAATCATGCCCGTCGACCCACGATTGTGCCGACTCGATGACGAGATAATGGTCATCGAACATTCCCCAGCCTTTTGCAAAGACCGATGCCAGCAACCTAAAGAGGATTGCCAGAACCATGATCAGCTGCAAGGGCCGGTCATCCCAGTATTTGCGCAACTGCATCCTGTTCTTTCCTACGCCAGTTGGATCCACTCATAATAGTAATACCCAAGATCGATGGGGTTGATGCACATGACAGGGATCTGGGCCTCGTTGAACATCAGTTTCTCGTCCCAGGACGACATGCTGAAGCCAGGTACATCTATATTGGGCCTGGTCATGATCATAATCATGTCGGCATGATTCGAAGCTGCATACGAAAGCAGCTGTTTTGCAAAATCCCCTTTGGGCTCGGCATAGGTGATCCCGTGATTGATATTTTTCTCGTTAAAAGCATCGGAGATTTGCCTTGATATAATCTTAAGGCGGCTGTTCAGTCCGTTGTCGGCTTCAACAGCCTGGAAGATATGGATTTTTGACTTGAAGAGAGTGGCGATCATCTTAACCCACTCTACAGTCTGCCTTGCTTCAAGATCATTGGAAACCGGAAGAATGATATTTTCATATCCCTGTTTAAACGATCTTTTCTGGACGACGATCACCGGGACAGGAGATTCTGATACAACACGCAGGGCATAACTGCCGAACACATGCTGCAGGCCTTTCTTACCATGAGTTCCGAGGATCATCATATTGGCTTTGATCCTTTTGGCAACTTCATTGATGGTAGAAAAGATGCTGCCTTCTTCGGCAATGGTATCCACAACGATATCATATTTCTTCTCATAGTAGGACTTGTACTCCTTGAGTCGTTTCTCTACATAATCGGTTCCCACATTTTTCTTTTTCAGGGCCGATTTGGTCTCGTTGTTGATGACATGCAGGATGACCGCTTTGTACTTGAGGAAGCGGGCCATATGGATGCCATGGATGACTGCATTCCCGCATACTTCTGAAAAATCAGTAGGGATGAGGATGATGTTGTCGTACTTGGTTTCTTTTACTTTTTTTGTTGCCATAATGATGTTATTTCAAAGAGGTTATCTGATTTTATCTTGTTCCTTAAAACTGTTGCTGATTTTGTGAAATACTTGTGTTCGCCCAGGAACCTGATCTGTATATCGAGCCATTCACTGAGGTTTGTTTTCCTGATCCCGCAAACGTTCCATTCATTCTGCAATTCAAAGGAATGAATGAAAAAATCTTCCCTTCCCAGGTAATCCAGGTCGGCATCGCAGATGATCTGTTCATTCAATGTTGAGGCTTTCTGTGGAAGGCGTGTGACCATGATCAGGCTGTTGATCATGTTTATTTCCTTGCCTGAAAATCCAAACTGGGGAAGGTGACTCGATGCGAGTTCAACGGAAGCGGCTTCATGGTCCTTGTAGGTAAGCAGCATTCCCGAATCATGGTAAAGTGCTGCAATTTCAATGAGGCATGATTCTGCAGGGCTTATCCCTTCCATTTCAATCAGGCGCAGGGAGGCCTGGTGTACATCAAGGGTGTGTCCTATACAGTGGTAGGTGTAAGCTGGATTGAGTTCCTTCTCCAGCTTTTCAATAATATAATCTTTTGCTCCCCCGAAATCCATATTCATTCATCAGGACTATGAAGTGTAAAAATAACAAAAAAGGAAAATGAAATGGCAGGGAGATCAGAAATTCTTTAAAAGCCCGATTGTTTCTTCGGGATGAGGTGCACCGAAGATGGTATTCCCTGCGACCAGGACGTCGGCTCCTTCTTTGACAAGGAGAGGGGCATTTACAAGGTCAATCCCCCCGTCAATCTCAATGATGGCGGCGGATTTCTTTTTCAGGATGAGTTCCTTCAGTTCCCTGACCTTGTTATACGTGTTCGCTATAAATTTTTGTCCGCCGAAACCGGGGTTCACGCTCATCAGCAGCACCATGTCGGTATCACTGATGATATCATACAGGAGGCTTACGGGTGAATGGGGGTTCAGAACGACGCCGGCTTTTGCGCCTGTATTTTTGATCAGGTAAACCGAGCGGTGCAGGTGAAGGCAGGCTTCGGCATGAACACTGATAATATCGGCACCGGCTTTCCTGAACCTTTCGGCGAAACGATCGGGATCTATGATCATCAGGTGAACGTCGAGAGGCTTGGTGGCTGCCTGTTTGATCTTTTCGATGACCGGAAGCCCGAAGGAAATATTGGGAACGAAAACCCCGTCCATTACATCCAGGTGGAACCAGTCGGCCTGGCTGCGGTTCACCATCTCAATGTCTTTCTCAAGGTTGAGGAAGTTTGCACTGAGCAGGGAAGGCGCAAGCAGGTGGGGCATTTTTAAGATTTATTCGATATTCACTTTTTTATTACCCTAAATACGTTTTAAGGATCTTACTCCTCGACGTATGTTTCAGTCTTCGGATGGCTTTTTCCTTGATCTGACGCACTCGTTCGCGGGTGAGGTCGAAACGTTCACCTATCTCTTCAAGTGTCATGGGGTGGCTGCCGTTGAGACCAAAATATAGCCGGATCACATCAGCTTCCCTCTGGGTTAGTGTTGAAACGGCACGCTCGATTTCCTTTTTCAGGCTCTCGTAAAGGAGCCCGTTGTCGGGGGTTGTGTTTTCCTCGCCTTTCAGGACATCATACATGGTATTGTCTTCGTCCTGGATCAGGGGGGCATCCATGGATACATGGCGGCCTGAGTTTCTGAGCGATTCCTTGACCTCATTTTCGGAGATCTCGAGGAGATGAGCGATCTCATCCGAATTCGGTTCCCGCTCATACTGCTGTTCGAGCTGGGCGTAAGCCTTGTTGATTTTGTTGATGGAACCGATCTTGTTCAGCGGGAGGCGCACTATCCTCGATTGCTCGGCAAGAGCCTGGAGGATGGACTGCCTGATCCACCATACTGCATAGGAGATGAATTTAAAACCGCGGGTCTCGTCAAAACGCTGGGCTGCCTTGATAAGGCCCAGGTTTCCCTCATTAATGAGGTCGGGCAGACTGAGCCCCTGGTTCTGGTATTGTTTCGACACGGAAACCACGAAACGCAGGTTGGCCTTGGTAAGCTTTTCCAATGCGGCCTGGTCGCCTTGCTTGATCCTTTGGGCAAGGGATACCTCTTCGTCGGCCGTAATAAGTTCAACTTTGCCGATTTCCTGGAGATACTTGTCCAATGACGCGGTTTCGCGGTTGGTGACCTGTTTCGTGATTTTCAGCTGCCTCATACGCGAAGTCCTTTAGT
>CAIJYT010000279.1 GCA_903824935.1 uncultured Bacteroidales bacterium | reverse complement strand
GATGTACGATGTACGAATGAAGAACTTATTTGTACATCGTACATGCCATCTATCACATAGTATATTATGATACGCATTGGCTTTGGTTTTGACACTCATAAACTCGAAACAGGTCGTGCGTTGAGGCTCGGAGGGGTTAATATTGAACATTCAAAAGGTGCAGCCGGCCATTCCGATGCAGATGTTCTGATCCACGCAATCATAGATTCACTTCTTGGAGCTGCCGGTCTTCCCGACATAGGGCAGCAGTTTCCCGATACATCCTCCGAATTCAAGGGTATTGACAGCCTTATCCTGCTTAAGAAAACCCTGGTATTGATCACTGAGAAAGGTTTTTCGATAGGGAATTTAGATTGCACACTGGTCCTCCAGCAACCCAAAGTTGCAGCATTCATACCATCTATTATCACATCCCTTGCAGCCGCACTTGAAACAGAGCCCGGATGTATCAATGTGAAAGCCAAAACCAGCGAGAATCTGGGTTTCATCGGGAGGGAAGAAGGGCTTTCGGCCTATGCGGTCGCTCTTTTGAAAAGTGAAAAGCGAAATTAAACTTTTGCTGACTGCAGACTGCGAACTGCCGACTGTCTTTGCCGACTGCCGACTGCCGACTGCGAACTGCAGACTGTCTTTGCATCCCGCATCCTCTCATTCCTTCCCGAATATCTTTATCTCCACATCATCCACCATGAAGACTGTTTTCTCCGGGTTCCAGAGGTAGATCTTAAGTATGGCTTTGGGGTTGATGATCTTGGGAAGGTTAAGGGAATAATGCATTGATCTCCAGGAGCCGCAACCTGATAACGGAATATCATTAAGGCGAACCGCATTGTAATAATTGTATGAACGGTTCAGGCTGTCGACAGCAAATACAAGCATGGCCTGGTTAGAAGCTGCAGGTATGCTGTCGTAAAGCTTCATGCTGATGTCACAATAAAGCGGGGAAGGATCTTTGCGCAGGCTGTCGTAAGGTATGGCAATCCCCGGCCCGAATTCCATGTTATTCGTGAACAGGAATACAGCGTTGACTCCTGCTCCCGGATCACGGTTCACGATTCGCGAGTCACGGCTCACGATTCGCGGTTCACAGTTGATCCAGTAGAGTTGCGGTTTTTCAAAACCAGTGAGAAGGCTTGCCAGGGGATGCCTGAGATCCGATTTATAGAAAGGCTCTTCGGTACAACCTCCGAGACAGTTTCGGTACTCATCGGCAGTCCTTAAAAAAACATGAAAATACTTTACCCTGTTCATGTTGTCGGGGCTGATGTAATTCATTCTGTACTGCCAGGTCTGGAAAAGATTGAGGCAGATGCAGGTAAAAGCGAAGACAATGCCAAGCAACCTCATTCTGCCGCCTGCCATTCGGCTTAGCGGGGCTGCAATGAGCACTGCAAACAGCCCGTAAAAATCTATCATGGAACGCTGGCCGAAACCGTCGGCATAATACCAGCACCACCAGGAGGAACTGAGGTATATCAGGAGAGCAAAGAACAGGAAGAAGGCTGAAAGGTTCTTGCGTTTTTTCCCCGGCAGGAGAAATATTCCCGGCAGTATCAGCAGCATAAGCGGGGTATAAATAAACCACCCTCTGCGGAACGAAAAAAGAAAATCGGCGATGCGGGGCCTGAGGAAGTAGAAACCTTCGTCGGGATATGACATGATAAGCCAGCGGCCTGTTTGAAGATGCCACAAAAGCGGTTGGACTGCCAGTATCAAGATCAAGGAAATGATAAAGCCCGGATGTTTCAGGTTTATCATTTGTTTAATGAATGCGGATAGCGGAGCGGCGCTGAGAAACAGTGGGATAATAAGCAGGACCAGGGCATTCGTCGGCCTGAGCAGCATGATGATGGCAAGGAAGATCCCGATCAGTATTCGCAGCCGGTTTGAGGGAGAAGTGCTGAATTTTATAATGGACCAGATGAAGGCATTAATTGCAAAAAACGAATAGACATGCGACATTGAAGGCTGTCCCAGGGCATAATAAAACAGGTTGGTGCCGGCAAAAACGGCAATCATGGCGAAGGCTGTGACATCAGCGCTGAAGCTGAAAGTTTTCAATATCTTTTTCAGGTAATGCAGCCCGGCCAGGAGGTAGAACAGTGAGCCGATGCCGATAAAGAACTGGAACCAGAAGCTAAGGCCGTCGACTTCTGAGCCGCTGATCCATGAAAACAGCAATGCAACAAGGAAGAACGGCAGCAGCAGGATTGACTCTCCCGAAAAATATTTGTTGACAGGGCGGCCGTTGACCAGGGCCAGGTACTTGGGATTGTAATCGGGCCGGCCGTAAACCTTGCGTTCGGCTGCTGTGAATTTCTCCCATGTGGGGTCGCCGTAAATAATGAGAGAAGGGAGGCAGGCGTAATATCCTGTGCCGTCGCTTGAGATTATACTTTTAAAGCCTTTGCCATCGCCGGAAAGGAACCTCGTCCAGGCGGATAATGCAATAACTGCTATGATAATGAGGATGTAAGCGGCCTGTGAAGAACTCACGGCTCTCCTTGGTTTCAGCTTTGTTTCCTGGCTGGAGGCGGGCATGGTCAGGGTTTACTGCTTAAAGGTTTTCAAAGATAGACATTTAAATTCCAGACTGTTTGGTAATTTCCATTCTTCTTCGTAATTTTGCAGCCCGTTTTATAAAACCAATAAATTCATTAAAAAAAACAACGAGAAATGTTACAT
>CAIJYT010000278.1 GCA_903824935.1 uncultured Bacteroidales bacterium | reverse complement strand
GCTACTTCGCTACTTTTTTTGGTTCCGGTTTCTGAATTTTCCAGCGTCGGTGTGACCAGAGGTAATACCGGGGATCTTCGGAGATCTGGTGCTCTAGGGTTTTCATGAACACTGCCGAGATCTCCCCGGTTTTAGTATCCTTTGGCTCCATGCTCAGGGGAATAAAATCTACTGTGTAATATCCTCTTTTAACAGGTTTGATCCGGGCATAGAACACAGGCAGGTTAAGCACCCTGGCATACTTTTCAGGCCCGTGCAGCACCGCAGTCTCCTGGTTAAGGAAAGTCACCCAGTGCGCAAGCCGGTGGGTTGTCGGGCTCTGGTCGGCTATCATATAAAAAGCAGCAGGTTCACCCCAATCGGTCTCAAACACTGCCCTTGTATCGGTAATAGAAACCAATACTGACCTCCCCTGGACCCTGGTGTGCTGCATATACCTGTCAATGTGTTTGTTCGAAAGTGGTTTATAAAATCCAACAGGTTTATGAAGCATCTGTATGCCGCTGGCGATGCCCGCCCATTCCCAATTTCCATAATGGCCAGCAACACATATAATCTGCCTGCCCTCCTGGTAACAAGCATTTATTTCCATGGTCCTTTCGAACCTGTATCGTTCGGCAACCTGGACTTCCGTCATCGTAAAGGACTTCAGGCTCTCGACAAGCATGTCCCCAAGGTGATGGTAGAAGCCTTTGGCAATTCTATTATATTCGGCTTCTGTTTTACCCGGAAAGGAATTCCTCAGGTTGGTAAAGACAACTTTTTTGCGGTAGCCTAAAATGTGGTAAGTGATAACATAGGTAAGATCGGAAAAGAAATATGCCAGCCCGAACGACATCAGGCTAAAGAGGGCGACAAAAGCCCTGAACAGCAGGTAAACCAGATAGTCCAAAATCCAAAAGATTTAATGCAGCAAAGATAAAAGTAATTTACCTGAAAGGCTTTATCTCAATGTTTTAAAACCACCTTTGCTTTATCCTGCCTGTTGATCTGCTGAAGGAATGCAACGAAATCATTGAATGCGGCCGCAGGATATGTCCCTTTTTCCATCTCCAGTTTCCTGTAAAATTTCAATGTTGACCCTTCTGCCTTCAGTTCAGATTCCATATGGCCGAACTGGTTTTTTATATTACATGACTGCGGAAGGGATTCCACGGTAAAGCCGGCAGGTACATGCAACACAAGGGTATCATAATCGATATAGGGCATTCTTAAAACCAGCTCATTCTTTCGTTCCGGGTCTTTATTCAGCAGCCCCGGTTCATCCAGGAAAGGGTTCAGGGGAATGAAGATCCTGTTACCGGTAAGTGATGCATAATTTTTTACCGAAACTTTCAGGGTTTCGTATGCTTCAGGGATAAAGTCACCTGCAGATGCCACCTGAATTGATGTCAGGGTAAGTCCAGGCATGTTATAGATTTCTTTAGCCTTCTCTTTAAGATGTTCAGCGTTCATTGAAAGGAATTCTTCCACTGATTCATACTGAAGTCCCTTGTATGTGGATTTCCTCACTACCTCTGCATTCCCTGATGTATCGATCACGATATCGATGTGGGTGCGCAATGTGTTAACTCCCTTGGGATACATTGGTGTCCTGGCAGGGATGCCCCCGTCAGCAGCCAGGAGAAGAACAAAACGGTCATCGGTGAAACTTCCCAGGTAGCCGAAAGGCTGAGACATGTCAGTACATTCAAGCCATACGGTATCCTTGTTGAGAGGAACTGCAAGTATAACATGGTTAAACCCGTTGCTGGGGAAGTCTTCTGCGATAGTGACCGGGTTTCTTCCGGCTTGTACCAGCACACAAAAGGATCGTATTCCAAATGTTTTAAGTAATGCTTTTGTGTAGTTTGCAAGCCCTTTACAATCCCCGTAACCGAAATGCGCAACATCATTGGCTGTTACTGGCTGCCATCCGCCAATCCCGATCTCAACCCCAACAAAGCGGCAGGTTTTTTGCATGTACCGATAAATCATTTTTATCTTTCTGAGTGTATCAGGTTCAGCATCCACTTCGGCTCCTAATTTACAGGTATATTTAAAATCAAGGGTATCCCGGCCTTCATACAATGATTCAACCCAAAGGCCCATCCCCTTCCATGTACTGAAGTCTCCTGTGTATCCTTTGGCATTATATTGGGCAGGAGCGGAAATTATTTCAGGGGAAACACTTAACAGCCCCGGGCTTAAAGGTTCATGTTCCATGGCATTCAGATCCATGATCTCCCATGATCTTTCCCTCACTCCATCGCCTGTTATAACTATATCCGCGGGTAAATTCAGAGCTTTGATCCGGGGGAAAAGCCCTTCGTCAGCTATTATGACAAGCTTGGATGACTGCACGCTCTGCCTGTATTCATCACGTGGTGTCCAGGCCGGATATGCCAGGATCTTCCTGCGTGAAAACTCGGCATAGTACTCTACAGTGTAAGGATAGGAAGGGGAAACCGGCCTGATAATTTTTACCCGGGAATTAGTATATAACTCTGCCTCCGAAACCGCACTATGATCTATAATATCATCTGATTTAAATTGCCTGAGAAGACGTCCTTCCGCATCGTACATTGCCCCGTCAATGGATTTAACGGATGTATTTTCATCATAAAACAGTCTGAAAACTGCCTGAACAGAAGCGGTTTCCTTGAAAATGGTTATAACCAGGTGCTCCGTCCACACAGCATGATTCAGCGATTTTATTTCAAACCTCGTCTCATCAAGGCGCACAACAGCATCAGCATTTACAAGAAGTGATGAAGGAATGCCGGAAACCGGGTAATGAATTCCGGATGCAAAACATGATAGCCCCGGAACCAGGAAAATCAAAAGGCAAAGGATCACACGCATGGGTCAGGTTTTTTTCAGTATGATCTGCTGGGCGTGTTTTGCAACTATCCTGGCAAAAAAGTCCCGTAAATTTTCATACTCGGTGGTAATGTATACAGGTTTGGTTATAGACAGTGTACTGCTTACCATTATTTTATTATCCTTTGCAGCAATCACAAATTTGAAAGAAGCCGACTGATCCGCGAGAGTGAACCTTACCGATTCAGGCAGTGATTCGATCTTATAGCCTGCCGGGATCTCATAGGTAAAAACATAGGCATCCTTAAAAGGACATCTGAAATCAACAGGATAAACTCGTTTTTCAGCGTTGAAAGGGTTAGTCTTCTGCCCCAAACCTGCCAGGACATTAAGGTAGATCATATCATTGCTGGCCTGGCATATCTCGGATGGGTTAACCGTATAACTAATTTTCAGGACCTGGTCGGGATTGGACATGTTTTCATACTTAACCTCCCCTATTTCCCAGGATTTCATTTTCTGCTTTACCTCTTTGGTAAATGGCTGTTCTCCTGAACTAAAATAATCTTCCCTCGAAGACACAGCCGAATAGCCTGACTTTGACGATTCAAGCTTCCCGCTGAGATTGCCGGCCGAATCAATTTTCAGGGCTGCATACAGGAGGTCATTGTTTTTTTCGCTGCCCAGTAAAGAGACCCAGCGCACATTACCTGGAGAAACGACTACTCCCTTGTTGTTGAGACACCTTCGCGGGATCATGTTATAAGGCAAACATGAACTGGTTGCATCGAGAAG
>CAIJYT010000277.1 GCA_903824935.1 uncultured Bacteroidales bacterium | reverse complement strand
GATGGCTTTGCCGGCGGCTTCAAGAAGGCGTTTTTCGAACATCTGGTGTAAAATCTTTTGCAAAAGTACTCGTTTTTTGGTTTTGTTTAATTCCCCGATAATGAATAACTTTGCAAAAATTACGGGAGAAAACATAACCTCAACTATATGAAGCAAAATGTAATTATTATCGGCGCTGCCGGACGAGATTTTCACAATTTCAACACGTATTACCGCGACAATGCGGATTTCAATGTTGTAGCCTTTACTGCAGCCCAGATCCCTGATATTGCAGGGAGAAAATACCCAGCTGCACTGGCCGGAAAACTTTATCCCAAAGGCATCCCCATCTTTGTTGAAGCCGAGTTGCCCGAACTTATCAGGAAATTCAAGGTCGACATCTGTAATTTCGCATACAGCGACGTACCTTATGCAAGGGTGATGAACCTGAGTGCGCTGGTGAATGCATCAGGAGCAAATTTCCTGCTTCTCGGTCCCAGGGACACCATGGTCAGGAGCACCAAGCCGGTTATTGCAGTTTGCGCTACCCGCACCGGTTGCGGAAAGAGCCAGACTTCTCGCAGGGTCATCGAGATCCTCATGGAAAAAGGTCTTAAGGTTGTGGCAGTGCGCCATCCCATGCCTTACGGCGACCTGGTTGCTCAGAAGGTTCAGCGTTTTGCAACGGTAAAAGATCTTGCAAAGCATAAATGCACTATCGAAGAGATGGAAGAATACGAACCTCATGTTGTTCGCGGGAACGTAATCTATGCCGGTGTCGATTATGAAGCAATCCTCCGGGCTGCAGAGAAAGACCCCAAAGGCTGCGATATTATCCTCTGGGACGGTGGGAACAATGACTTCCCGTTCTACAAACCCGACCTGATGATCACTGTTGCCGATCCTCATCGCCCGGGAGCCGAGGTTGGTTATTATCCCGGTGAAGTGAATGTAAGGATTTCCGATGTGGTTGTTATCAACAAGATCGATTCGGCTTATCCCGAGCACATCACCACCGTGCGCAACAACATCCAGAAGCTCAATCCCAAGGCAATTGTTGTTGACGGAGCATCGCCCATCCGTGTTGACAATCCCGAGATCATCCGCGGGAAGAAAGTCCTGGTGATCGAAGACGGCCCCACTTTGACCCATGGTGAAATGAAACTTGGTGCAGGGATTGTAGCCGCTCAGAAGTACGGTGCTGCCGAGCTCGTTGACCCCAGACCTTATGCAGTAGGTAAACTTGCTGAAACCTTCAGGTTGTACCCGAACATTGGCACCCTGCTCCCGGCAATGGGTTACGGAGACCAGCAGGTAAAAGACCTGGAAACTACTATTAATAAGGTGGAATGTGATTCGGTTATCATTGCAACGCCGATTGACCTGAACCGCATTATAAAGATCAAAAAGCCTAACACCAGGGTATATTATGACCTTCAGGAAATCGGGCAGCCCGATATGGTTGGCATCCTCAATGATTTTCTTAAGAAAAATAAAATCAAATAATATAAAAATCCCGGTTCTGCCGGGATTTTTTTTTGCGATATTTGTTAAGTTAATTTAAGCATCATGAAGAATAAGAGTTTAGTTTCAATCAATGATTTCAACAGGGAGGAGCATATACGCATCCTTGACCTGGCAGGGAATTTTGAAAGGCGTCCCAGGCAGAAGATCCTTGAGGATTATGTTGTGGCGACCCTGTTTTTTGAGCCTTCAACCAGGACGAGGTTGAGTTTTGAAAGCGCAGCCACCAGGCTGGGCGCCAGGGTTATCGGTTTTTCTGAACCGGGAAGCTCCAGCGTGCAAAAAGGTGAATCCCTGAGGGATACCATCAGGACCGTCAGCAATTATGCAGATATCATCGTTATGCGCCATCCCAAAGAGGGAAGCGCAAGGTTTGCAAGCGAAGTGAGCAAGGTACCCGTGATCAATGCTGGCGACGGAGCTAACCAGCATCCGACCCAGACGCTGCTCGACCTGTATTCGATCAGGAAGACCCAGGGCACGCTCGACAACCTGAATATTGCTTTCATCGGGGACCTGAAATACGGGCGCACCGTGCATTCTCTGACTATGGCGCTTTGCAATTACAATACGACGTTTCATCTGGTCTCCCCTGCAGAACTGAAATTACCCAGTTCGGTGAAAATGCATATCAAGGAGAAGAAGCTGGGATACCACCAGTACACCGACATGAGCGAGGTTATCCCCAAAGTCGACATCCTGTATATGACCAGGATTCAGAAGGAAAGGTTCCAGGATCCCATGGAATACGAAAAGGTCAAAAATTCATATATCCTCCGGAACGCCATGCTTGACGATGCGAAGGCGAACCTAAGGATACTGCACCCGCTGCCAAGGGTCAACGAGATCACATATGATGTTGACGATAATCCGAAGGCATATTATTTTACACAGGCACTGAACGGGGTATTCGTACGCCAGGCCCTGCTTGCAGCTATTCTTGGTGTAGTGGAATAAAAAATTTTGAATCATGGAAAAAACAGAACAAAGGAAAGAATTAAAGGTATCGGCCATTGAAAACGGTACGGTAATCGATCATATCCCTTCTCACAGCGTTTACCAGGTGCTGAGGATACTCAACCTGACCGAATACAACGATCAGCTCCTCATAGGGACCAACCTTGAGAGCCAGAAAATGGGTAAGAAAGGCATTATCAAGGTAAGCAATAAATTTTTCAAGAGCGATGAGATCAACAAGATCGCCCTGGTAGCGCCATCAGCGACACTGATCCTGATCAAGAATTTCGGGGTCAGCGAGAAGAAGACAGTCGAGATCCCCTCAAAGGTTGAAAAGATCGTGAGATGCTTTAACCCTAACTGCATCACCAATGCGGAGGAGATCACTACCAGCTTTGATGTGGTCAACAAGGATGATTTAAAACTGCGCTGTCATTACTGTGAAAAAATCACTGCAAAAGACAACATGACTTTCAAATAAGCGTTTTGCCGTTATGAAGCAGGTCCTGATCATTATAGCCTTTTTATTCCTGTATGTGGATGGCCGGTCACAGAACACCAACCTGCTACCGCAGGCTGCGCCGGTCGACACTGCAGGGGTTCAGAAGACTAAGACCTATTCACGCATACAGCTGAAAAAGCCGGTTTACCATGTAACGGTAGGGATGGATTTTTCGACAGCATCAGGTTACGGATCAGGTTTTACACAGTACATGGTCCCCACTGTGAGTTATCCCCTTGGAAAGAAGTTCATGATCAGCGGCGGCGTTGCCATTGCCAACACAAATTACTTCAATGCCAAACCATGGTATGCAGGGGAAGGCTTCCAGCCCTATAGCGGGAATTACACCAGTATCACGGCTTTTGCCAGCGGAACTTATTTCGTCAACGACAGGCTTACGATCAGCGGATCGTTTTACAAGGAGATCCCTGTTGCCGGCAAGCCCCTTTCATATTCACCATACAACCCCACCTCAAGACAAGGCTCACAAGGGTTTAACATGAACGTTCAGTACAAACTGGGAGAGCATGTATTCATACAGGCTGGTTTCGGGATGAGCCAGGGCCGGGATCCATACAACACCAATCCCTTCGCACCATACCATGCCCGTGGCTTGGGTGACCTGAACTTCCAGGGACTTCCCCAGAGTGCGTACAATCTTTTCGGAGGATTCTAGGCCGTGAAGTGGTCGGCTATATACTTCAGCGCTTCGCTTACAGCTAAAGCAATGGTGCCGGGTCCGACGCGGATATAGAATTCCTCGGGAAATCCCGGCTGCCTCAGAAATACAGGTCTTCCCGAGCGGCTGCATTTGACGGTACATACTGTTTTGCCTTCTGCAGTTTCGAGTTCAGCATGTATGTATGAGCTAACGTCGGTTCCGAAGGAAGTCCTCACCAGGGTCCACAAATGAAGCAGGAATTTATCAGTATTGGGGAAGCGGTCGCTTTCTATACCTTCAATGCTTCCGTCGTCCCTCACTCCTATCAACAATAATCCACCATTGGAATTCAGGAAGGCGGAAATGCTTTTGAGGCAGGCTCTTTCGACCGCCTGGTTTGTTTTACCTGCCCTGAGATCCCAGCGCAGTGTCGATTTGAACTCCAGGTCGTTGCCTTCGCCTTTGCTGATGAGGTAATTCAGGCCTTCCTTCCCGGTATTGCTGTAGCAGGAAAGAAATCCAACGGCATCCCTCACATTGTCGAGCACTGTCAGAGCTGTTTCACGGAAGCCGTGAACCGTGATCCGTGAACCGTGATCCGTGAACCGTGATCCGTGAACCGTGAACGGTGATGAAGGTAGTTCAGATGTTTCACGAAGGTGGATTGCAGGCAGTCCGTTCACGTATTCAATCCCTGTGATATAGTTATCTGCAATCAGCATGGGAAGCACAACAGCTGAGTTATGTGTAAACGAAAGCAGGTTGACCACTGCTTTTTTATAAGAAGGAAGATTGATGTAGCTCTGCATCAGGAAGTCCTTCCACGCAAGAGGTTCTTTGCCTGCGAATAATATTTCGCGCATTTCGAGGGTAAACCGTGCGAATGCCTCGAGCAGGCTGTTTATGCCGAAAAACATCATATTCAGGAGCACAGGCTCATTTTCGAGCAGGGCGTGAAAGCCAGGTGCATTATTGATCTCGGAAGCCTTAAGGCTCCCCTCTCTCAATTTCAGGATGGGGTCAGTTGAAGCAATCTGATTGAAATTCTCAAGAAAAGGATCTATTTCCTTATCCAGAAAATCGGTGATCACAGATAGAAGGGTATATACCGAGAACTCCTCATCAGAGATGGAGTTTTTAAAGCAGGCTTCCATCATCAATTGCTTAAGCACTCTCTGGTTCTCGCTCCTGATCTCATTCCCTGCGGGAGAAAGCAGTTGTTTATTCTGGTAAAAAAGGGCAAAATCCTTGTCCCTCATGGCGAGGTCAAGCAATCCGGGTTCCACAGGCGAGATCTTCATGTACTATGCTCTTAATTAATGACCAAATCTATGAATTTTTCCCTGCGCAATCCACATACATCCAATTATCATAAAAAGAATGGTATACCATGCATCTCTTATTCAGAGCCTGTTTCATGAAGTCAAAGATACAAAATCGCATAAGAAAAAGCAAGTCATACCGGAATTTTTTACGAGTTTCCGAAACGTTCAATTCCGAAATATATCCAATAGATTTCCAGAATCAATCCAATCAGTTTTCGTGTTTTATCCGATTGAATTCCGATAATCGGAATCCGCGATACCGTTGATAAAAATATACATCCACCAGTTTAAAACAAATAATAATACATTATATTTGTAAGAACGGATCTGGCAACAGGCAAAAAGATTTACCGCACCCTGACAAATCTTTAAAAAGGGGTAAATAGTAAAACAATTGACCTGATAAGTTTAAATCGATTCATTAAAAAAACATTTCAACCATGAAAAAACTCTTATTCATTCTGCTCTTTACTGGATTTCTGTTCGGTGCTGCTTCAGCACAGGACAATCCCTCTCCAAGATTTCATGAATTCGGGATCAGCTTTTCCAACCTGAATAGCTTCGGGCTCAGGTACAAGTATGGAAATGAGAAAACCAGGCTCCGTCTTAGTTTGCTTTCGATCAACCTGCAAGCCTTGAATGGCAGTACCGACAACAGCCAAAACAGTTCAAACAAGACTACCGGGTACGGTGCCGGTATCCGTTTCGGATTTGACCACAGAATCCCGTTGTATAAAAATTTTTCTTTACTGCTGGGAGCCGAACTGGGTCTGACATATAACTATAGTCATCAAACGACGAAGACCGGGAATGATACAATCACTTCTGAAATAAAAGATAAAACATTTTCACCAGGTATTTCCTTCATCTTCGGGCTTAACTATGTTGTTCAAGATCATCTTGTGCTGGGTGCCGAGATTAATCCAACCTTGTCATACAACATGCTGAGCGATCAGCGTCTGAATCCCCAGTCATACACGAATAAAACAAACACGCTCAACTTCAGCCTTACAAATTCCGGGGCAGGTTTGTATATTGCTTACCGGTTTGGAAAATAATCAGGTTTCCCTCGTTTTTCATTATGACAGGAATCAATAATTTTATCACTTAAAAAGCTGACAATACAAATAACATTTTATATGAAAGTATCAAGGATCATTTTAATTGTAGTTTGCATATTCACTGCGGGCTACAGCTATTCGCAAAATAAATCTGTTACCGGCATTCCTGTAATGAATAATGATGAGTATTCATGGTGCAGCAGGCAGATTTTCGAGATTAGTGCCGACAGCCTGGCGAAAACCTATAATTCATATTTTAAAGGCAATACCGAGAAAGCTAACACCGAATATCGAAACAAATGTAAATTGCTTATTGATGAACTT
>CAIJYT010000276.1 GCA_903824935.1 uncultured Bacteroidales bacterium | reverse complement strand
TATTTCCGTTTCAGCTGTAACGGGGAAAAGGTCCTGCATCTTGAAATACAGCTGGGGTTCCAGCACAGGGGTGTTGAGAAACTTTTCATTGAACGGCAATCGGGAATACAACGGGCAGTCCTGGCCGAAAGCATTGCAGGGGATACCGCTGTCGGTCATTCCGTCGCTCATGCCCAGCTTATTGAAGCCCTCTCAGGAAATGCACCTTCTCCTGCCCTGCAATGTGAACGTGTAATAGCCCTCGAACTGGAGAGGATTGCTGTTCATATCGGCGATTCGGCAGCCCTTTGCACCGACATCGCTTACCAGTTCGGGCAGGTGGTGAATGAAGCTCTTCGTACCATAGTGATCAACACAACCCAGTCGTGGTGCGGGAACCGTTTTGGGAAAGGCCTTGTAAGGACCGGGGGCAGCCATTATCCTTTAACGACAGGGTTAAGCAAGACCCTCCTGTCAAACCTGAAAGAGGTTGAAGAAAGATATGGACAGATCATGCACGAGATGTTCACAAACCCCAGTGTCCTCGGCCGTTTCGAGGGGATAGGAAAAGTAAGCGCACGCCAGGCTGGCATGATAGGCGCTGTTGGCATGGCATCAAGAAGCAGCGGGGTGAAACGCGACATCCGCTGGTCTCATCCCTTCCAGGCTTTCAGTATTTATCCTTATGAACCGGTGACCCTCCACCAGGGAGATGTGTGGGCAAGGGCCATGCTGAGGAAACTTGAAGTGGAGAAGTCAATTCTGCTGATCAGGAATATCCTTGATACCTTGGGTCCTGAAGGAACAGCATCAGCACCGGTTTATGATTTTAAATTCCCGGCTTCAAGCTTTGCCTTGTCCCTGGCCGAGGGATGGAGGGGCGAGATAATGCAATCCGCAGTCACAGACGAAAAAGGGAACATCATCAATTATAAAGTCAAGGATCCTTCATTTCATAACTGGATGGCCCTAGCCCTGGCTGTTCGCAACCAGGAGATCTCTGATTTCCCATTATGTAACAAGAGCTATAATTTATCTTATTGTGGGTTTGATCTGTAAAAAATGAATATCGAATAATATATGGCTCTGGGTATTATAAGCATCTTCCGCCGCCACGGCCGGCAGTACATTAAGGACCTTCGCAAAGCGGTTATTCCTGAAGGCTTTCGCGGCCGCCCGGTGATTGCTGCAAATATAACCCAGGCCGAACAGGAGGCCGCCATTTCAATCTGCCCCACAGGAGCAATCCTTGCCGGGCCTTTCCGCCTCAACCTGGGGAAATGCGAATTCTGCGGGGAGTGTGTTTTTGCCGTTAATGGAAAGATCAGGTTTACCAATGATCACAGGCTTTCGGTGAGCAAACCTGAAGATCTCATCATTAATGCAGGTGAGGACAAGGCCCTGGTTATTGACCAGGTTGCGGTGAGGAAAGAGATACGCTCGTATTTCGTGCATGCATTAAAGCTCAGGCAGGTCTCTGCAGGAGGTGACAATGCAAGCGAAATGGAACTCAATGCAGCAGGAAATGTGAATTTCGATATGGGACGTTACGGCATAGAATTCGTAGCATCACCCAGGCATGCAGATGGTATTGTAATTACTGGTCCGGTAAGCGGCAATATGGCTGAAGCCCTTCAGATTTGTTACGATGCGGTGCCTTCCCCAAAAATCGTGGTACTTGCAGGGACTGCAGCCATAAGCGGTGGAATATTCAGTGACAGTCCTGAACTCCAAAGGAAATTCATTGAGACTATCAGGCCTGATCTTTATGTACCGGGCAATCCGCCCCATCCCCTGACGTTCATCAACGGGATACTCGATCTGACCGGGAGAAAGTGATCAGCAGTCTATTCGTATCTTAAAGCATCGATAGGGTTGAGGCTTGCTGCCTTGCGGGCAGGATACCATCCGAAAAATATTCCGATTGCAGTTGAGAAGAGGAACGACAGTATTATTGACTGGGTTGTGATCGTAACGGGCCAGCTCATCAGGCTGGCGATTATACCTGAGGCCGCAATTCCAATCCCTACACCAAGAAAACCTCCGATAAGGCTGATCATCAGGGCTTCGATAAGGAACTGTAACAGAACATCCCTTCCCCTGGCGCCAACGCCCATGCGGATCCCGATCTCTCTTGTCCTTTCGGTTACCGAGACGAGCATGATGTTCATGATACCTATACCTCCAACGAGCAGAGAAATACTTGCTATACTGGCCAGCAGTGCGGTTAAAATACCTGAAGTGGCAGTGGCAGTGCTTGCAATATCGGCCTGGGAACGGATTGAGAAGTCGGGTTCTTCCGATGGCCCCAGCCTGTGTCTTTCCTTCAGCACCTGTGTGATCTCATCTGTTGCCTCAGGGATCTGGGTTTCGGATGTTGCCGACACCATGATACTCTGGATATACTGGACGGTGAGCATACGCACCTGAACCGTATTGAAGGGGGCGATCACGATGTCATCCTGGTCCTGGCCCCATGCATTCTGTCCTTTTGCTGCTATAAGCCCTACAACCTGGAAAGGGATCTTGTTTATCCTGATCATTTTCCCGGTTGGGTCCTGGCCTTCGCCGAATAAATATTTATTGACCGTCTGCCCTATGACGCAGACTTTATTTGCAGTACGGTCGTCCATCAGGGTATAGATGGCACCTTTGTCAATGGTAAGGTTCCTGATGTTGAAATAATCGGGATATACACCCCATACGGTAGTCCTCCAGTTCTGGCCTCCGGCGATAAGCTGCCCGCTGGTCCTCACCGTAGGCGTTGAATACATTACTGCAGGGCAGCGGCTGGCAACAGCCTTGTAGTCATCTATCGTCAGCTTGATGCTTGAGCCGGCCTCCATCCTCACC
>CAIJYT010000275.1 GCA_903824935.1 uncultured Bacteroidales bacterium | reverse complement strand
TACCTCTGGTCACACCGACGCTGGAAAATTCAGAAACCGGAACCAAAAAAAGTAGCGAAGTAGCGAAATCGCGAAGTAGCGAAAATGAGTGCTACCTTACAATACTTTATTTCGCTATTTCGCTACCTCGCTACTTCGCTACTTACAATAATCCCCCGTTCTTATAGATTGCCATCTGGGCATCATAGAACTTGTCGATTTTTCCTTCCGTGTTATTCCTGAGGTTAACAATCATACCGGTTTCAAAATTCACCCGTACGCTGTCCCCGTCTTTTAATTCAAGTTCCGCAATGATCCCGGGCCTGTATGTAAGGATAGGCATGGCAGCATTGATGGCGTTACGTTCATAAATGGCGCCGTAAGATTCGGCAAGAATGCAGCTGATGCCGAGCGATAAAAAACAATCCACGGCCTGCTGCCTCGAACTGCCTGCGCCGAAATTCTTTCCAACCATGACAATATCTCCGGGTTTGGCTTTTTTTGCAAAATCCTCGTATCCCTTAAGGTTGTCAAAACTGTACTGCCCCATCTCTTTTATATCGGTGATGGTAAGGTAACGGTTGTGAAAGATCATGTCGGTGTCTATATTATCCCTGCTGATGATCCACACCTTGCCTTCGGCTACGCTGGGTTTACCTGTCTTTATTTTTTCTTTGACTGAGGACTTGAGAATGGCGGTATTCTGAAATTCTGCCGGTTTTGCGGGCAGCTGGTCGGGTGTCGTAATGAAACCGGCAACAGCGCTTGCAGCTACCACAGCAGGAGATGCAAGGTAAACAAAACCTTTGCCCTGCTTGCCTTCGAAGTTACGGTTACCTGTACTGATGGTCACTTCGCCGGGACCGTTCTGGCCAACCTGCCCTGCGGCACAGCCTGCGCAGCCTGCATTTGAGACCATGGCTCCCGCTTCTTTGAATATTTTGATCAGACCTTCGTCAAGTGCCTGGTTCCAGATGGCATCGGTTGCAGGGACTATCTTCAGGACCACACCCGGGGCAACTTTCTTGCCTTTGAGGACGGAGGCCGCCGCCCTGAGGTCTTCAATGCGGCCGTTGGTGCAGCTTCCGATAAACCCTGAATCTATCTTCTGGTTCCTTACATTGTCTATTGCCGTATCATCTTCAGGATGGCCGGGCCTGGCAACCATGGGGACGAATTTCGACAGGTCTATATCGAACGTCTTCTCATATACTGCGTCAGCGCCGGCAGTCACAGCCAGATACTCCTTCCCGGTGATTTTCTTCAGTTCATCAAGCACTCCCTTACTCGTGGGGAATATGATCAGTATGGCTCCCATCTCGGTACCCATTGAGGATATAGTGATCCTTTCCGACAATGTGAATTTTTCGGTTTCAGCTCCGTAGATCTCCACTGAATAACCCAGCAGGCTGTTTGCCCCGAAAATGCCCAGCAAGTTCAGCACGATGTCCTTGGCCGATACGTTTGCCGGCCTTGGCCCGTCGAGGTTTATCCTCACCGATGCCGGCACTTTGAACCATACTGCTCCTTTTGCCCATGCAGCTGCAATGTCCTGGTCGCCCATGCCCTGTCCGAAGGAGGCAATGGCTCCCATGATGTTTGCATGGGAGTCGGTTGAAACGAAGGTGCTTCCCGGCCATGCGAGCCCGCCGTCAATGGCAAGATGGGTTCCAACTCCCGAATTGACGTCGTAGATGCGTATGCCTTTTTCACGGGCATACTGCCTGCAGTAATGCTGGTTCTGTGCATATTTCTGATCAGATCCCCCTGGATTGCAATCGAAAGTGAAAATAGTCCTGGAAGCATCAGCAACACTGAGCCCGTTGTCAAGTAAATTCTTTACCACGTTTGCTCCGCCGAAATCTCGTGCAGCGCGGGTGTCGATAAACACGTCAACTATATCCCCGGGTTTGACGGGTGCTCCACCGGAATGGGTGCTGATAATCTGTTCGATAATTGTCATAGAATTCGGTTTTTGTTCAATATTAAGTAGTGAAGTAGCGAGGTAGCGAAGTAGCGAAAATGTGTATTAGTAAGTTTTCGCTACTTAATTTCGCTATTTCGCTATTTCGCCATTTCGCTACTTATTTTAATCTATCTCTAAAAGGTTCGAAGGTCATAAAGTCTGCATGATGCACGATGTAGGCTTCAACCGTGCGCTTTACCATATCGCCTTCGCCGGCATGCGTAGCAATGATATGACAAACAGCAGCGGGTACACCACATTGCTCGGCCAGTGAAACGCCTGAGAACGGGTGACGGAGAAATTTTCCGTACATTCCCTGTACCGATCTCCCGTCCTTCATTTCGTATTCCAGCAGCTTGCCAACATCGGCCAGTATGGCCCCGGCAATCAGCACATCCATATTCACAGGAAGATCATCCTTGAAGAATTCATTCATCTTATTCCCGGCATCGCGGGCAACATGGACCACGCAACGTTTATGAGCCATGAAAGAAACTTTCATATCGGGCCCTGCAAGGAGGGTGAAAGGAATTTTATTGAGATCTTCAGGTGTGAGAACGCTTTTCTCCAATGCCAGTTCCCAGGTAGCGGCCGTTTTTTCGCGAAGATCATTATCGTTGATCCACATCAGTTCAGGCCAAAGTTTACTTACTCTATCGGTCATGCTTCTTTTTATTTAAGTAGCGAAGTAGCGAGGTAGCGAAGTAGCGAAAATGCATATTAGAAAGTTTTCGCTACTTAATTTCGCTTTTTCGCCATTTCGCTACTTTGTTAATGAAAAAATCTACTTAAGTTTCGCAATAATCGCGTCTGCCATCTGGCTGGTTGAGACGGCTCCCTTGCTGAAAACATCAGGTTTCCCCGGGAGTTTCATCATGTCGTAGGTCATAACCTTTCCTTCTTCAACCACTTCTGCAATGGCTTTGGAGATTTTTGAGGCTATTGCATTTTCACCTATATGCTCGAGCATCAGGCAGGCGCTCATGATCATGGCGATGGGGTTCACTATCGAAGGATTGAATTCGGCATATTTGGGGGCTGAACCATGGGTGGGTTCGAACACTGCGATTTCAGGGCCGATATTGGCGCTGCAGGCGAACCCCAGTCCACCGATAAGTCCGGCAAAACCATCGGAGATGATATCTCCGAACATATTGCTGGCAACAACCACATGGTATGTTTCAGGATTCTTGGTGAGCCACATCATCTGGGCGTCGATATTGGTATCCTGCACCTTAATGCCGGGATATTCTGTTTTAGCCATTTCCTGGGCGATCTTGAGCATCATGCCGGAGGTTTCACGGATCACGTTTGGTTTTTCACAAACAGTGACAGTGTCGAATCCCTTGGATTTGGCATATTCGAATGCAGCTTTTAAAATACGGGTGGTATACTTTTTTGTTAATATACGGGTTGACACTGCAAGTTCAGGCCTGGGGCACCATGCAAAATTTTCCTTGAACTTTTTATGGGTCATCAGGGCATCGTATACCTGGTCGGGAGGATTGGTCCATTCCACTCCACCATACAGACCTTCGGTGTTCTGCCTGAAGATCATGGTGTCAACAACAGGTTCCTCGATAACTCCACCGAAACCACGGCGGATGAAGTTCAGGGGGTTTCCTTTAAAGGTTTTACATGGACGCATGCAGATATCGAGATCATATTTCTGGCGCATGCTTACGATAGGGCTGTAATACACATGACCTTTGCCTTTCAGTTCAGGGGATATCTCGGCTTCGGCTTTATCCTTGGGCTTTGAGGTAATAGCGCCAAACAAACCGATCTTATGCTGTTCGAGGAGTTTCTGAGTGCGGGCAGGAAAGGGATCGCCTTCCTTGCACCAGAATTCCCATCCGATGTCACCATGAATATATTCAGCTTCAAAACCGGCAGCATCCAAAACGCGGATGGCCTCATCCAGGACTACTTTACCTATGCCGTCGCCAGGCATGGCTACTATTGTTCTTTTTGCCATAAGAGTTTGATTTGTTTTATATTAGAGTATGTGAATCGATTCACAAAATTACAAATTTTTCATATCTGAATTAAGGTTGCTGATACTTTGCCGAAATTGTCTGATTTCGAACTATTTGAGAATGTTTCACACTTTCACCTTAAATTGTTTTGTTGTAATATATATATATATATATTGTGTGGACTGCCCGGGCCATCTGAACTTGGGAAACCTT
>CAIJYT010000274.1 GCA_903824935.1 uncultured Bacteroidales bacterium | reverse complement strand
TTCAACTCAATGGTAACAAAGATAAAACAATTAAATGCCAAAGTCAATAAATAGCCCCGTAAGAACCATCCTGTCCCGCTCCGGTAACGGTTTTGAGGCAGTTTATTTCATTTCTCCAACGCAGAACTCCTAGAAATGCAAAGATAATTGATTCTTTGAAATTAACAATAAGATTGTTAGGTTTTACCAGCTGGGGTTTAACATATTTCCCTATCAGTGATATCAGGTAGTTATTATGAGCCCCTCCTCCGGTTGCAAAAATTTTTTCAGAAAGATCACTCCCGGTTGTAATGGCAATCTGGTGAGCAATATGGGTATAATAAGTGCAAAGAATATCTTTATTATTCAGCCCGGATTTTTCGAGCAGGGGAAAAATATTTTCTTCCACCCACTCAATTCCGAGGGATTTAGGACCTGCCTGCTTATAATAGGGAAGACGGTCGAGCTGCCCTAACAAACAGGTATCGACCCGGCCTTTTTCAGCCAGCATGCCGTCCTTGTCGTACGGCAGCCCTTCTTTCCTGGCAATCTTATTTATGACAACATTCACGGGGCAAACATCAAATGCTATACGTTCACCTTCACGGTCAAAAGAAATATTGGCAAACCCTCCCATGTTCAGGCAATAATCAAATTCAGGGAAAAGCAGTTTGTCCCCTGCCGGTACCAGAGGGGCTCCCTGTCCTCCTGCTGCTACATCACCTGACCGGAAGTCGCAGATCACCGGGAGCCCTGTCTCTGATTTGATGGCTGCACCGTTTCCTATTTGCGATGTAAATCCCTTTGCCGGCTGATGAAACACGGTATGACCATGTGAAGAAATGAAATCAGCCGTAATACCATGCTTTTCAATGAATTCCCTTGTAAGCTTTCCCAGCAGGTGACCGTAGGCATGATCGGCAGAAGCATATTCGGAAGCCGTTGAAGTTGTGAGGGACGACAATCTGCAGAACCAGTCTTCTGAATAAGGCATGGTTTCGGCGTACCTGATAATATATTCCCACTTCCCTGGATCATTATTGAATTCACAATAAGCTAAATCAAGTCCATCCAGAGAAGTCCCCGACATCAATCCGATTACTTTATAATGAGCCATTTAAAGTATTTCTGAAACGTTTTCGAGTTTAATACCGCGGCTGCCTTTAAGCAAAATCGATTTCCCTGAAGGCTGGTGGTGGCCGAACCACAACCTGGCGAGTTCACTATCGTCAAAGCAGAGAAATTCCCTTTTGGTATTAACTCTTGTAAACACCGGCCCTACCAGGTAAACATCGCTGAAGGAGAGGTCAACGAGGAGCTTCAGAACCGATTCATGCAGCTTGTCTGATTCATCTCCCAACTCAAGCATATCGCCAAGTATCACCATTTTTTTATCATAGGATGAAGAAGCAAATGATCTCAGGGCCGCCTCCATGCTGCTTGGATTGGCATTATAGGCATCGAGAAGAAGCAGGTTTTTTTCGGTGGTTTTTACCTGGGAACGGTTATTTGCAGGCTGGTATGATTCAAGGGCCGACTTAATTTTATCATCCTCAACTTCAAAATACTTTCCAATGCAGGCTGCGGCCATAATGTTAAGCGCGTTATATTCACCGAACAGTTTTGAATGAACCACCAATTCGCCTGAGTTCTCATGCCTGAGTTTAACGCTCACCAGGTCCTCTGAACTTTCGGGCTTCCCGCTCAGCCAGGCCGAATCTTCAGTTCCGTATGTGATACTTTCCATCCCTTCGGAGTATTTCATGAGCAGGTGATCTCCTGCATTCACGAAAACCCTGCCTTTTACGGAAGCCAGGAAGCGGTAAAGTTCTGTCTTTGTTTTCACCACGCCCTCAAATCCCCCGAAACCCTCAAGATGGGCTTTGCCGATATTAGTGATCAGTCCGTATCCCGGCATAGCGATGCGGCAAAGGAAATCAATCTCGCCCTGATGGTTTGCTCCCATTTCAACAACAGCGAGCTGTGTGTCACTGCCTATCCTGAGAAGGGTGAGGGGAACCCCTATATGGTTATTGAGGTTCCCTCTGGTACTGATAATATTAAATTTTTCAGACAGCACTGAGCTGATCAGTTCCTTGGTCGTGGTCTTGCCGTTTGTCCCGGTGATCGCTATCACGGGGATGCTGAACTGCCTGCGATGGTGGTTTGCGAGGTCCTGCAAGGCAGCCAGGACGTTTTCAACAAGAAGGCATCGAGAGTTTACCTTATACCCGGGTTCATCAATGACCACCCAGGCTGCTCCTTTTTCAAGGGCTTCAGATGCAAACACATTTCCGTTGAAACGTTCTCCCTTCAGTGCAAAAAACATACAGGAAGGGACCAGGTTCCTGCTGTCGGTAACTATCACAGGATGTTGAAGGAAGGCAGAATAAATTTCATTAAGGCTACTGAACATCAGTTCATGTTTGGTGCGTAAATTTACTATAATTGAAACAGATCAAAAATAAAAAAAGCTGCTTCGAATTCACAAAGCAGCTTTTTTGTTAGTGCAATACATTTATTTACCGGGAATAGCTCCTCCCACGCGGGTCATGGCACAACGGAAGCCGATGGCGTCGGAAGCATCCGATTCGTCAAGATAGCGGCGCATGCCGGGACTCATGTAATAAGCAGGGTCTTTCCAGCTGCCACCTTTATATACACGTGCCTTGTCGCTGATAAGCGAGCTGACGCCATACTGGTACATCATATTGGTACCGCTGGTGTCACGGGCTTCTTTCCAGTATTCACCGCTGATGTTCGACTGGTAGTCACCGTCGAGGTAGTTGATATTGTCGGCCTGGCGGTAATTTTTACGGTTCTTGGCTTCGGCGGTTGTTATATCCCTGTACTTAAGATGGCCGAGGCTGTCTTTCTCAGCAAGAAATCCTTCGGCATCCCTGACGGGAGTTGTAAAAACGTTTCCGCGGTAGGGGCGGATGTCCGACATATCATTAAACGAAAGAGGGCGATAAACATCGGCAACCCATTCGCTCACATTGCCTGCCATGTTATAAAGGCCGTAATCGTTGGGGAAATAGGAACCGCATGCAGCAGGAATGTCGGCTCCGTCGTTCAGGTTACCTGCAACGCCCATGTAGTCACCTTTTCCGCGTTTGAAGTTATCCATGAAGGTTCCATAGTAACGTGACTGGTTGGTACGAACGTAGGTTCCGTTCCAGGGGTAGTTTTTATGTTCAACCACCCTTTCATATACTGTGTTCCCGATAAGTCCGAGGGCGGCATATTCCCATTCGGCTTCGGTCGGCAGACGGTATTTCGGTAACATGATCCCGTCTTCCATTTTAACTTTTCTTGTTCCTGTTCCATTGGGGTTCAGGTCGGGCATGGGTTTGTCGACAAGCCCTTCGTACTGGCCTGCAAGATAGGCTTCAGTATTGAAATTGTTTTCATTCTTCTGGGCAGGATCCATAGCCAGGATGCCTTTGCGGATAAGCAGCATTTCATTCACCCTGTCGGTCCTCCATGCGCAATAATCATTGGCCTGGAGCCAGGTTACGCCGACCACAGGATAATTCCTGTATGCCGGGTGGCGGAAATAATATTCCACCAGGGGTTCATTATAGGCAAGTTTGTCGCGCCATACCAGGGTATCGGGAAGGGCTTTACGGTAAACGCCGGGGTAATCGGCACCGTAAACACGGCTTAACCAGTATAGGTATTCAAGGTAATCGAGGTTGCGGGTTTCAGTCTGGTCCATATAAAAGCTGGTAACCGTAACCCTTTTCGGCTGGTTGTTCCATTCGAATAATACATCATCCTGGGTTTGGCCCATGGTGAATGTACCGCCTTCAATGAAGATCAGTCCGGGACCGGTGCCCTGGTCCTGGAATCCCTTGACTTCAAAGCCTCCGTTCTTGGAGTTGTTATACTCCCAACCCGTTGTACGTGAAACTTCTTTTTTGCAGGCGCCTGTAAGCAGTAAGGCTGCAACGATAGCGCTTACATGAAACCATTTTTGAACTTTCATCCGTGAAAATTTTTGCAAATATATATTATATAACTAAAATCTTGGGCATTTTATTGCCCTAATCTTTCTTTTTCTTTCAATGCAGGGGAATTGCCAGGAGGCAGAAACTTCGTGAGCCCCGCCCGACACTGTGAATAAACGCGATACGTTCAGGTCATAGCTGTAACCCACCCTGAGGTTTTTAAAGTGGATACCCGCAAGAATGATCACCGCATCCGCATTTTCAAAGTTATGGCGGAACCATAACCCGCACACCAGGGGGTCTACGGTCAGGTATGCCCCAATATTAAGCTGGTGAAAACCACCCTGCTGCTGGTAAAGGACATTGGGGGAAATCGAAAATTCCCTTTCCTCATCATTGATGGCACCCTGTTTAAGATTGATCACGCTTCCTGCATGTGCGGTATATTTAATATATAGGTGGGAGACATTGTCATTATAGAAGCCGTTTTTTGGCTGTGTAAGGTGATCGGCTGAAAAACCTGCGTATGCAATGCCGTCCCAGTTAAGAAATGCTCCGGCCGAAAAATCAACGGCTGAGATGGAGGGGTTGTCGGGTGCTTTCTCATTGGTTGGCCTTATCACATCTCCGCTCCTGGGGTCAATCTGGTCTTCAAATACAAAATTTTCCCATACTATCCTTCTCTGGTAATAGGACCCCCTGACTGCCAGGCTGGCATCCAGCTTTTCTGTAATATTGAATTTATACGCGTACGACAATCCTATGGTAGTGGTGTTGAGGCTGCCTCCGCCGGCACGGTCGGCAGTGACAAGAAGCCCGAGCCCGCCGTGGAAGATCCCAAGGTACTGGTCGTATGAAAAATTATAGGTGCTGTAAGCCTTTCCAAGCCCCGGCCACTGGTTCCTGTAATTGCCTATGATCCTGGGACAGATAGTCGCACCGGTGAGTGCGGGATTAAGGTAAAGGGGGTTCGCATAGAATTGTGAAAATTCAGGATCCTGGGCAAATGAAGTCCAGATACAGATAAAAAGAAAAACAACGACAAAACCTGATCTTAGTTTCACAATTTCTGTTTTCTGCGGAAACGCCCGGCCGGATGCAAATTTAGGAAAAAATCCCCTGATGTATCCTATTCATGTTACAATATTAGATAGAATAAAACGTTTAAACTGCTAAATTTCGTATTCAAAAATATTTTCATCCGGAGCAAACCCTTTTGGGTAATTTGTGGTCATATATATAAGACAGTAAAGCGCTACTAATGATTGAACGGTTTTTTTACCCAAAGCTTTTCTTATTGACCCTGGCTTTGATTTTCTTTAGCCCGGCCAAAAAAGGCCTGGCCCAGACTGATTTCACATCAAATTCCGTACTTTCGTCGGGAAACTGGTATAAATTCTCAATTCCTTCCGACGGAGTTTACCGGCTCACATACACCGACCTGAAAAACGCGGGTGTTCCGGTAAGCACCATCAATCCTAAAAATATCAGGATATACGGGAACGGAGGAGGCATGCTCCCCGAATCGAACGACAGCGCCAGGATTGATGACCTGGTTGAGAATCCCATTTTCGTTTCCGGGCAGGCGAACACTCAGTTCAATGAAGGAGATTACATCCTCTTTTATGGCAGCGGGCCCGACCGCTGGAAATACAACAAAGCCGACAATAATTTTCATCACCAGAGAAATATTTATTCCGATGTTACCTGTTATTTCCTGACTTGCGACCTTGGCGAAGGCAAACGCATGCAAACCCAGGCATTCGTTCATGCACCCGCCAACCAGGTGTATACCAGGTTTAATGATTATACAACCTACGACAGGGACGGTATCAACCTTATAAGTTCGGGCAGGGTATGGTATGACAAGGAGATTTTTGAAATGACAGGTTCGAGGAATTATTCCTTTACATTTCCCCATCTGGATACACAAACTCCGGTAACCATAGTTCTGAATGCGGCTTCCAGGTCGATAGACGTTGCTTCGTATTTCAAACTCAATGTTGACGGCAACCTGTTATCCACGCTTTCGATCGACCCGGTTACCACCACTTTTGAAGATTATTATGCCCATTCAGGGACGGTAAGCAAGCCATATACCGCCCCGGGAGAGACCATGAACATTAACCTGGATTACCGTCCAATGGTCTCAGGTGCTGTAGGCTACCTGAATTATTTTGAACTTAATGCCATGCGCTTCCTTGTCATGAGCGGCAGCCAGATGAATTTCAGGAATGCTTCCTCATGGAAGAGCAACTGGATAAGCGAGTTTCAGATAACCACCCAGGGTCAGGCCCTTACTGTTTGGGATGTGACCCAGCCCTATAATGCAAGGAACCTTGAAACTCAATTAACCGGGTCGGTTTATTCTATCAGGCTGATGACTGATTCGTTAAGGGAGTTCATTACTTTTGACGGCAGTTCATTTGGAACCCCTTCCTTTAACGGAATTGTCGGCAACCAGAACCTGCACAACCTCTCAAATATTGATTATGTGATGATAACACATCCTGATTTTACAGGAGAGGCTGAACGGCTTGCAGAGTTCCACAGGAACAATTCGGGGCTTAACGTGTTCGTGACAACCCCCGATAAGGTGTACAATGAATTCTCTTCGGGGGTGCAGGACATCTCGGCTATACGCGACTTCATGAAGATGCTGTATAACAGGCCATCAAAGGGGCATAATTTAAAATACCTGCTTTTGCTTGGAGATGCATCCTATGATTATAAAAACCGGGTGCCGAACAAAAGTGTGAAGGATTCGGAAGTAAAGAGAAATTGGCTGGTC
>CAIJYT010000273.1 GCA_903824935.1 uncultured Bacteroidales bacterium | reverse complement strand
TTTATTTACTTGTAACAATTTTCACATTATCAATAACCATGACCCCCTGCGTGAGACCCGTATCCAAAAAGCCCCCGAAATAAACCCTGAAATGGTCTATCCCTGTAGTGGCGTTAAGCGCAGGAGTGAGGTCGATGTATATTTTTTTTACTTTACCGTTAGTTACATTCAGATTGACAACGGGCATCTGCAGATATGAAGAATATCCTGTAAGAATGACACCTACCGTTAAAATTGTATTGATGTTGTAATTCAGTTCAAGGTATACCTCCGACAGGGGGATGGGAAAATTCACGTGTGACTGGACCTCAGCGAAATCATTGGTAGAATCGGTCAGAATGATCGCCGAGTGAATGCCCTCGATGGTAAGAGGGGAACCTTCGGCTGTCGTTTTCACGGGTACTGTGCTGCGGGTAGTGGTATCAAGACTTATTGAAGTCCCTTCAAAATCCTCCCTCCATAAAAAATTGGCCGAGGTCGAATAGGTTGTATGTATTGTTTTAAGGCTGGTCACGCTGTCAATGCCAAATTTCACATTCAGGTTGATGGGAGTGTAAAAATTATAGGCTGCACGTGTGCTTGAAATGCCGTTAACTTTAATTCCTGCCATAACGGCCACTTTATGAATGCCCGATTGCAGAACGGGGAATTTACAAGGCATTTCAAAAGCGCCGATCAGCTGGCCGTCAACATAAACCCAGGCATCAGTAATATTCTGCGAGGCTGACCCCTGTGTGGAATAATCTGTTGTAATATAAATTGAATCAATCTTGAGGTAGGCCGGAACTTCCTGGCTTCCCTTGAATTTTTCACAGGAAGTCAGGATTATCATTCCAAGTATAAAAAAGCTGAAACCAATGGTATATCTCGTCCCCGGCATGAACTGTTTTATGATCCTGGTTTGAAAACGCCTTTTCCGCATGAATATTGTCAGAAAAAATGATAAAAGAAATTAACAATTGCGGAAATCAAGTAAGCCGCTTTACTGAATGGTTTATTTCATTGATGATCATGTATGCAACTTCCAGAGCATGATATCCGTCTTCAATAGTAACAGGCGGCACGGTATTATTTATGATTGCCGAACAAAAGCTTTCCAGTTCAGACCTGATCGCATTATTCGGCTTAACTTCCGGCTTGATGAAAGAGATCTGTTTCAGACCTTTTCCCGGCCCAAGGTCGAGAGGCATACCGAACCCCGAACTGCTGCTTCCCGGTTCTTCGATCCGGATAACTTCAAGCTCTTTCTTAAGGAAATCAACAGAGATATAGGCATCCCTCTGAAAGAATCTTGACTTGCGCATATTTTTAATGGATATCCTGCTGGCAGTGAGGTTTGCAACACAGCCGTTCTCAAATTCTATACGGGCGTTTGCAATATCCGGGGTGTCGCTGACTACGGCAACGCCCGAAGCGCTGATATTACTGATACCACTCTTTACAACCGACAGGATAATATCGATATCATGGATCATCAGGTCGAGAATCACAGGCACATCCGTACCGCGGGGATTGAACTGCGACAGGCGATGGCCTTCGATGAACATTGGTCCTGCAAAAAAAGGCTCTGCGGCAAGAAAGGCCGGGTTGAACCTTTCAACGTGGCCCACCTGCACTTTGACCCTGGCTTCACCTGCCATCTTGATGAGTTCCCTCGCCTCATCAAGTGTTGTCACAACAGGTTTCTCAATAAAAACGTGCCTGCTCTTGAGAAGAGATTTCGAAGCGCAGTCAAAATGGGAAATTGTGGGAGTAACGATATCCACAACATCAACATGGTCGACCAACTCATCGAGAGAGGAGAACTTCCTGATATTGAATTCCTGCTCCACCCTGTCTGCGATATTCACATCAGGATCAAAAAATCCACATAAATCATATTCAGGAATTTCCTTGATGCATTTAAGATGGATTTTCCCCAGGTGGCCGGCTCCCAGGACTCCTATTTTCAGCATACCGCTTATTTTTTTGCAAAGTTAGTCTTTTAAGATTTTGAAATCACTATTTTCGTGAAAAATTTCCCGGGCAAAAATTTATGAAACCCTCTAAAAGACAAGACACTTACCGCCATCAGGGACTGAGGAACCAGCTGATCAGCCAAATCAGGAAGAAAGGAATTTCCGATCCTGCGGTTCTGGCTGCAATGGAGAAAGTCCCCAGGCATTTTTTCTTTGATTCCTCCTTTCTGGAATATGCTTATGAGGACCAGCCATTCCCTATCGGGGCAGGTCAGACCATTTCACAACCTTTTACCGTTGCATTTCAGACATCGCTGCTGAAACTTTCGAAAGGTGAAAAAGTTCTTGAAATTGGCACGGGAAGCGGCTACCAGGCATGCATCCTGGCCGAGGCCGGGGCGAAAGTGTTCAGCATTGAGCGCCAGAAAACATTATACGATAAAACCAGGGTGTTGCTTACCGAAATGGGATACCAGAGGATTAAGTTGTTTTACGGGGACGGCTATAAGGGACTGCCCTCCTTTGCTCCCTTCGACAAGGTCCTGGTCACCGCAGCGGCACCTTATATACCTGAACCTCTCATCAAACAACTCAGGCCGGGAGGTATCCTTGTAATTCCCGTGGGTGACGATGTACAGATCATGACCACCATTTATAAGATCTCCGAGACTGAAGTGCGAAAGGAAGAACATGGCAACTTCAGGTTTGTGCCAATGCTTGAAGATAAGGCAAAAAAAGAATAAATAGCGAAGTAGCGAAGTGGCGAAGTAGCGAAATTATAGTCAGCGAAGCATATTGCACAAGCCGCATCAGGTGCGAGGAGCTTATGTAATGCCGGACGAGTCTATCATCATATCGCTTCGCTGCACCGTAGCGGCGGTGCAAAATGCATGCAACTTTCGCTACTTTGCTATTTCGCTACTTCTCTTCCGCAACCTGATTTTCCTTACAGTAGAGTATGACAGCCCGAACACCATGAGCAACGCGCCGGCCCAAAGTATATTGATGAACGGGTTCATGATCGCCTTGATGACGATGTAATCGGGCTTTTCACCTACCTGTGCGATATAGGTATAATAATCCATCATAGGGTAATGCCTGGTCTCAGGATTATATACCGCCCCCATCTTCGGATGAACGTTAACCGATGGAAAAAGGCTGAATTCCTTTTTCATTTTTCCTTCTTTCATCCGCAGAAAGTCAACCCTGTAGGAAGTAATATTACCAACCCTGGAATTATTCACATAGGTAACGTAAAACCCGGCCATATAAAGAGTATCGCTTTTAACCAGCATCAGGTTCTCGGTATTCGTGCGCTCATTCCCGAGGTCATACCTGGAGGTGTTGGTGGATATCACCCTCGAATTGGAAAAAGTGATGAGAGTGCCGAGCAAAAAAACGATAAAACCAAGGTGGGTTATCATTCCGCCTGTATTCCTGGGAAAGGAGGTCCGGAAGACCAGGTTGAGCAGGGTTGAGAATAATCCGAATAATATAAAATATAAAAACAGAAGGAGTCCGAATTGTGTAACTATGCCGGAGATCACAAACGGGATTGCTGAAAGAAGAGCAATTACAGCCGGCAGGATCATCTTTTTAAGCGCCTCCCTTCCCTTATTTGCCGAATAATTCAGAACCTGGCTGAAACCGATGAAAGCTGCGACCAGCAGGGCATAAGGCATCTGCCAGCGGTTATAAAACCCCACATTGTCAGTGGGAGGTGCAATATGTGTTCCAAAGAGCTTGTTGAAAACGGGGAGAGATGTAGTGAAAATAACCTGGAACGCTGCCAGGGCAACGATGAGCGAGCCGATGAACATCCAGAACTCCCTGGAGATCATTTCATCTTTCCGGTGATCCAGTATTTTCCTGATGTTCCAGATCACAAGTACCAGCATGATGGCCAGGAACACGAGAAGGTAGACCAAGAGCTGTGCTGTAAGCCCGTTATCTCCGAATGAGTGAGCCGAGGTTTCCGACAACACACCGCTGCGTGTAAGGAAGGTGGCATAAAGCACGAGGATGTATGAGATCAGGCTGAAGATGAAGGCCGACAATAGCCCAAAATGCTGTTTTCTTGCAATGATCATGAAATGCAGGGTGGCTACAAGAGTAAGCCAGGGCACAAGCGAAGAATTTTCAACAGGGTCCCAGGCCCAGAAGCCGCCGAATGTCAGTGAAACATAAGCCCAGGCACCCCCGAGCAAAATCCCCGCTCCAAGAAAAGTAAGGGACAGCAGCACCCATGGCATGGCGGGGCGTATCCACCCGAGATAGTCCTTTTTCATGAAAGCTGCAACGGAATATGCAAAAGGAATGAGAGCCAGCGCATAACCTATAAAAAGTATGGGCGGGTGAATAGTCATCCATATATTTTCAAGCAAAGGATTCAGCCCGTTGCCGTCGGTTATGTATTGGAGATAATCGGGATGATCAAAGATCGTGTTAGGCTGCCCGGCATAAGTATCGCGAAGAAGAATAAAAGGATTGCTTCCGATCTTGTTGCCGAAAATACTTACGCCAAGGATCATGGAAGTAACGAAAACCTGCGAGAGGGAAACTATTCCCATGACAGGGGATTCCCATTCGCCGGATCTCCTTATAAGGAACAGCCCTAATACAGCCTGGGAAATTCCCCAGACCAGGAAGCTGCCCTCCTGCCCTGCCCAGAAACATGAAATAATATATTTTACGGGAAGGCCGGAGGAAGAATACTGCCAAACATAGGAGTATTCGTAATAATGTTTGAATATCAGGACGTATAAAACTATGATGACTGCAAGCAGCGAAATAACATGAAAGATGTAAAAACTTCTTGCAATGCCAAGTACCAGTTTAAATGGATTTTCCTTGCGCGAAAAATGAAACAGGAACAGGAGCGAGGCAATCAGGGAAGCTGTGAAGCTTAACCATATGAAGGATTTCCCAAGAACTCCGTATATCAAATGTTCTCCAGTAAAACTCATAAAACAGTATTTTTTTTGAACAGCAAAGATACATTTTTCAATCTTACGGCTATCTTCATATGTGCTTCCATACATGTAACAAGCTTGCTGTGTTGAAAACTCCTGTCAATTTGTTATTAACAAAATGTAATGCAATTGCATCAGGAGTCGATTTCTCTTAAATTCGCTTAAATTTATTTTGTGGCCATAATAGGACTTATAGGAGGATCCGGACTTGAGAAATTAAACATGCTCAGGGAATCCCGCGAAGTTATTGCTGACACGCCATACGGAGCCCCAAGTTCCTCATTGTTCCATGGCATGATAGCTGATAATGAGATCTATATTTTGTCGAGGCACGACAGGGAACACTCCATCACTCCTAGCCATGTAAACAACAGGGCAAACATTTTTGCCCTGAAACAATTGGGTTGCACAGCCATTCTTGCAACAACTGCCTGTGGAAGCCTGAGAGAGGAGATCGGCCGGGGCGACATCGTATTCCCTGACCAGTTCCTTGATTTTACAAAGAACAGGATCAATACTTTCCATGACCGTTTCGAACCGGGAGTCACCGGGCATGTAGCCATGGCCGACCCTTTTTCGGCAGTGCTAAGGGAAAAACTGATCCGCAGTGCTGAAGAATTGAAGTTGTCATACCATCCTGAAGGGACTTTAGTGACGATCGAAGGGCCCAGGTTCTCCACGCGGGCCGAATCGAAGATGTTCCGCATGCTGGGCGCGGATGTCGTCAATATGAGCATCGCACCCGAAGCAGCCCTTTCAAATGAAGCAGGTATTCGTCATCGGCGGTGGCAAAGCCGTCGGCGTCGAGCCGGTGGTTCCGCGCGAGCGCCTCAACCACCGGGCGATAGTTGATCGGGTCGCCGTTCTCGGTTGAATAGCGGAAGGAATTGTGCGCGG
>CAIJYT010000272.1 GCA_903824935.1 uncultured Bacteroidales bacterium | reverse complement strand
TTCCGGCATACGGGCATTCTGTGTCACTGTAAACGGCTCCTGTCTTTTTGTCGGAACAGAAGGGAAAGGAGTATGGAGACACTCCTTGTAACATGATAAATTGCAGAAAGATTATTCTTTACCACCACCTGACTCCGGCAAGCCGGCAGAGCTCCATCCTGGATAACAGCAGGTTATAGGCAAACTGAAGGCGGCTGAGCTGGGCGTCCTTGTAATTCGTCAGGGAGGTAAGCAGGTCTAGGTTGGTAATCACCCCGTATTTATAGCGGTCGGTGGCAAGATCCTGGGCCAGCTGGGCCTGTTTGATCAGGGTATCGGCACTGGCCAGCTTTTTCCGGTTCTTTTGAATATCATCAAGCGCGTTCAGCAAATCCTTGTTCAGGCTGACTTTCTGCGTTTCCATGGCCAGTTTTGTCGCATTGAGGTTGATGGTCGCCATTTTTTTCTGCAAACCGGGCCGGGAGGCGGAAAGGATCGGGACCGATATCCCGGCTCCGACAAAATAATTAAAGGTAAAAGCATCAATGGAAGGCATGAATCCGTTTTTAAACCCTACTCCGGCCAGGAAATTCATGGTTGGCAAACGATTCCGGTTGGCTGCAACAATGTCCCAGCCCGCCGATTTGATTTTATCATCGGCAACCCTGAGTTCCGGGTTGTTTTGAAAAGCCGTGCTGAAGATGGAATCGGTTGCGATCTGAAAGGTTGACTGATCAACAACGGTGTCATTCAGGTAGCCGTTTCCCTGGTTCCCGGTAAGCATGCCCAGCATGTTGTACTGCTTGTTGAGCTGGGTCATCAGGTCGGTATAGAAGTTCTCGGCATTGGTATATTTAACCTGGGTGGAAACGAGGTCATACGTAAGGGCATCTCCGTTTTTCACCTTTACGCCGATCTGGTTCAGCGTTGACTGCAGCAAACTGATCTGCTCCTGTTGAACGACCAGGCTTTTATTGAGAAAAATGATGGAATAATATACCTGGGCAACCTGGTAGGAAAGTTGGATTTTAAAGCTTTCAAAATTGTCTTTGGAGGTTTCCAGGTCACTTTTCGCTTTGCTGACGTTGACAGGGGTTCGCATATCAACCAGCGGCTGGGCAAGGCTCACGGACGCATTATAATTCTCGGCCGGCTGTATCCGCACTTCCTGGACCTCCCCCTGGCCTGTCGGGAAAGGAATCACAGGCGTTGGGTACTGATGGCGATAGGAAAGATCCCCTCCTGCAATGGGCAGATAGCCGGCTTTTCCAAGGCTTACCTTCACTTCGCTCATCCTGACCATCTCACTCATTTCCGCCACCCTCGGATACTTCTGAAACGACTGATCAATCAGTTGCTTCAACGAAATTGGTACCGTGATTTCCTGAGCTGGCAACATGCACCGGAATAGAAACATTGTGAGGATAAAAAACAGAACTCTCATATGATTAAAATTCTAATGGGGCTAAAGCCCCGATTTAAATAACCTGTCCCTGGTAACAGTCAGCTAAAGCTGACTGCAATAAATATTTGCCGTCATTTGTCATTTGTCATTTGTCATTTTTTTAATGCGCTTCTCCCGCCTTCTCAATCTCCTCCCCTGACACCAACACATACACAGCCCCAGATAGCTCCAGCAGACGATGCTTACGATCCATCGTCTCTCGAGACCCCAGAGGAAAGTACACTCCGCCCACCAGCCAGA
>CAIJYT010000271.1 GCA_903824935.1 uncultured Bacteroidales bacterium | reverse complement strand
TTAAAGCATACGATACTACTGAGAAAACCTGGCGGCACTTGAATTTTTTCCAGTACCAGTGTTACCTTCATGCCTGGATTCCACGGGTTGATTTGGGCAATGGAAAGATCCGTCAGGTTCAGGCTCCCTGGGAAGGACATGCGCCGGGGTTCACATTGCTTTTTGAAGCCTTGATTCTTGAGCTGGTAAAGGTGATGCCGGTTCATAATGTGTGTCAGGTATTAGACGTTTATGACAACAAGTTGTGGAAGATGATCAAGGCTTACACTAACAAAGCCAGGGCAGAAGAAGATTATTCCGGGGTCACGGTAGTTGGGCTTGATGAAACTTCTGTTCGTAAAAATCATGTCTATGTTTCGCTATTCGTTGATATTGAAGAAAAAAGGACCATTTTTGTTACCGAAGGCAAGGACCATACGGTTATTCATGCTTTCGTAAGTGATCTTGTTGCCCATGGAGGCCAACCCGAGAACATCGAGCAAGTTTCGTGCGACATGTCCCCTGCATTTATCAAAGGCGTTGAAGCCAATCTTCCCAATGCTTCCGTTGTATTTGACCGGTTTCATGTGTCTAAGGTGATTAATGAGGCTGTTGATAAAGTAAGAAAGGGCGAAGTAGAGAAAAACCCGATTTTGAAAGGGTCCAAGTACATTTTTCTTAAGAACCGTGAAAACCTTAATGCCTACCAAAAACAACAACTTGAGGGCATTCGGCTTAGTGGACTTAACCTTAAAACAATGAAGGCATTGAACATACGTGAGGCATTTCAACAGATATACCAGGCTCCTACTTCTGAGATGTTTGACAAACTGCTCAGGAAATGGTATTTCTGGGCTACCCATAGCCGCATCGAACCCATCAAGGAAGCTGCATACACCATTCAACGTCATTGGTCTGGCATTGTCAATTGGTTTGATTACAAAATCAGTAACGGGATACTGGAAGGGTTCAATTCCATTTTTCAGGCTGCTAAAGCGAAAGCCCGGGGTTATCGACGATATGATACCATCAAAGCAATTATCTATTTGCTCACCGGAAAACTCGACTTTTCTAAAATCAATCCTCATTATGTTACCCACTCAAAGTGATAAAGAACCAATATTGTCGAGCAAACCAGTCAGCACATCGTAACTGAACATCTGGTAAAACGGGTGATTGGGATCATCTTCCCAGCTTCCGAAGATTTTTGAGCCAACCACCTGGAAACCTGAATAATGAGGATACAAAGGCCCTGTAAGATCCAGTACCTTGGAATAGGTGTTTGAAGAAGGTACGTATTTAATGATGGTGCCGAAGCCGTTTGCTCCCCCTCCCTTGGAAAATGCATAAAGTTTCCCGTCATTTCCCTGGACCAGTCCGCCGACCTGGGATCCGAGGATATTCGTTTCCGACGTTGCAATTGTCCATTTATACTTGACCGTATTATCGGTCATGTTGTAAGCCCAGACACCACCTCCGATATGCGCGTCCCAATTAAACAGAGAACTTAATTTTGTACCATAAAATGTATTCAATGAGGGGATATAAACGATGTCCCCGGTAGGGAAAGTCAGCATCGGAGACACCAAATCCGTTGAGTTCAGGTCATGGACAAATTCCAGCTGGTCTGTGGCCGTATTGATCCGGTATAGCGCTCCATCGTCCAAAGAGGTGGGTTGGTTTATATTCCTTTTTGACAAAACACCGTATAGGTTGCTTCCGTCTCCATGGACAAGGTTGCCTAAAGGCCTGTAACCTATGCCGAACGCCTGGTTGCTGAATTCCCCTATCTTTTTATAGGTCATGGTATTGACGTCGAATTTCCAGGCACCACCCAGGTCAGACGTTCCGCCAAGCACCGCGATGCCGTAAAACACCCCGCTGCTCATCTCCACCACTTTGTAAGCCGGACCGGCCAGGTTTTCATTATAGGAGGCAGTATGATTGATATCGGCCATGTTATATTCGCCTGCACCTGTAAATGAATAAAGAACCTGGGTTTTATTGGTTACCGGGTCAAACCTGTAGAAAATCCCCCTGTCGGTTTTATGATCCAGGTCAAGATTTACGATACCGGATGGCAGAAATGCCACCCCGTAATATTTCCCATCAATGCCCAGGGTCAGACCGCCTTGCTGGGATTGCCAGTCATTATCGGAATTTATTATCACATTCAATGCGGTGAAAGGGTTTCCACCCAGGCTGGTAAAAACAGAGGAATTGGTCGTGGCCGGGTTGTACTTCACAAGGGCCCCGTTGGAGTTTGCACCCCCGAATTCGGAGGTTAACAGGAGATTCTGGCTGATTGCAACAGCACCGCTCAAAATGAGGATCGAAAGAAGGACTATTTTCTTCATTTGTGGAATGTTTGGTTTCATACTGATAAATTTACATCAGGAAAGAGGTGAATCAAAGTTATTATCCGTTGAAATACATAGCTTTATTGACCATATTCGGATTTTTAGGGGGTACAAAAAGTGTACTTTTGCATATAACAACAAAAAATGCAAGTACTAATTTTTTTGTACCTTTAGAAAGATGATTAATTAATGTACTTTCTGAAAATAAAATCACTCTGGCGATGACTCAAAAATCAAGGGTCTTCCTTTACTTGTTTATATTCCTGTTCACCTGCTGTTGGGGGTTCGCCGGCAATAAGCCTGCAATATCCCGGATCGACAGCCTGAATCGGTTGATTATCAATGGGAACCAGGATGCCGCTAAGCTTTCGCTCATCTACGCCCGATTGGCAAGGGAATACTACAGGAAAGGTGACGATTCCTGTCTCCCGGCGGCATTTACCGGCCTGAAACTTGCCGAAAAAGTTCGATGCCAGGACGGGATGCGTTCCAATTGCATTTATCTGGGTTTATATTATATAAAGTCAGACAGCCTCAAACTTGCAAAAAAATATCTGCAAAAAGCCATGTCCCTGATAAATCTGCAAACCGATCCGGTAGATAAGATGCGAACATTGAACGGGCTCGGGTATATCAGCGATTTGCAGTCTGACTATGCCAATGCACTCAGGTATTATATGCAAGGGAAACAGATTGCCGGGGAGACAGGGAACGATACATGGCGCGCCGACTTCCTGAACAACATCGCTGCATTTTACATTTCTGCCGGCATTTACAGTAAAAGCCTGGGGCTCTTTAAAGAAGCGGGCAAAATATACAGGGAGAAGAAGGATTCAGCTTATTACGCCAATGCACTGGTCAATACCGGGAGAGCCTATCTCGGGCTTAAAATGTACGACAGCTCCCTGGCAAATTACAGGCTGGCTTTACCCATTCAGCAAAGGCTGCAGAATTACTACGGACTGGCCAACCTTTACCTGGGGCTGACTTCAATAAACCTGGAGTTGTCAAGGGTTAAAGAAGCACTTGAGTTAATAACAACCGCCAGGAAAATGATTGATTCCCTTGATAAATCATTTCACGGTTCCAGTCTTTACCTGAAAGTTGATGCAGAAAGCACCATGGGAGTCATCTGCCAGGATATGAAAGATTACCGGCAGGCGGAAATCCATTTCAGGGAGGCAGGGAAACTTGCGAAACGAGGTTCCTTTCTTCAGTATGAGACCGATGCGATAAAAGGCCTCAGCGAAATTCATGAACTCAGGGGCAGGAATGACAGTGCTTTGTTTTTTGCAAAATTGTATCACAAATTTTCCGACAGCCTGTGGCAGATCAGGGACAACCAGAAAATCATACTCACTGAACTGGAATTTGCCTATAAAAATGAACAGGATAAAAATAAGATAAACGAGGAAAAAAATTCAGCATTAAGGAGCAGGAATAACCTGATTTATATATTAATATTCTCCCTGGTGATTGGAATAGCGATCACACTTTTACTGCTTTACCTTTTACAACAAAATAAAGCCCGGCATAGTAAACTGATACAAAAGAACCTTGAGCTGGAAAAAATCCATCTTGAAACAGACATCAGCTTGAAGAACAAAGAGTTGCTTCTTCAATCGATGAACCTTGCCGAGAAGAAAGAGACCATGCGCGAGATGTCGGAAAGGCTTCAGGGGTTCATCGAGACCAATCCAGTCCCTCAAGACAGCGGCCTCAGGAACTTGTTGCGTGATTTTAAAAATAAAAAATCGGAAAGCTTCTGGGATGAATTCAATGCCCACTTCAGGGATGTCCACCCCCAGTTTTTCTCTTCACTCACAAGTAAGCATCCGGGTCTTACACCCAACGAGATCAGGCTTTGTGCATTTATCAGGTTGAATCTCACAACCAAAGAAATTGAACAGATTACCCGGAAAAGCGAAAACACCATCAAAATTGCCCGCCATCGCCTGAGGCATAAACTCGGGCTGGCCCGCGAAGCAAACCTTACGGCTTACCTGAATAAATATTAAAATCTTTCAGGGAAATAATACAAATTCTCAAAACTCTAAGCTGCAGGTATATAAAATTCAACTACCGCGCCTTCTTCAGCGTTGTTATACAGGTCAATGTTTCCTCCATGAACTTCGATGATAAATCTGACCAGGGCAAGGCTCATGCCCGGGTTTTTATCGACATGTGTCTCGCCTGTGACAAACAACTCGAATTTCCTGAGCAGAACCTCAGGTGAGAAACCAGGCCCCTGGTCGGTGAGGGTGAAATGAACTCCGTTTGATCGCTGCTGTACTTTAAGCGTGATCGTGGAACCCGGCGGCGAATAGCGGACCGAGTTATCCAGAAGTTTCACCAGGGCTGTTACAAAAAGCTCCTTGTTGGCATTCAGAGGAGGTACATCTGCCGACTCGAGAACAAATTGCCTGGCCTGTCCCGCTAAGGCAATGGTCTTTGCTTCCTCAACCAATTCCCTCACTTCTAGCAGTTTTTTGGGGAATGTGTTCCCTGAGGCCTGCAACTGGGTGATCTGCAATGCCGTAAATGAAAAACTCTCCAGTCTTTTCAGCGATATGTCAAGCATATCAAAGAATTCTATCTGCTCGGGGGAGGTTACCATAGATTTAAGCAGAAAACTGGCCCCTATTATGCCATTCAGAGGTGTACGGATCTCGTGGCTGATGATCTTAAGGAAGTTGTCCTTGCTCTTATCCAGGGTTTCCACCTTGGTAAGTATATTCTGCAGTTCCCGGTTCTTTTCCATAAGCTCCATGGTCTTCATTGAAACCTCGGCCTGCAGCCATTTATTCACATCCCTGAGCATCGCCCTCATCTGTTTCATCTCGAGATGGGTCCTCACCCTTACCAGCATTTCTTCAGCCTGGAAAGGCTTGGAAAGGTAATCGACGCCCCCGGCTTCGAATCCCTCGATCAGACTGTCGGTATCGCTTTTAGCGGTGAGGAAGATCACGGGTATGTCGGCGCCCCCGGGCAGCTGTTTCAGCTTGCGGCAGGTCTCGAAGCCGTCCATTCCCGGCATCATCACATCGAGTAGCACCAGGTCGAAACTCTCTTCACCCAGCCAATACAGGGCCTTGAAACCGTCTGTTGCAAATTCAACCTCGTAGCCGTTTGTCGTGAGCAGGGTTCCGGCAACCTGTATGTTCTTGGGCTGGTCGTCTACCAGCAGAATCTTTTCAGGCATTAATCTGTATTTTTATTCTTACTGTATTATTTTTCTCGCATTTTCAAGCAGCTTCTCAAACTCCCTGAGTGATGCATCCATCAAGGCAACGTCGAACGATTCAACGGCAAGCTTCAGTGAACAGACCCACTTTGAGAAAGGTTCCCAGCTGAACTTTTCGGTAAGGCCTGATGTTAAAACCAGCAGGGCTTTCGTCGATTGGATTGAATGCTTTTTCAGCGCAATTGCTGCCAGTTCACGGGCTTCCCCTGAAAGTCCTTCAACTAATGCTTTCAGCACAGCCTGGTCAACATCGGGCTCCGGGCCGGGCACGGCTGCTTCCATCGACGGGTTTATGTCTTCATACGGCAGGAACCTGCAAAGCTCCACTATGAGTTCATCGGCAATGACCGGTTTCCTGAGAAAACTGTCGAAGCCTTTCAGTTTAACATCGCGTTCATCCTGGTGAAAGGCTGACGCACTGACGGCAATCACGGGGAGTTTGCTCAGCGCCGCATCAGCCCGTATTTCTTTTACGGCGGTGAAACCGTCCATGACAGGCATCCGAAGGTCCATCATCACGAGATCAGGTTTTACGGCACGCATCAGTTCCAACGCCTCTTTACCGTTGGTCGCCTCGCTGCATTTCAGGCCCAGCCCGCTCATCATCCCAGATAACACCCTGCGGTTGTTATTCACATCGTCGACGATGAGTACTGATGAACCTTTGAATTTAACACTGCCTGATTTGTCTTTCTGTACCGAAGGAATATTTAGATCGCCTTCAAATATCTCGAGCGATGGCAGTATGACACTGAAAATACTGCCCATGAATGGCTCGCTTTCAACCTCTACCCTTCCTCCAAGCAGGCTTACCAGCTTTTCGGTGATTGCCAGTCCCAGCCCGGTCCCCCCGTATTTCCGGCTATCCTGATTCTCGACCTGTGCAAAGGCCCCGAAAACATGTTTCAGCTGATCTTCTTTAATCCCGATACCCGTATCCTTGACACTCAGCTTCATGCTCACCTTGTTTCCTTCCCGCCCCAGGAATTCCGCACTCAGCACTATCTCTCCTTCATCGGTGAACTTGACGGCATTGCTCATGAAGTTCAGCAGTATCTGTCGTATGCGCAACTCATCCGAAACCATGTATTCAGGTAACCGCTCATCCGCATTCACCTTAAGAATAAGGCCTTTTTCCGTTGCCCGGGCAATAAAGAGGGATTCGACTTCCGACAGGAGGTTCCTGATACTGAAAGGTTCGGGGCGTAGCTCGAGTTTGCCTGCTTCTATTTTAGAAAGGTCGAGGATGTCGTTGATCAGGCTCAGAAGCACTTTGCTGCTCGAGCTGATTGAAGCGAGGTAATTGGCCTGTACCGGGTCTTTGACGAGGTTCGTCAGGATTTGGGAGAATCCAATTATGGCGTTCATCGGCGTGCGGATCTCGTGCGACATATTGGCCAGGAATACACTCTTTGCATCATTGGCCGATTCGGCTTCATGTTTTGCAATCTCGAGTTCCTCCGACATTTTTTTCAGCTTACGGCTGATCAGTCTCTGTGAATAATAAGCCCATGATGCCGCCCATAATGCAATAATCACCAGCAGGAAAGGAATCAGCCTGATAAAAATTGCCAGCCTGACTTCATGCTTGCTGGCATAGAGAGACATCACCTTATTCCTGGCGAACTTGTAAAAATATTTATAATACCCTCCCTCATCGCTTTCGAAAAACAAAGGCTTGTCACTGTCAACTTTCCTGAGCCTGGGATTTATATTGAATTCCGGAAGGGTGGCGTAGACGTTAATCAGAAAATCGTTACTTATAAACCGGTTTTCACTTGAGGTAAGCACAACTCCGCAGGTATCGTACAACACCAGGTTGGCATGTTCAAGATTTAGTTCAAGCCAGTTGTGATAGTACTGTGTGCCCAGATCAAGGCAGATCTCCCCGATTATACTGTCGTGGACTGCCCAGGCAGTGTATAAAGTTATTAACTCTTTTTTTGCTAAACGGCCAATGAAGGGCGGGGTCACACTGACGGAATTCAATTTTCCGTTGACAGGCCGGAACCTCTCCGGCGTTTCATTATACCCCCTGATGATTACTGAATCTGCAGGGTTCTTACCAAAAAGGAAGAGTAAAACATGTCCTGAATTTAAACGAAAATATACTCTTTCAACTTCACCGAAATCATTTGCTATATGTTGGATTGTGCGGAAAGCGGTAGTCATAAGCTGCCTGCAGGATTTTATCTCTCTTTCGGCCAGGACCGTTGGGGACAACACCAGCATGCTGTCATCAACCGAGCGTGAATAAACGTGCCGGATCTTCATGTCAGGTCCGGGCGAAGGAAGGAAAGTATTCTTAGCCTCATACTGCATGTATAAAGACAGTGATTGCTGGAGCATCAGCAACTGGTCACCATGCCTCTTTGCAGTTGCCAAAAGCCGCACCGGGACCTGCTGGCATTTCAGATTCCATCGTTCGCGGTAATTATCTAGTATCTGCCTGAATCCGAAAAGGCTCAGGAAAGTGAGTGCGATCAGCAGTATACTGATCCAGGCAAGAATCTGTTTTTTCCGGCCCATAGGTTTTCCAACTTAGACTGCTAAATTATAAAAGAATCCCGCCCCGGCAACAAGTTTACCCCAGTGGTGTCAAAAACCATAATTGTCAGCAACCGGAATAAAAAAAAACCACCCCTGATGAGGTGGTTCCTTTCGTGAAGTAATTGCTTGGCTATTTACTTAACTTTCTTTACAAGTTCTGCACCAGCCTTGAATTTTACGACTTTCTTTGCAGGGATCTTGATTTCTTTGCCATTCTGGGGGTTACGGCCTTTGCGGGCAGCACGCTTTGAAACGGCGAATGATCCAAATCCTACTAAAGCAACTCTTTCACCTTTGCCAAGAGCCTTGGTTGTGGAAGTGATAACAGCTTCCAGAGCCCTTTTTGCTTCTGCCTTGGTAATTTTTGCATCTTTTGCAACTGCTTCGATTAACTGAGCCTTGTTCATTTTTTCAGGTTTTAAATTAATACTCAATTTTGATAATCCCTGCAAATATAAGGCCTCTGTAGAATTTGTCAAGTATTTTATGCTGAAAACCATTGAAAATGTTCATAAATCGGAACTTTTGTTAATAACTCCAGCAAGGAAACGCATGATTAACGGGGTATTCAGATGATATTTCTGCCGGCTCCCCTCAGGAATTCTTCTGTTAGCATGGGTTTGCGGCCTTCAAGCTGAAGCTCATTAATTACAATATCTCCATCTGAAGCTGAAATGCAAAGAAAGCTATGGCCATCGGTAGTAAGCATTCCAGGGGAAGCCGAAGGCCCCTGTTTTCTCAATGCCGCACTGAAAATCTTTAGCTTGGCCAGGCTGCCGTCTTTCATCCTAATCTCGGTAAAGGCAGCAGGAAGCGGGCTTAAACCCCTTATTATATTATATATGACTGCGGATGGCATGGTCCAGTCTATCCGGCAGGTTTCGGTGAATATCTTGGGGGCGGGATTGAGCCGTGATCCGTGATCGGTGAATTGTGACTGGTCAGATGTTTCAACATTGCCCGAAATAATCGCATCAACCGTCTTAGTCACTAATTGAGCTCCTTTTACCTTCATACGGTCGTGAAGCTCGCCTGCTGTCTCTTCAGGACCTATGCTCATACTTTCCCTGAAGATGATGTCGCCGGTATCAACCTTCTCCCTGAGGAAAAAAGTAGTAAGCCCAGTTTCGGTCTCTCCGTTCATGATGGCCCTGTTGATTGGAGCGGCACCTCTGTACTGGGGTAATAAAGAAGCATGCAGGTTGAACGTTCCTTTGGAAGGCATGGCCCATACTTCTTTCGGCAGCATCCTGAAGGCAACCACCACCTGAATTTCCGGATCAAGGGCCTTTAGACGGGCAAGGAAAGCGGAATCCGACATGCGTTCGGGCTGCAATACCTCCAGCCCATGATCAACTGCGTATTGTTTGACTGCAGAGGCCCTGAGCTTCATTCCGCGGCCCGCCGGCTTGTCGGGGGCAGTCACTACCCCGACGAGATGATATCCGCCTTCAAATAAAGCCTTAAGGGACTCAAGAGCGATCTCGGGAGTGCCGAAGAAAACGATTTTTGGTGCCGGGTGCATGGTGACTGGGGGACTGGGTTGCTGGGTTACTTGGTTGCTGGGTTGCTGGGTTGCTGGGTTGCTGGGTAAAAAAAATGCCCGGGTAGTCCCGGGCAAAGTTCGTTAAAAAATGAAAATACCGTTTATTTCTTTGCCTTTATTTTCCCTTCAGTAAGGGAAATATACTTATCTATGTCCCTTCCTTCGTTGGAACGGGGATAGTCTTCCTTGATCTTCTTATACATTTTGAGAGCATTCTCATAATCGTTCAGCTCGTTGTATCCCATGGCTGCTTTCATATAGAAGACAGGTGACAGGAATTCATTTTTTGCCAGTTCGGCGGCATCAACATAGCAGCCAATTCCTTTTTTGATCTCATTTGTTTCAATATAGGCATCGCCCAAACCTCCTTTAGCAAGGGGTGCAATAACCTTGTCGCTTGCGCTGAATTTCTTAAGGTGGGTAATGGCCTCGTCAAACTTTCCAAGTTTCAGGAAGCAGATACCCGCATAATAATTTGCCAGGTTCGCTGTCTTGGTCATGCCGTATTCATCGATAACGGCAAGAAATCCCAGGTACTGTCCGTCGCCGTTAAGAGCCTTTTTCAGCGAATCCTGTTCAAAATATTTCTGCGCCATGAACATCTGGCCCTGGGCGTCTTTCTCCCTCGGAGCAAGATAGAAACGTTTAAATCCGAAAAATCCCAGGACGACTACAATGATTATCCCTATAACAATAAGGATGACCGTCTGGTTCTTCTCAATAAACTGCTCGGTTTTGCCGAATGCTTCTTCCACAGCAACGATTCGTTCTTCAGTCTTGTCTACTTGTTTATCAAGCTTTTGTGCCATTTATTTCAAAATTTGAGGTTGCAAAGTTACATTTTTTCCCTTTATACCCTACAACAGATTCATTTTTTTACCTTTGGGCGATTAAATCAGCCTGTCAGAGCAATGAATGCAGATATAGAAAATCTCGATCACGATCTTAAACTGAAATTGCTGGAGCACATTACGGCCTTTATCACCGAGGACCGCAGAGCCCGGTTCAATGAAGTTCTGAAGCAGCGGACAAGGCATATGACCATCATCCTCGAGGACATATACCAGCCTCATAACGCCAGCGCAGTATTACGCAGCTGTGATTGTTTCGGGATACAGGACGTGCATATCATCGAGAACAGGAATAAATACCAGGTGAACCCGGATGTCGCCCTTGGTTCCGCCAAATGGCTCACCTTATATAAATACAATAAGACCCAATCCAATACTGCTGCCTGCCTGAGGTCATTGAAGGAAAAGGGGTACCGTATCGTGGCTACAACGCCTCACACGGATGACTTTACACCTGCCACCCTGCCCATCGGCAAGCCGTTCGCCCTGCTTTTCGGGACCGAACTCCAGGGACTATCGGAAGAAGCCATCTCACTTTCCGATGAATTTATCAAGATCCCCATGTTCGGTTTTACCGAAAGCCTCAATATCTCCGTTTCCGCGGCAGTACTGATCCATTCCCTGACCCTGCGCCTGAGAAATTCCGAGGTACCCTGGGCCCTTAACGAACATGAGCAGACCGACATCCTGATTCGCTGGGCGGCTGCAACAATTAGCCGTTCAAATGTCATCCTCAGTGATTTTCTTAAGAAAAATCATTCCTAAACCTGTTTTAGAAAGATCAAATTCTTACCTTTGCTCTTTGGAAAGAATCCCTACCTTGTAATTTGTACATCGTAAGGTTCAACGACGAAATTTAAATAAGAACACATATGGGAAAAGGTGATAAAAAATCAAAAAGAGGGAAGATCATCATAGGATCTTTCGGTGTAAGACGTGCCCGCAGAAAGAAAAAAGGAATTGTTGCTCCTCCAAAACCTAAGGAAGTAAAAGCAAAGCCGGCAGAAGAAGTTGTAAAAGTAGCCGTCGATGCTGCAGTCGAAGAAAAGAAGGCTGCAAAGAAGGCTGCCACGAAGAAAGTTGCTGAGAAGGCCGAAGGTGCTGAAGTAAAGCCAAAGGCCGAAAAGGCCGAAGGTGCTGAAGTAAAGCCAAAGGCCGAAAAGGCCGAAGGTGCTGAAGCAAAGCCAAAAGCTGCAAAGGCAAAAAAGAAGGTTGAAGCCAAGGAGGAGACTCCTGTTGCTGAAACCCCGGCAGCTGAAGCTCCTGCAGCAGAAGTTTAAGCCAAACCAAAGAACAAGCCGGTCCATCAGTCGGGTTATGTTCTGGATAATTTTTAATAATTTCGTCCGGGTGTTTTTCGGCACCCGGATTTTTTATGCAGCAGATCAGGAAATATTTCCCTTCCCTCACCGAACAGCAATATGCACGGCTTGCCAGGATTCTTGAATTATATCCTGAATGGAACTCCCAGATCAACGTGATCAGCCGTAAGGATATAGAACATCTTGAGGAGAAACACATCCTTCATTCCATGGGGCTTGCAAAACTGATCTCCTTCAAGCCGGGCACCAGTGTATTGGATGCAGGCACTGGCGGCGGACTGCCGGGAATCCCCCTCGCGGTGTTGTTCCCCGAAACCGAATTCGTGCTGGTAGATTCCATAGGGAAAAAGATCAAGGTGGCCGGGGCCATAGCTTCTGACCTGGGCCTTGACAACCTAACAGCCTTGAACTGCAGGTACGAAAGCCTGCAGCAGTCCTTCGATTTCATTACAGGCAGGGCTGTTACCGAGATCGCAGCTTTTTCCGGAGCCCTGAAAAAGCTGATCAAAAAAGGAGGCAGTAATAACCTCGAAAACGGTTTCCTGTACTACAAGGGAGGTGACTTTGAAGAAGAACTTAAAACTCTCCGGGCGAAATGGAAGGTATATCCTCTGTCGGAATACTTTACCGAAGAATTCTTTGAAACCAAGAAAGTGCTTCACCTGTACCGGTTTACGTGACTCGTGAACTGTGATCCGTGAATCGTGAATCGTAATCCGGATTACGAGTTTCGGTTTACGAGTCACGGTTATGATTTCAACAAATGTTGTTAGGTTCAGGCTTTTTTCGTTATTTAGCAAAAAATTAAAAAAATCACAATTATGGCTGAAGCAAAAAAGCATGTACCCTTCGTATCCGCTGAAACGAACATGAAGGAGTTTACTCTGCGGGCATTGATCGTTGGTTTGTTCTTTGCCGTCATCCTTGGTGCGGCAAATGCTTACCTCGGGCTCAAGGCAGGTATGACTATAGCAGCAACTTACCCGGCTGCTGTTCTCGGAATGGCTATCCTCCGCCTGATGAGGGGAACTATCCTTGAAGAGAATTTTACCCGTACCGTCGGTTCCATCGGTGAATCCGTAGCGGCAGGAGCAATTTTTACCCTGCCTGCATTCTTTGTTTCGGGAATATGGCCCGATTTCTTTACCATGGGGCATTATATCACCTCCTCGCTGATCCTGATCGCAGGCGGTATCCTTGGTATCATGTTCGTTGCCCTGCTTCGCCGTGTTATGGTTGAAGATGCCGAGCTGCCTTTCCCCGAATCGGTAGCTGCTGCAGAGATACATAAAGCCGGTCAGGGTAATTCAGGCGGATCAAAATTCCTGTTCTGGGCCATGGGACTTGGAGCAATGGTGAAACTCCTTGGTGAACTAAGGTTCTTCCTGTATCTCTGGGAAAAATTCGTTGTCTGGGGGAAACAGATCATCGCAGGAACCATATTCACAGGTAAGGGCGGTATGATGCTCAGTTCTCCCGGGGTAAGCCCTGCTTACATGGGTGTAGGTTATATCATCGGTCCGAAACTCGGAGCCCTTAACTTCAGCGGAGGTTTGCTCGCCTGGGGACTGATGGTTCCCATGATCATGTACTTTCTGATGCCTAATATTGACTTCAGCGTATGGGCTTCAGCCGTGATGGCGAAAGATGCCACCATGAGTCTCGACCAGGCCATGCTCAAGGTACAGGACCCCGGCTTCCAGATGCTCCAGATATGGAAATTCATCGTAAGGCCTATTGCTATCGGAGGCATGTTGGTTAGTGCAGCCTTCACATTATTTAAAATGCGCAAGAGCCTTATCACAGGCGTCGGCCGTTCAGTCACCGACGTTAAGAAAGCTGCCCAGGGAATGGGACAGGTTGCTCCCCGCAATGAAAAAGACCTGAGTTTCGGAGCAATTATCGCCGGTATACTTGCAGTTGCCGTTCTTACTTTCTCCATCACGTACTTCATTTTCCAGACCAACCTCCTTATTGCTGTTGTTGCTGCAACCGTTATGATCATCCTTGCCTTTTTCTTTGCAGCAGTCTCAGGTTACCTGGTCGGCATCATGGGTTCCAGCAATAACCCTATCAGCGGTCTTACCCTTACAGCTCTTGTTGTTACAGCCCTCATCCTTGTCGGGCTCGGAGTTCAGGGGAATGCAGGTGTTGCAACAGTACTCGGGGTTGCCGCCATTGTTTGCGTTTCAGCTGCGGTGGCAGGTGAGATGCTCCAGGACCTAAAAGCCGGTCATATCCTCGGTGGTACACCCTGGAGAATGCAGATCGGTGATATCATCGGTGTGATCCTTGCAGGCGCTGTCATGTTTGTTGTGCTTGCTTACTTAAACGAAGGGGATATCGCCAGCGGACATAAACTCGGTTACCAGGGTGGTTTCGGCAGCCGCAGCCTCTCTGCTCCCCAGGCAGGTCTTATGGCCATCCTTTCAAGAGGGATAGTCGAAGGCGCCATGGCATGGCCTCTTATCATTTCAGGAATGCTTATGGGGATAGCTTTTATCCTTATGCAGGTCCGCAGTCCTATGCTTGTCAGCGTGGGTATGTACCTTCCGCTTGAAACAACGTTTGCCATTTTCGTAGGCGGATTATTCAAGGGTGCTGTTGACTATTTTACCGAAAAAAGAAAACTTAACGGGGCTCAGAAGATACGGGTTGAAAACACCGGTGTTCTGCTGGCATCCGGGATGATAGCCGGAGAGGCTCTTATGGGTCTCGTCATTGCCATCTTCGCGGCATTCGAGATCTTCCTCTTCGATTTCTTCTCATTCTTTAAGAACCCCAGCTACCTCGTCAGCCTGGTGATCATCGCGGTCATTGCCTTTGTACTGATCCAGATACCTCTTAAGAATGCAGGTAAACCTGATGATCCGGCACCCCCGGCATCAGGAATGTAAAAGCTAGTATCCTTTCTACGGGGCCGGCACCCAATCGGATGCCGGCCCCGTTTTATCTCAGCAAATGGAAGTATCATTTTTCAGGAGGAGAAATATCCTCAAACAGGCAAATTCACTCGACCTTCACCCTATACAGCTACTGGATTCGGAAAAGCGGGATGAAAACACGGTGAACCTCCTCCTGCCCAGGTTTAAAAACAAGACCGCCTTAAAGCTGTTCAGACCCCATTGGAAACCCGAATTCATCAGGATCAAACTCGACGAATTCGGCTCGGCTGTATGGGCCATGATCGACGGGAAACGAAGCACATCCGACATCTGCAGCCAGTTGAAAGAAACATTCCCCGAAAAGCTTAACCCCATAGAGGAAACCGAAGAACGTGTGAGCAAATTCCTTTCCGTTCTGTTCCAGCAAAGATTTATCAGTTTCAGGGAGATACAAAAATAATACCAGGCGGCGGCAGGGCTATAGCCTTGCGGATACCCGATTATTTTTGTTTACAATTTTGTCATTATCAGTGAAGGAGAATACCTGACTTCAGTCAAAATCCGGTGAGTAAGAGCTGAAATGAAAGACTTTAAGGCGATTACGGAAAAGTGATGAATCTCTTATCAATTTCCCCCTGGAGATAACTACATTTGACGCATCCCTGATCAGGTACATACCGGTTTTCAAAAAGGAAGTGTTGATTTTGTTGTTGCCGTTAAATGTGGATGTACATTCCACCAGAATCCCCGACGTATTGTATAGCTCTACCCTGACGGCGTTCTTTGGCAAATCGACTGTGAAATACTCAGGGCCGGGCTAATTCGCCTGCAAGTTCAGGCTCACCCAGGTTTTGGTCATATTCAGGTATCCGGGTCATCGCTGAGGTATAAAGGTTCTTTCACTCCCGGACCTATTATGAGGATCTTTCCATAGGGATCCGACAACTCACCCTGCCCGGCATGTTTCCATTCTGCCTTCCCGATCACTGCAATCCTCTCACCTTGCTCCAATACGCCTTCGCTGTAACGGAATGATCTGTCAAATCCAAGCAGGTTTGTTCGTTTAATATGATGGTCGCTTAGATACTTTTCTTCTGCATCCGTCACGTCCTCGAATATATTCGAGGCATAATTCCGGTCCTGCACTATATAGCTTTTCACCTGACTGCAGTCCAGCCGGGCAACGTAATCCGCTTCGCGCACCACGAAATTCCCGGCAATTTCTTCTTCAACAAGAGTTTCCCAATGACTACTCTTGCCCGACGATACCTTGTGTTCAAGCAGGACATAATAATAGGCGCATTTCCGGCCCGAAAAAGGAGCAGTCAAAGGAATACCGTCATATTCGACTTTCCCGGCAATTTTAACGGTCTCACCGCTTTGCACCGACGACATGGTCTTGACATTCATCCTTCTCAGTTTTCTTTTGACGACCGCCTTCCTGCTGAAATACCGGGATATAATCATCACAAAACCAGCAACAACGATAACACTTATTACAACAATTGTTACTATCTTAAAATTCAGCGGCTCCTGATTAAACATACTTACTGTTTCTTATGATGACTGCGGATGTCGGATCCTGCGGCTGTCAAATGTAATATTTTTACAATAACAATACAATAAGAATTACGAGTTGCCCGAAATACGAATTTCTTAAAAAGGACTAACTTTACCTGTCAATGGGCAACGCTTCGTATACCTGATGTCTTTATCTCGTGAGGATTAAAATCTTTACCGTTTTCCTCATGCTTCTTGCTGATATTCGACCAGCCAGGAAATTTTATGCCCTTTGTTGTTCGGTTCTTGGCTTCATCGAAAACAAAGGCCGAATGAGGAACAGCAATACAGGCCATTCCTTCAGGTTTGTTATTATTCTTATCAGCAGTCTTATTTTGTCTTTATCCTCCTATTCACAGGGCGAATGGAATAACTGGTATTTCGGATGGGAAACGGCTATGAAATTTACGGGTGGTGTTCCTGTGGGTTTGGCAGGAAGTCCGTTTTTTTCAAATCCTTCTACCACAGCTTCAGTTTCTGACTCGCTCGGAAACTTCCTGTTCTTCTCAAACGGCTGGCAGGTTTATAATCGGAATTATGCCTATATGCCGAATGGCAATTTATTACATGGTGGAGCTAACCTGACTCCTCAAAATGTTTATGCCGTACCTAAGATTAATGATCCCGGAAAATATTATCTGTTTACCGTCGGGGAACCGGTGGAGCCATGGGGAATGCAATATTCCATCATTGATATGTCCCTTGACGGGGGACTGGGAGATATCATTTCCACAGAGAAGAATATTCTCCTTCCCCAGGGCGATAGTCTGATAGAGGTTCTCACAGGAGTAAGACATGCGAACAACCGTGATATCTGGATTGTCGGCATGAAAGGCGGTGCAAACCGATCGTATTATGCTTACCTTATCACTGCTGCGGGGATCAGTGCAAGCCCGGTAATAAGTCCTTCCATGATCAAGGGCGATTATCAGGATGGTTGGGGTGATCTGAAGATATCACAGGATGGAACAAGTCTTGTGTTTTCAGATACCCTGACCGAAATATGCAATTTTAATGCGCAAAGCGGCCTCGTCACCTCAAAGTTCAGAATCAAGATCAATGCACCATACGCTCTCGGGGCGGAATTTTCAGTGGATGCAAAATATCTTTATCTGTCTTCATCCTATTGCAATCCACAGCATCCGGAATGGGATGTCGGATATCAATATGACATGTCCTATAAAGATTCCCTGAATTTTATCCAACATGGGGTTTATCTCGGATACCCTTTCGGGAAGCATATGCAACTCGGACCCGACTCGAAAATTTATTGTCCTACATGTCTCATTCCCGACTCAATGAATTGCATTAATCATCCTTCCTTACCCGGGCTTTCATGCAATTGGCAGAAAGATATCATTTGCCTTTTGGGAATAGCAAACCAGGGTACCACACCCCAGTTTTTACAGACATACAAGGCATATGCGCATTTCAGCGGGAATTGTTATTCAGATTCTACATTCTTTTCAGCTGATATCTGGCCACCCCCCGACAGTGTTCACTGGGATTTCGGTGAACCTTCATCAGGAAACTCCAATTTCTCACTTCTGGCAGCGCCAAAACATCTCTATTCCAATCCCGGTTCTTATCCGGTAATCCTTTTTGTCAAACATCTTGACAACAGGACAGACACATCCCGGATAACAGTAACTATCCTCCCAGGTCATCAACCGGCTCTTGGTCCTGATCAAACAATTTGTAACGGGGACTCGGTGACTTTTGATGCCGGGGCATGTGCCGGTTGCTCGTACGAATGGAAACTTTCGGGAACCGGTACGACGCTGTCCACCTCTGAGACTTACAAAACAGGCACGGACGGTATCTATGTTGTTACGGTTGAAGTAAATGGAAATTGCCCGAAGTCAGATACAGTACAACTGACCACAACGGCTGTTCCCGTTCTGACCAATAATCCCCTGAATAAAACCATCTGCACCGGAGAACCGACCAACATTTCACTCACTTCAGCTCCCTCAGGTGCTATGTTCCACTGGACAGCCACACTTACCTCAGGCAATATCATGGGCTATTCGGCCGATTCTGGTGTGATCATAGGCCAGACGCTGGTTAACCTGCTGTCAAGTCCGGGAATGGTAACCTATCATATTACTCCGGTCATCGGAAGTTGCATGGGTCAGTCCCAGGATTTTCAGGTCACGGTAAATCCGGGAGATTCGGTGAAGGTCAGCATTTCGGCTTCGAACAACAACATATGCTCAGGAACATCAATCACCTATAACGCATTCCCTACCAACGGGGGTTCAGCGCCTTTCTACCAATGGAAGGTAAACGGCTTTAGTGCCGGGACTAATTCTTCAACCTTCACTTATATACCCCTCAATAATGATGTGGTGAGTTGTATTCTCACTTCATCAAACACGATCTGCGTTTATAATAACCCGGCAACCTCGAATACCATTACCATGACTGTAATTCCCTTATCACCTGTTTCGGTAAGCATAACAGCCTTTGGTAATCCCAGCTGTGCCGGCAGTACCGTAAACTTCATGGCCTCGCCCACTAACGGGGGTTCCTTACCATCTTATCAATGGAAAGTCAATGGTCTTAGTGTCGGGACCAACGCCAGCACCTGGTCTTACATCCCGGTAAACGGGGATAATGTCAGTTGTGTTTTGACTTCGGATGTGCCCTGCCCTACAGGGAACCCGGCCACCAGCAACATGCTGACCATGACCGTCAATCCGATATATGCTGTAAGTATTTCCATTTCAGCTTCCTCCAATCCATTCTGCCCGGGAATACCGGTGACATTTACCGCAGTGCCCGGAAACCCGGGAAGCCTGCCTCAATACCAGTGGAAGGTCAATGGGGCCAACGCAGGGACCAATAGCCTGACATTTATCTATACACCGGCCGAAGGTGACCTGGTGACCTGCACCCTGAACTCCAGCTTTCCCTGTACCACTAACAACCCTGCAATAAGCAATACCCTGACCATGACGGCCAATACCAGTTTACCTGCCGGGGTGTCGGTGACAGCTGCTCCAAACCCCTTTTGCCCCGGAACTTCCGTCAGTTATAATGCAACCCCAACCAACGGAGGGACATTACCGCATTACCAGTGGAAAGTTAACGGGAGCAACCAGGGAACTGATTCACCCGGCTTTTCTTTTTCTCCAGAGGTCGGAGACAGTATCCGTTGCATTCTCACTTCCAACCTGGCCTGTGTCTCCAATAACCCAGCATCCTCCAACAAGATCGTAATGAATAGTCTGCCGGTCCCGTCCATTTCCTTTCCTCTTTGCTTTGACAGCATTACCACTCTTAATGCTGCAGCTTTCAAACTTAAAGGTGGAGTACCGATAGGCGGAGTTTATTCAGGTCCGGGGGTGAATTCTTTCACCGGGGTATTTACGCCTTCTTTAGCCGGAATAGGAACAAAGACCATCACATATTCCTGCACCAATATGTATTCATGCAGCGCTTTGATGACCAGGAATATTATCGTCCAGGCAGTCCCTTCGTTCAACTGCGGTCAAAACCTCACTGATATTCGCGATAACAAAGTTTATCCTACGGTCCAGATTGGAACCCAATGCTGGATGCAAAAGAACCTGAATTACGGAACTTCCTTACAAGGTATAACAGAACAGACCGACAACTGCGTCAATGAAAAATATTGTTACTCTGATGATCCGGCAAACTGCACCCGGCATGGAGGATTGTACCAATGGGATGAGGTAATGGCATATGGCAATACTCCCGGCTCACAAGGTCTGTGTCCACCGGGATGGCATATTCCCACCCAATCCGAATGGATGGTTCTTTTCAACAACAACCTAACCCAGGGAATGTCAGGCAAGCCGCTCCAGGATTCCATTTTTAATGGGTTCAGGGCAAAAGAAAGCGGCTTTGACTATAGCAACATCGTTTGGAAGTTTCAGGGTTTTGCAACGATCTACTGGTCATCAAATGCTTTTGGATCTATCAAGGCCTTATCCCATGGGATGAACCTGCAGAACTTCTCCGTATCAGATTATTATTCAAACCGGTCGAATGCATTTGCAGTCAGATGTCTGAAAAATTAGGTTCAAAATGATTGACAGACAAACCGGTCATCTGACCACCCTCCGCAATTTTGGTTGGCTACTTTACCTTATTGGAAAAACCGATCTGAGCTACCATATTCCGCCTGGTTCTATCGACCATGTTAATTTCCTAAATATCAATACGGTAGATTGTCAGGTTACTTCAGATAAGAATGGTCAAGGCAAGAGTTTTTTCGAGGGATAGAAAGGGTACTATTACTAATTTAGCTATCTTTGTACTGTCAATCAATGTAAAATCCCATTTATTATGAGTAAAGATATCTTAAACCTCGAACCAGCTCTGCTGTGGAAAAATTTCTACAGTCTTACCCAGATCCCACGCCCCTCGAAACACGAAGATAAGGTGAGGGATTTCCTTTACCAGTTCGGAAAAGACCTGGGCCTTGAAACCATCAAGGATGAAGTGGGCAACGTGATCATCTGCAAGCCTGCAACACCCGGCATGGAAAATCGCAAAGGCGTTGTCCTCCAGGGCCATATGGACATGGTCCCCCAGAAGAACAACGACACCAACCACGATTTTGAAAAAGATCCTATTGAAACTTATATCGACAACGGCTGGGTAAAAGCCAAAGGCACCACCCTCGGAGCCGACAATGGAATGGGAGTTGCTGCAGCAATGGCCGTTCTTGAATCCAAGGACCTTCAGCACGGCCCCATCGAGGTTTTCATCACCACCGACGAAGAAACTGGTATGACCGGCGCCATGGGCGTCAAAGCCGGCGTTCTCAAAGGGGACATCCTCCTTAACCTCGATACTGAAGAAGAAGGAGAGCTCTATATTGGTTGTGCAGGCGGCACCAACGGAAATTTCACTTTCCATGTGAAATCTGCTGCCGTTCCAATGGCTGTTGATGCCTTCAAACTCGTTGTAACGGGCCTTAAAGGCGGGCACAGCGGGGTTGACATCCACCTTGAAAGAGGAAATTCAATAAAGGTCCTTACCCGCGTTTTGCATGAAGGAAGCAAACATTTTGGACTGCGGATTGCATCTCTCGAAGGCGGAAGCCTCAGGAACGCTATTCCAAGGGAAGCCAGCGCATACATTGTGATCCCGGTTGAGCATAAAAATGCTTTTACCAGCGTGGTCGCTTCTCTCGAAAAGATTATAAAGAAAGAGCTTTCGGCGGTCGAGCCTACAATGAAGATCATCCTCACACCTACAGAAAAACCTGCTTCCCTCCTCGACGAAGTAAGCCAGGCCAATATTATCAACGCATTGTACGCCTGCCCCAACGGGGTGATCCGTATGAGCAATGAAATGCCGGGACTTGTTGAGACTTCAATCAATATCGGGGTTTTAAAAACCAATAAGGACATGGTCGTTGGCCAGACCCTTCTACGCAGTTCGGTTGATACAGCAAAAGTCGACCTTGAGAACATGGTGGATGCAGTTTTTACCATGGCCAGGGCTGATATTGTTTTCGACGGGCATTACCCTGGATGGAAACCGAACCCTGATTCGGAGATCCTCGGGATCATGCTCGGCCTGTACAAAAAAATGTTCAACAAGGAACCCCTGGTGAAAGCCATACATGCAGGCCTTGAATGCGGTATCCTCGGCGGGCCATACCCCAACTGGGATATGATCTCGGTAGGGCCAACCATTGTCAATCCTCATTCCCCGGATGAAAAAACCGAAATTGCTTCGGTGAATAAGTTCTGGGATTACCTGGTGGAAACACTAAAAAACATCCCTACGAAATAATTTCCTTGGGGATTAAAAAAAAAGTCTTAATTTTGCAGCCCTAAAATAAGAATACAATGGCAGCTCCAACATTTCACCCTTCGAACACAAAGAGAAAGAACAAACATGGTTTCCGTGAAAGAATGTCTACCGCTAACGGACGCAGGGTTCTTGCAAACAGAAGGGCAACAGGCAGAAAAAAACTGACCGTTTCCGACGAATATAATGACAAGAAATAATTTTCGTGTTTTGGAAATACCGTTAACTCGGTCGTGACGTTATTAAAAGAAGATAATTCAACATTATCTTCTTTTTTTATTTGGGGTGTAAACCCGGTTTGATTCAATTCTTTAAAGCTCCATCCAATGAAAAACCTCAACTTCAAGTCAGCATGGCCCTACCTGGTCGCCGTCGTTATTTTCCTGGTCATCACCATGGCTTTCCTCTCCCCTCTTATCGAAGGGAAGCAGATATTGCAGAGCGACATTGTGCATTGGAAAGGAGCTGCAAAGGAAATCGTCGATTACAGGAACAGTACCGGGCAGGAGCCTTTGTGGACGAACTCGATGTTCGGCGGAATGCCGGCATACCAGATTTCAACCAAGTATTCGGGGAACCTTCTCGGCTTTCTTGACAACATATTTACCCTGGGGCTGCCACATCCCGCGAACATGGTCTTTCTTTATTTCTTAGGGTTTTTTCTGCTTCTGCTGGTACTGGGCCTCAATCCCTGGCTGGCGGTCGCTGGAGCCATCGCTTACGCATTCTCGTCCTACTTTTTCATCATCATCGGAGCCGGGCATAATTCGCAGGCCCACGCTATAGGGTATATTGCACCGGTTCTGGCAGGGATGATCCTTACGCTCAGGAAGAAATACCTCTGGGGCTTTATTCTCACAGCTATCTTCCTTTCGCTGGAAGTGAAGCAAAACCATCTCCAGATCACTTATTATCTTGCTCTTACCGCTATAATCCTCGGGCTGGTTGAACTCGTATATGCATTCAGGAACAAAACCTTTGCAGCTTACCTGAAATCTGTTTCTATACTTGCCGTTGCGCTGATCTTTGCAGTTCTTACCAATCTTACCTTACTTTGGACTACTTACGAGTACGGCAAATATACCATCCGCGGCAAGTCGGATCTCACGACCGATAAAGGCAACAGGACTTCAGGGCTTGACAAGGGTTACGCAACCCAGTGGAGCTATGGTGTAGGTGAAACGTTTACCCTGCTTATCCCGGATTTTTATGGAGGTTCATCCAACGATTCTCCAGGCATGAACTCCAATTTAGGCAAAGCCCTGCAAAGCAACAACATACCGGAAGAATCGGCTAAACAGTTCGCCACCCAGGGCGGGTTGATGTACTGGGGGAACCAGCCATGGACCTCACCGGTTTACATAGGTGCGATTGTGGTCTTCCTGTTTTTCCTGGGGCTGATCATAGTGAAAGGCCCGCTGAAATGGTGGCTGCTGGCCGCCACGGTGCTTTCTGTCATGCTGTCGTGGGGGCATAATTTCATGGGGCTCACCGATTTCTTCCTGAATTACTTCCCGGGATACAACAAGTTCAGGGCGGTCACCATGATCCTTATCATTGCCGAATTTACAATGCCTTTGCTGGGTTTCCTTGCCATCAAAGTGGTTTTCGACGAGATGGCGGCACCTGAAAAACTGACAAAGGCCCTGTATTATGCCTTCGGTATTGCCGGCGGACTGGCCCTGGTCTTTGCCCTTGTGCCGGATATGTTCCTGGGTTTCTCAGGTCCAAACGACGCCTCCATGGCAAAACAGCTGCCCGACTGGCTGATGCAGGCCATACGCGACGACAGGAAAGCAGCCTGCCGGGCCGATGCATGGCGTTCCTTTATTTACATCACCCTCACGGCCGCCACCCTTTGGCTCGTCATCAATAAAAAACTTAAAAAGGAATACGCTTATATAGGCCTTATTGTGTTTGTACTCGGCGACATGTTCACCATTGCAAAAAGATACCTGAGCAACGACAGCTTTACTTCCAAATCAAGGGTTGAAACCCCGTTTGAACCTTCAGCCGCTGACCAGCAGATACTGGCCGACAAGGATCTCGACTACAGGGTACTCAACCTCACTGTAAGCCCGCTGATGGATGCCAGCACTTCATATTTTCATAAATCCCTGGGAGGGTATCATGGAGCCAAACTCCGCCGTTACCAGGAATTATTCGAAACCCATGTTGAAAAACAGAACATGGCCGTGATCAATATGCTGAACACACGTTATGTGATTGTTCCCGACCAGAACAAGCTGCCTATGGCCCAGCAGAATGCCCAGGCCATGGGTAATGCATGGTTCGTAAGCGAGTACAAGCTGGTCGATAATGCCGACCAGGAGCTGGCAGCCCTCACCGGGTTTGATCCGTCAAAAACCGCCGTTGTGGATAAAAGCTTCAACGAGGATCTTAAATCCTGGGCCCCCCGAAAGGACACCCTCGATTACATCCGACTTACAGAATACAAGCCCAACGACCTGAAATATGATTACAAGAGCAAAAATGCAGGCCTGGCCGTGTTCTCCGAGATCTGGTACCCCAAAGGATGGAATGCCTATGTTGACGGGACGATCACCCCGCATTTCCGCGCCAATTATGTTCTGAGGGCCATGGTATTACCGGCCGGCGAGCATAAAGTGGAATTCAAATTCGAACCCAGGGCTTATTTCCTTGGCGAAAAAGTCAGCATGATCTCTTCAATTATACTTATTCTTCTCATTTTAGGCGGCATCGCCTGGGGAGTGAAAGACATGCTTGTCCGTAAGGCATGAAACGCGTCCTGATCATAAGCTATTACTGGCCCCCCAGCGGAGGAGCCGGTGTTCAGCGCTGGCTTAAATTCGTCAAATACCTCCGTAACTTCGGATGGGAGCCGGTGATCTATACCCCCGAAAATCCTGAATTTCCCGAAACAGACCACAGCCTGGCAAAAGATGTCCCGGCTGGCCTCGAAATTATGAAACAACCCATCTGGGAACCCTACGACACCTACAAAAAACTGCTTGGCCGAAGGAAAGACGAGAAGATCAATGCAGCCTTCCTTTCCGAAAAAAAGAAGAATTCGGCCCTGGAAAATCTCTCGGTGTGGATACGGGGCAATTTTTTCATACCCGATGCAAGGAAGTTCTGGATTAAGCCGTCGATAAAGTATTTATCATGCTACCTGCAGGAGAACCCGGTTCTTGCCGTCATCTCTACAGGCCCTCCCCACAGCATGCACCTCATCGCAATGGAAGTGGCGAAAAGGGCTAAGCTCCCCTGGCTGGCCGATTTCAGGGATCCCTGGACAAATATCGACTTTTACAAAGACCTTAAGCTGACTTCCAGGGCCGATGCCATCCACCGTAAACTTGAAATACAGGTGTTAAGCAGGGCGGATGTTGTTACCGTGATCAGTCCCGGCATGGCCGGGGATTTCGAAAGGATACACTGGCGGAAGTATGAGGTGATCACCAACGGTTACGACCCCGGCGATACCGACCAAAGCCATCCGCAAGCAGCTGATAAAAAATTTTCCATTGCGCATATAGGAACCCTTGTAAGCACCCGCAACCCTGAAACATTATGGATCGCGCTGCAGGACCTGGTTGCGGCAGACGCGAAATTTGCCTCAGATCTTGAGATCAAGCTGGTGGGCAAGGTCGATTACAAGGTGACGGAATCTCTTGAACAGCGAGGCCTCAGCAGCTTTGTGCGAAAGATCGATTACATGCCTCACGACGAGGTGGTGAAATGCCAGCAGCAGTCAAGGGTGTTGCTGCTGATCATCAACAACACGCCCAATGCGAAGATGATACTAACCGGCAAATTCTTCGAATACCTTGCTGCAGGGCGTCCCATTCTTTGCCTTGGACCTGCCGACGGGGATGCTGCTGCTATCCTGGCTGAGACGCAGGCCGGCCTCCTTGCCGGGTTCGGCGACGTGTCAGCCATGAAGGATCACATCCGCAGTCTTTATAATGATTATGTAAACGGATCAGGGAGCACAACGTCCAAAGGCATTGAACAATATTCAAGGAAGGAACTCACCGGGAAACTTGCAATACTTCTGGATCAGTTGGTCTCCCGCTGAGCCTAATTTGTACATTGTACATGGTACATGGTACATTGTACATTCATTCTATTCGGTTCTTTTCCCGTCAGCAGCGTACTTGACCACCGCCTTCTTCTTCCACCTCCCTGTAAGGAAATAGGCAAACGACAGCGCCGCCCCCACGAACCAGCCAATGGGCATCGACCAGTATACTCCGTAAATGCCGATGGCATGATGAGATGAAAGCATGGTGGCGATAGGGATCCTGATAACCCACAAGGCGATGAGTGAAACGAACATTGGGATGAGCGTATCCCCTGCGCCCCGCATGACCCCGTTTAAAACGAACATGGTTGAAAAAAGAATGTAAAAGGAACCGATTACAGCGAGGTATCCCCTGCCCAGTTCAATTACGACCGGATCGTCGGTGAACATCCTCATCAGGTATTTCCCGAAGAGCACGGTGACAAAGGAAACGGCGACAGAGATCACAGCCGTGATAGCCAGTGTGGACCTGAGCCCGGCAACCACCCTTTCGGGTTTGTTTGCTCCCAGGTTCTGCCCCACGAAGGTGCTCAGTGCCATGGAAAAGCTCATGGCCGGCATCGCTGCAAAATTGTCTATTCTCCCAGCAACGCTGTATGCGGCGTTGGCATCAATCCCGAATTTATTTACGATACCATAAAGTGTTACCATCCCTGCGGCCACGAAAGTCTGCTGCAAGCCGGTTGGCAGCCCTATCCTGATACCTTTGTTGAAGATCTCCCTGTCGAATTTAAGGTCGGCAAATGAGAAATTGATCACCTTATGGTAACGGTTCAGGTAAATGATCTGTGCGATGAATGCGGCGGCTTCCGAGATGACGGTGGCAACGGCAACACTCCATACGCCCCAGCCGAGGATGGGTACGAAAATGATATCGAGGATGATGTTCAAGGCCACTGAACCTACCAGGAAATACAAGGGGGTTTTGGAATCGCCAAGCCCCCTGAGTATGGCACTGGTGCCGTTATATCCGAACAGGAAAAGAAGTCCGGCCATGAATATCTGGAGGAAAAGTTTTGCCTGTGGGATGATTGTCGGGTCCATGCCGATAATCCTGAATATCCAGCCAGAAATCAGGATGCCGATAACGCTCATCACAATGGAGGTGAAGAAAATAAAGATATACAGGGTGTTGATGGCTTTTTTCACCCTCACCATGTCCTTGGCCCCGAAATACTGCGAAACGATAATGGTGAATCCCATGGTGATGCCAATAAACAGCGAGATCAGCAGAAAAGTGATGGGCATGGAAGTACCCACAGCGGCGAGGGCGCCTTTGCCGATGAACTTCCCAACGATAATGCTGTCGATCAGGCTGTAAAATTGCTGGAACACATTGCCAAGCAACATCGGAATCGCGAATTTAAGGATGAGTTTTCCTTCGTTGCCTGTGCTGAGATCTTTCAAGGATGGTTGTTTTCGGGGACTTGCAAAGGTAGACAGAATATCCCGATAATTTGTACCTTTGTGCTTCAACAGTTCGTTCTGTCGCTGCAGCAATGCAGAGGAAAGTCGGGACAACACAGAGCAACATGCTTCCTAACGGGAAGGGGCCGGTGAAAGCCGGTTACGGAAAGTGCCACAGAAAAAAACCGCCGAAAGGCAAGGGTGAAAATGTGAGGTAAGAGCTCACGGCCGGGGCAGGTGACTGCAGCGACGGGTAAACCCCATGTGTTGAAAGGCCATGTATACCGGCTGCCAAGGACTGCTCGTCCGATGCCGGGGGGTAGGCCGCTGAAGCCCGGAGGCGACTCCGGGATTAGATAAATGACAGAAGCCGGCTTGCCGGAACAGAATCCCGCTTACAGAACTGTTGTTTTATTTTTTTAATGTATGTGGATGTCATCAGTATGAAAATTGTTTCCGTAATCGGCGCAAGGCCGCAGTTCATCAAGGCAGCCTCAGTTTCCAGGGTGCTGCGTTCAATCCCCGGTATGCAGGAGATACTCGTGCATACCGGTCAGCATTACGACAAGAACATGTCGGACATCTTTTTCCGCCAGCTTTCCATCCCCGAACCGGATTATAACCTGGAAGTTGGCTCGGGAACTCATGCCCGCCAGACTGGCCTGATGCTCGAGGGGGTTGAAACTGTCCTTTTCGCTGAGAAGCCCGATTACATGCTGGTTTACGGTGATACGAACTCAACCATTGCCGGGGCGCTTGCGGCTACCAAGCTGCATATTCCCGTGGCCCACGTGGAAGCAGGATTGCGTTCCTTTAACAGGATGATGCCCGAGGAGATCAACCGCATAGTCACCGATCGGATCTCCGATCTTTTGTTCGCCCCCACCCCTGCCGCTATTGCCAATCTGAAACATGAAGGCCTCGAAGCCCAGACAGTGTTCACCGGCGATGTGATGTACGATTCGGTGCTGTTCTATAAGGAGATTCTGGCTTCGGGAGGGGATAATTATAAAACTCCCGGCATCCCTGCTTCATATCTTCTCGCAACCATCCACAGGGCCGAGAACACCGACAATCCTGAAAATCTTAAAAACATTTTCCTGGCTTTTTCAAGGATTGATTTGCCCATAGTTCTGCCAGTTCATCCCCGAACCGCAGGTCTGCTAAAAACCCTGATCAGTGTTCCCTCCAATGTGCTTATTATAGAACCCGTAGGTTACCTTGAAATGCTCTGGCTGACCATGCATGCTCAGAAAGTACTCACCGACTCTGGCGGGCTTCAGAAAGAGGCTTATTTCCTCGGCAGGCAGTGCATCACCATGCGCACCGAAACCGAATGGGTGGAAACCCTTCACGACAACTGGAACATCGTCACTGGCCCTGATCCGGCGAAAATACTGAACGCGGTTCACACACCCCTGCCAACCTCAGTTCGCAGGAACGATTTTGGCGACGGTCACAGCGCCTCTGTTATCGCCAATGCCCTGATGAAATCATAGTCAGTATAAAATGTACAATGTACTATGTCCAAATAATGCAGATCAGTACATAATAACCTTGTATTGAGCGAAGCATTTTACAAAAGCTGCAT
>CAIJYT010000270.1 GCA_903824935.1 uncultured Bacteroidales bacterium | reverse complement strand
GTCAAAACCACCATCAGGAAAGAGGCATAGGAATAAAACACACTGATAGTACCGTACTCGGCCTTTGAGAATATCCTCGTAAGCAAGATGACCAGGAGGTACTGCAGGAACCGCCCCAGGATGGTAGGGATTCCGTAAATTACAGTCTGGCCGGCAAGGCGCTTGATCGATGACATTTTCTTGGTGACTGGTGAACGGTGAATGGTGACTGGTGACGGTTCACGGTTCACGATTCACGATTCACGGTTCAGGGTTCAGGGTTAAAGTCCAAAATTACTCATAAATTTGGCCTGACAAAGAAACGATGGCAAAATCAAAATATTACGTGGTCTGGAACGGCCGTAAACCCGGGATCTACGAAGGATGGGACAAATGCAAAGAGCAGGTGGCCGGGTTTAACGGGGCAAAATTCAAAGGGTTCCCCACCAAAGATATTGCCCTCAGTGCTTTCAGCGACGATCCCCGGAAGTATATGGAGAAGGGGCTGCAGTCTCCGAAAAAAGTCATCTGCAGCAATCCCCTGGTTGGTGTCCCCATTGCCGACAGCATTTGCGTTGATGCAGCCTGCAGCGGGAATCCCGGCGTGCTTGAATACAGGGGAGTCGATACTGCTTCAGGAGCCGAACTTTTCAGGGTGGGCCCTTTTCCCCAGGGAACAGTCAACATAGGCGAATTCCTTGCCGTTGTACATGCCCTGGCTTACCTTAAACAAAGAAATTCCGACTGGCCGGTATATTCCGATTCCCGCACTGCTATTGCCTGGCTCAGGAAACGCGCCTCAAACACAAAGCTTGAAGTTTCAGATAAAAACAGGGAGTTATTCAAGCTGCTTGAACGGGCGGTTAACTGGATCAACACCAACAGTTGGAAAAACCCGGTATTGAAGTGGGAAACAGAGTACTGGGGCGAGATACCGGCAGATTTCGGAAGAAAATGAATACTGGGTTACTGGATAGCTGGATATTTTAGACGGGATAAAAGGCATCGGGGATGTGCCGGATCTCCGTACTGTCCTCATCCACAATCACAGACACCACATCAAACCTTACCTCTCCCTGGAATCCTTTGTATTTCACAAATGCGTTTGCGGCTCTGACCAGCAGTTTCTGTTTGACTTTTGTGACGGCTTCCTCGGGTTCGCCGAAATACCGTGTATTCCGGGTCTTGACTTCAACCACCACCAGTGCTCCCCGGTCCAAAGCAATGATGTCGAGTTCGGCTTTGCCCGCACGGAAATTCCTTGCCAGGATTTTAAAACCCTTTGCTGTTAAATGATCTGCTGCAAGATCCTCACCCTTTTTGCCGAGGTCGTAGGACGTGCTCATCCTAAGAAAATTGAATATCGAATATTGAACAACGAATGTTGAATTTTGAATTATAACGTTTAAGTGTTTTCACGAACATTAGCCATGAGTTTTATTCATAATTCAATGTTCAATATTCGAAAATTTTTTTTAAAACCCAAGCCCGACTTCTTCATCCACTATAAACCTGACATTACGGCCGAGGATCAGTGCAAGATTTTCATGGCCGTGGCCCGAAGGGAAATCGTAGCATACAGGGTAGCGGTAATCCTTTACTGCATTGACGATGATCTGGTTGGCTGTATAACCAAAAGGGACGGCATTATCCTTCATCTCATGCATACTCCCGACGATAAGGCCTTTAAGATCACCAAGGATCTTTGCCCTCTTCAGGTTCATCATCATGCGGTCGATATGGTACAGATACTCATCGATATCTTCGAGGAAGAGTATCTTTCCCCTGGTGTCGACCTGTGAATGGGAGCCCATAAGGCTGTATAAAATCGAGAGGTTCCCGCCGGTGAGGATGCCTTCCCCTGCCCCGGTGCGGTCGAGAGTGCCAAGCCTTTTGGAATATACTATCTCTTCGCCGAAAAGAGCTTTTCTCATTGTTTCCACGGTAAGGCTGCCGTGACTGCTTTCAGGCATGTTGAGCGGCATGGTAGCATGGAGGGTTTCGATCCCGAAATGCCGGTGTATATGCGAATGGAGAACGGTTATATCGCTGTATCCTACTATCCATTTCGGGTACCTCAGGAAACGGCTGAAATCAAGCCTGTCGATGATTCTTACAGCTCCATATCCTCCCCTTGAGCAGAAAACCGCCCTGATGGAAGCATCGTCGAGCATGGTCTGGAAGTCTTTTGCTCTTTGGAAATCGCTCCCGGCCATCTGGTTCTCCTGGTTGAAGATATAAGACCCGAGGATCACCTCGAGCCCCCATTTCTGCAGGAGTTTCATGGCAGGATGAACCTCCTCGAAGGTGATGCTGCGGGCAGGTGAAAGGATGGCAATTTTATCTCCTTTTTTCAGGTATGGGGACTGAATCATAATAACAAAATTAAACAATTGATTCGTATCTTTGCCGTCTGTATTAATGATTATGGAAAGACCGGAGTATAAACGCTATACTGTAACTTCTGCACTGCCTTATGCCAACGGCCCTGTTCACATAGGGCACCTGGCCGGGGTGTATGTGCCTGCCGATATTTTTGTACGTTTTCTCCGGATGAATAACGAAGACGTAATCTTTATCGGGGGTTCCGATGAACACGGAGTCCCTATCACCATCAAGGCTTTGCAGCAGGGTGTAACACCCCAGCAGATCGTGGACAAATACCACGGGATGATAAAAAAGTCTTTTGAAGAATTCGGGATCTCCTTTGATATCTACTCGCGCACATCCAATCCCATACACCATGAAACAGCATCGGCCTTCTTCAGGAAGATGTACGATGCAGGCCAGTTCATCGAAAAAGTTTCACAGCAGTATTATGATGAGGCAACAGGTCACTTCCTGGCCGACCGTTATATCACCGGTACCTGCCCGAACTGCGGATCGGAGAATGCTTACGGCGACCAGTGCGAAAAATGCGGTTCTTCACTGAATGCAACCGACCTTATCAATCCGAAGTCGGTGCTCAGTGGCAATGCTCCGATTCTGAGGGAAACGAAACACTGGTTCCTCCCTCTCGACCAGTACGAGCCCTGGCTGAGGGAATGGATACTTGAAGGCCATAAGGACGACTGGAGGACCAATGTTTACGGCCAGTGCAAGTCATGGATAGAACAGGGGCTGCAGCCCCGCGCAGTGACCCGCGACCTCGACTGGGGTGTGAAGGTCCCTGTTGAAGGCGCCGTAGGAAAGGTACTTTACGTATGGTTTGATGCACCCATAGGATACATCTCGGCTACCCGCGAACTGAGGCCCGACTGGGAAAAATACTGGAAGGACAAGGAAACAAAGCTCGTCCACTTTATCGGCAAAGACAATATCGTTTTCCATTGCATCATTTTCCCTGCAATGCTTAAGGCTGAAGGCAGCTATATCCTTCCCGACAATGTACCGGCCAATGAATTTCTGAACCTTGAAGGCGACAAGATCTCGACCTCCAGGAACTGGGCCGTCTGGCTTCATGAATATTTAACTGAATTCGCTGGCAAACAGGATGTGCTGCGCTATGTGCTTACTTCAAATGCGCCGGAGACCAAGGATAATGATTTTACATGGAAAGACTTCCAGGCGAAGAACAACAATGAACTGGTGGCAATACTGGGTAATTTTGTGAACCGGACCTTTGTT
>CAIJYT010000269.1 GCA_903824935.1 uncultured Bacteroidales bacterium | reverse complement strand
GATGTCGCCGATGGAAGAGAAGCGGATGATGAGGATCTTATGCATAAGTAGCGAAGTAGCGAAATAGCGAAGTAGCGAAATTTTTATTTATCATGGATTCCATATTCACAATTCTTCGCAACACTTGTTTAGCTCCTGTAATTGTACTTAAAACCTTTTTTCACTACTTCGCTATTTCGCTACTTTATAAAGGGGTTATTAGCCATCTCATACCCAATGCTCGTTTCCGGTCCGTGCCCGGGATAAACCACCGTATCTTCGGGAAGGGTGAAAAGCTTGCTTTTAATACTGTCCATCAGCAGATCGAAATCGCCCGAAGGCAGGTCGGTGCGGCCGATGGTATCCCTGAACATCACATCGCCTGTGATGACAAAGCCATCATCAGCACTGTAAAAACATACGCTCCCGTCGGCATGGCCAGGGGTGTAAAAGACAGTCAGGGATGAGACACCGAAACGTATCTCGTCATCATCATTAAAATAGGCCTGAGTTTCAGGCAAATCACCAAGTTCGAACCCGAAATTCCGGCCAATCTCTTTCGCCTGGGTGAAGAACGGCATTCCAGCCTGGTGGTACTCGGGTCGTATCCCGTATTTCTTAAAAATATGCTGGTTCCCGAGTATGTGATCGATATGGGTGTGTGTGTTGATATTCCGTACGATCTTAAGCCCGGCATCCTGAATGAAATCATCCAGTCCTTTCTTTTCAAATGGTTCGTAGCAGGCAGCATCGACAATTACAGCCTCTTTGGTCTCATCGTATAAAACGTACGTATTGACCTGGAATGAATTAAAGGTAAAGCGTTCTATCTGTATCATAGGTTTCAAATCCACAGCAAAGATAGGAAATAGGAGGCAGTGCACCCTGCATATAAAATAATCGTAACTTAGCGACCCGATTACTTTTCTGATGACCTGCTATGCCTGCTGCAACTGCAACTCGTGAGGGATTATTTTGGCGCCTCCTGGTGGGATGCAGTATTATTTTGGCCCTTTCGCACGGCATTCCTTCCTACTCACAGTTTTACAGTGGTTCACAATTGGACTTTGGCAAATCGCGGGTACAGTATAATGATTTCCTCTGGCTGTATTTCAAATTCGAGAAATTCGATACCTATTATTACCTCAACGGCAAAGAGCTTGCCCAATACTGCGCAGAGTATACCGACAAGCATATCAAGGAGATCGAGATGGACCTGCAGTCGGTGCTCGAACAGAAGATACAGTTCATCATCTTCAACAACCTGAGCGACCTCAAGCAAAGCAATATAGGGATCTACGGGGAATGGGATTCATACAATACCGGAGGGGTTACGCGCATCATCGGCGGCAAGGTGCTGATTTATTTCGACGGGGATTACAGCCATTTTGGCCGCCAGATCAGGGCCGGCATCACCCAGGTGCTTCTCAACCAGATGATGTATGGCACAGGCATAGGCGCACAAATCAAGAATAATGCCCTATTCACCATGCCCGACTGGTACATGAACGGGCTCATCTCCTATATTTCCAGGCCCTGGGATTCGGAGCTCGACAACCTCGTGATGGATGCGGTGCTCAACAAAAAGCACATCAAGATAAACAGCCTTACCGGGATAGATGCAGCCTATGCAGGTCATTCGATCTGGCATTATATTGCCATGAATTACGGCGATGCCTCCATCCCCAACATCGTTTACATGACGCGACTTACTCGGAGTATCGAGAAAGGCTTTCAGAATGTCATCGGCGTGCCTTATAATACTGTCGTCGAGCAATGGTCGCAGTATTATAAAGGTCTCTATTCCAGGCAGACCGCCGAAAGGGATAACCCTCCCGGAGATCCTCTCAACAAAAAGAACAAGCCCGACAGGGTTTACCGCCAGCTGAAGATAAGCCCCGACGGGGATAAGGCAGCGTACTGTACCTGGAACCTCGGCATTTACAAGATCTTCCTGATCGACCTCGAAACCGGGAAAAAGAAACGGATTTACCGCGGGGGTTACCGGCTGGCCGAAAAGCCCGACCTCACCTATCCCATACTGGCCTGGCATCCAAACAATAAGATCCTTGCCATACTTACCGAAAGGAAGGGTGAGGATTACCTTTATTTTTATAATACGGTGGATAAGAACCGCGACCATGTCGTACTTTATGAGTTTGACAAGGTGCTCGACATGTCGTATTCTGGTGACGGCAACCTTTTGCTGATGTCGGCGGTTCAGAAAGGGCAGTCGGATATCTATGTGTACAATATCGCAGCAGGGTCGCATGAGCAGCTTACAAAAGATATATACAATGACCTGAACCCCAGGTTCATTGAAGGTTCGAAGAAGATTATCTTCTCATCGAACCGGCCAACTGATACCCTCAGGTTCGATCCCCTGGTCGACATCAGCAGGATCAAATACAACAACGACATTTTTGTGCTGGATTACAAAGGACATTCCCCCTTGCTGAGAAGGATCACCAATACTCCCGATGTCGATGAGGTGCAGCCCAACACCTATATGGGAAATTTCTACACCTTCCTGAGCAACCAGAACGGGGTGTATAACCGATTCCTGGCCAGGTACGACAGCGCTGTCTCTTTTATCGATACCACGACCCATTACAGGTATTACACCACATCCTACCCTGTAACAAATTATTCGAGGAATATCCTGGAATCGGATGTGTCGGGCCCGGGAGGCAAGTACGGCGAAGTGGTCTTCAGGAACAAAAACTACAAGATGTATGTACGCGAGCTGGTGAAGCCGAAATTCCTTGAACCGCTAAGCCTTACACCTGCATTTTACAGGAAGAAGGAAACCCCGAAGCCGCCTGAACCTAAGGTCAATGCCAGCCTGAACGACACCATCATGAAACTGCTTAAGCAGGGTACTCCCCCGGGGCCAGCACATTCAAGGTTTTCGACCGTCAAAGTCACACCCCCGCCCCAGCACAAATTACAGGGAACCGACTCTTTAAGCAGGAAGCAGTTGAGGGAGATGGTGATGGCTATGGCCGATACTTCGAAAAAAGGGATCATCGGCCGGCAGCCGGCTCCTAAAAAAGACAGCCTGAACAGGTACAAAAATGCAAAGCAGCTGAACTATAACGTGGAATACTCCATAGACCAGATGGTTACCCAGATCGATTTTACATACCTCAACTGGGCATACCAGCCTTTTTCCAATTCCAGCTCTCCTATATATATTAACCCCGGTTTCAATGCCCTATTCATGGTGGGTATAACCGATCTCATGGAGGACCACAGGATCACCGGCGGAGTGAGGCTAAACTTCAACCTGGTCAACAATGAGTATATGCTGAGTTATTCTATCATTAAAAAGCGGCTTGACCACCAGATCATATTCCACCGGCAGTCGATGGAAGAAGCCACCGATTATTCCATCATCAGGCACCGCATCAACGAGCTGTATTATGTGATGACGTATCCTTTCACCCCGGTCCTGAACATCAAGGGAACGGTGACAGCCAGGTACGACCGAGGTGTTTACCTTTCGACCGACCTGGCGAACCTTGCAATGCCCGATCTCAATAAACTCTGGCTGAGCCTGAAAGGTGAACTTACCTATGACAATACCCGCAGCCTTGGCCTCAACCTTTACCAGGGTACCAGGTATAAGGTGTTCGGCGAAGCCTACCAGCTGGCCCAGGACAAGGGAATACAATGTTATGTGCTGGGTTTTGACTTCCGCAATTACCAGAAGATACACCGTACCCTGATCTGGGCCAACCGTTTTGCTGCAAGCACTTCCTTTGGCAGCGGCAAGCTTATCTATTACCTGGGGGGAGAGGATAACTGGCTGTTCCCAAGTTTCAATGTTAACACACCTCTGGCTCAGAATCAGAACTACGTGTTCCAGACCCTGGCCACCAATATGAGGGGCTTCAACCAGAATATCCGTAACGGGAACAGCTTCTTTGTTTTTAATTCTGAACTCAGGCTGCCCGTCTTCAGGTACTTTTTCAACAGGCCTATACGCGCCGACTTCCTTAATAATTTCCAGGTGGTGGCTTTTGGGGATGTAGGGACTGCCTGGACAGGGACGACACCCTGGTCGGCAGACAACCAGCTTTTCACTAACTATATATACAGGAAACCCCTGTTCATAAAAGTGGAATCACAGAAGGATCCCCTCGTCGAGGGATTCGGATTCGGACTTCGTACCAGGCTGCTGGGTTATTTTTTGAGGGGTGACCTTGCCTGGGGAGTTGAGGACGGAAGGATACAGCCCCCGGTATTTTATTTTTCACTTAGCCTTGACTTCTGATGAAACAAGCAATAGAAAGCCGCATACTTACTTTTATCGGCGAGCATCATATCTTTACACTTGCCGTGACCCGTGATAACCGCCCTTGGTGCGCCACCTGCTATTATATTTACCTGGAAGACCTGAATCTGTTCGTGTTTACATCAGACCATGATACGAAACATATAGCCGACGTGGTTGAATCGGGTAACTATTACGCGGCAGGCGCGATAGCTGTCGAAACAAGTATGGTGGGTAAGATCAGAGGCCTGCAATTTGCGGGGTTTATGAGGAAGCTCATCGGGAATGAGTTGAAAACAGCGAAATCGGCATACCTGAAAGCCTTCCCTGTCGCACTGCTGGCTCATCTCCATCTATGGGGTCTTGAGCCTGAAATTATGAAAATGACTGATAATCGCCTGGGTTTCGGGAAGAAACTTTTATGGCATCGTAACGAACAATGAATCAGTATGTTATGAATTATTAAATTCTAATTGTGTTGATTCCAGACATTTAACTTCTTCACCCCTTTTTCTGTTAATAACTATATTGGCAGGCCCAACGACTTCGTTGTATATTGCCCCTTCGAATTAGCGCCCCAAGTAAAAGTTTATCTTCCAGAGGGACAATTTATTGTAAAAATAGTATAAACGTTTAAACCTGTTTGAGCATGGAAGTTACCCCCATCGTCAAATCAGATCAGGATCAGAAAGCATCGCATTATACCGAGGTATTGTCGAAAAGGATACGCCCCAAAATTTCGATGGATGATTTGGAGATGAATAGAAAAACAGAGGAAAAGAAAAAAGAGGAGTCGGAAGTGAAAAAGTCAGACCACCCCAAAAAATATTCTCATAATGAAGCCATAGAGAAGTCTGCGGTTTATTTTCATGGCGACAGCCTGGCAGCGAATGTCTGGGTTAACAAATATGCCCTTAAAAATTCCGACAGCCAGCTGCTTGAGCTTACCCCGGATGACATGCATTGGCGTATCGCGAGTGAGATAGCCCGTATTGAAAAGAAATATCCGAATCCCCTTAGTGAGCAAGAACTTTTCGATCTCATCAGGGATTTCAAGTACATCGTTCCCCAGGGAAGCCCGATGGCAGGGATAGGAAATAATTTTCAGATTGGTTCCCTCTCGAATTGTTTCGTGATAGGTAACGAAGGCGACAGCGACAGTTACGGCGGCATTATGAAAGTTGATGAAGAGCAGGTTCAGCTGATGAAGCGCAGGGGAGGAGTCGGTCACGACCTTTCCCACATCCGCCCTAAGCATTCTGTTGTCAAGAATTCCGCTTTGACATCAACCGGCATAGTCCCGTTCATGGAACGTTATTCCAACTCCACCCGTGAAGTGGCCCAGGAAGGAAGGCGGGGAGCCCTTATGCTGAGCATCTCTATCAAGCATCCCGATGCCGAGCATTTCATCGATGCAAAACTTGAGGCAGGAAAAGTTACAGGCGCCAACATCTCGGTCAAGATCACCGATGATTTCATGCAGGCCGTGATTGAAAACGGTGAGTTTACCCAGCAGTTCCCTGTCGATTCGAAGCACCCTAAGGTGGTTCGCAAGATACAGGCTATGGACCTCTGGTCAAAGATAGTACACAACGCATGGAAATCCGCAGAACCGGGAATCCTGTTCTGGGATACCATTATCCGCGAATCCATACCCGATTGTTATGCAGACCTGGGTTTTAAAACCGTAAGCACCAATCCCTGCGGAGAGATACCCCTTTGCACTTACGACAGCTGCCGTTTGCTGGCCATCAATTTATATAATTATGTGGATAATCCTTTTACCACCGATGCCAGCTTTAATTCGGAACTGTTCATAGATCATGTTCACAAAGCACAGAGGATCATGGACGACATCATCGACCTTGAACTTGAGAAGGTCGACAAGATCCTTGATAAGATAGAGGCAGATCCCGAGCCGGAAGAGCTCAAATCAAGGGAACGTGCGATGTGGCTGAACATTAAAAAGAAAGCTATACAGGGCCGCAGAACCGGTTTCGGCATCACAGCCGAAGGTGATATGCTTGCAGCTCTTGGAACACGCTACGGGTCAGATGAAGCGACAGATTTTTCGGTGGAGGTCCATAAACTCCTGGCTATCGAAGCATATCGCTCATCGGTGACTATGGCCAAAGAACGCGGACCTTTCCCTATCTATGATACCGACAGGGAAAAGAACAATCCATTTATTCTCAGGCTTAAAGAATCGGCTCCCGATGTTTACGACGACATGGCCGAATACGGAAGACGTAATGTTGCCATGCTAACGATTGCCCCTACAGGTTCGGTAAGCATTCTTACCCAGACCACTTCGGGCCTGGAGCCGGTGTTTGCAGTTTCATACAAACGCCGCCGCAAGGTGAACCCCAACGACAAGAATGTAAAGATCACTTTCAAGGACGAAGTAGGGGATACCTGGGAAGAGTTCAACGTGTTCCATCATAAATTCGTAACCTGGCTTGAGATAAAAGGTTATAATGTTGATGAAGTTTCACGCATGGAAGAGAAGGACCTGAGAGAGATGATTAAAAAATCTCCCTTCTTCCGCGCCACCGCCAACGATGTTGACTGGGTTGCCAAAGTCAAGATGCAGGGAGCCGTTCAGAAATGGGTCGACCATTCCATCAGTGTTACAGTAAATGTTCCTGCCGACGCTAAAGAAGAGATGATAGGCAGCATTTATGAAAATGCATGGAAAGCAGGTTGCAAAGGCATGACTGTGTACCGTGATGGATCCCGTTCGGGTGTTCTGGTGAATAACGAAACAAAAGAAAAGAAAGAGGAGATAACCGATTTCCAGGAAACCAAGGCCCCTCATCGTCCCGAGCGGCTTGAAGCTGATATCATACGTTTCCAGAACGAATATGAAAAATGGATTGCCGTGGTAGGTTTATACAACGGCCGCCCTTACGAAGTGTTCACCGGTCACGCCGAAGACTTCTGGATCCCGCAATGGGTGCAGAAAGGATGGATCGTCAAGACCCGTCCCGACGGTATGACATCAAGGTACGACTTCCAGTTTGAAGACCGCCAGGGTTATAAGATCACCATTGAAGCGCTATCCCGTTCATTCAACAAGGAATACTGGAACTATGCCAAGCTCATCTCCGGTATTTTGCGTCACGGGATGCCACTGCCTTTTGTGGTCAACATCATCTCTAAACTCCATTTCGAGGTCGATTCAATCAACACCTGGAAAAACGGAGTTGAACGCGCCCTCAAGAAATTCATCCCCGACGGCACCCATGCCGTTGCCGGAGCCTGCCCCAAGTGCAGCGACACCGAAGGCCTCGTTTACCAGGAAGGCTGCCTGGTTTGCAAGAGCTGCGGGTACTCGAAGTGCGGGTAGGCGAAGAAAAGATCGTTGGAGCTGTGGGGGAGCGGGAAGGAAACTTACTAAAATTTCCTGAGTTCTTCGTTGATAAAACGTTGGAACTCTTCTTTCCTGGGAAGTTCAAGTATATACTTGCTTACAAAAAGTGAGAGGTCGCTGTCGGCCATGGTATATTCCACCAATGCCTTATTTCTTGCCGTCATCAGTAGAATCCCAACCGGAGGATTGTCATCACCGGGCATTATTTCTCTCTTATAATAGTTAATGTATGCTTTTAACTGACCGATATGTTCATGTTTGACTTCATTGGTCTTAAGTTCAACCAGGACATGGCATTTGAGGATACGATGATAAAATACGAGGTCGATGAAAAAGTATTCATCTCCAATTGTAATGCGTTTTTGTTTAGCCTCAAAACAGAATCCATTACCAAGTTCCAGAAGAAATTCAGAGAGGTGGTCAATCAGGGCTTTTTCTAAATCATTCTCATATACCACTTCACTGGATTTTAATCCTAAAAATTCGAAGGTGAAAGGAGATTTAATGATGTCGTGGACTTGTATCTTCTCGGATTTGCCCTGCACTATCTGATGTAATTTCTCAAAATTCCGGCTCATTCCGCTTCGCTCGAAATACAAACTGTTGATCTGGCGTTTCAATTCCCTGACACTCCAGTTGCCTTTAATGCATTCGTTCTCATAAAACCGGCGCTTAATGATGTCGTTTATTTGAATAAGCAGAGAGAAATGCGAAAATGAAAGCCTGATGATCAAATTTTCATCGACTATATCCATGCTTTTATAACTTAATTCTGCAGACGGTGTCTGCAGAATTTCAACATTTAGATTATCAGACAATAATGCTTTTTCAGTTAGGGGGATTATGTTTTGTGATAGGTCTAATCCCAGGAGTTTTAATTTGGCAGAAATTGTTGGCGAAATTTGATCATATGCAATGTAGAACTGCCGAAACAGATTTAAATTCCGGTAAGACATAGAATCCTGGTTCAAAGATTCCGCAAGTCTGTTAATCAATTCAGCACCATAAGCTGCCCTATCTTCTCCCTGCTGCTCGAACTCAACTATATAGTACCCGATCAGCCAATTTCTGATCGTGAGAGCTAGATTGATTGCCTTTGTTGCACTTTTCTGTAGATTGTAATGGGTTTGACTTATTGTTTTAACCAGAAGCTTGTAATTCATTTTCGTGCTTTATTTTCTTATTAATCCTCCAAAAGATAAAAAGTGATATAATGGATGCCGTTTTAATCCTAGGGTATCCTGGCTGGGGTTTAGCTGCTATTGGCCTTGCAAGGTTCGCAAGGATGGCGTTTTCGGACGTCCTCATCCGCAGATGATAGAAAACTGAAAAATCAACGGTGATAGAATTTGTATTTGCATCGATATTTATTGTCACACTTGTTGGAAGTGGCCATAGGTTCCCTGTGGTTACATACCGGGTACTGCCTGGGTGTTTTTTATGAAATTATTTTCAGAATGCAACAGAAAAGGTATTATCCAAAGCCGGCACAATTCCGGGATATAACATAAACAGTTACGGTGGGAGCAAGTGAAGACGGAAACCTATCAGGTGAGTATATGGGAACTGAATATAAACAGCATTCAAATTCCTTATCTTTGTTTTTCTGCTGTTATAACTTAGTAAACCTTCTATGTCAAGGTCTCAGTTACTAATACTTTTATTTTTTCTTTTACTGTTCCCGGGTGTGGATGTATTTTCTGAAGGCATTAAACAATTAATGCCCGACTCCAATGTGTCAGCTGCAGGATTATACATTTATAACTCAGGGAGTGCCTATACCAATTTCGCAAAGGTCAACTGTGCCTCGAATTACAGGCTGAATATTCATATCCAGAATGCCGGCGAGACTATTCTTTTCGGACTGGAGACTCCTTATTCAGGCATTACTTATAACCTCAGGAAACCCGACGGCTCTATCGTGATGACAGGAACATGCCCCTATGCTGCCGGCCAAACGGGGTATATAAGGTATTACAAACAGGCGGTGCAGGGCCCTTTCCCCCTGGCCAGCGGTTATTCGCCTTTGTCGTACAGGATAGTAAATGCGGCCGATACCGGTGATTATTATTTTGAGTTTTCTTTTCTCTATTCAGATCTGACGATAAATCTCTGGGATTTCCAGGTGGTTACCGGGTCGCATATCCCGGCTCTGCCATCCGATACTCTTAACGGAAGGGTATGGTCCTCGTCATGGCAGCTCTATGCCGACCTTGGCAATGTTGTTTTTCAGCCATTCAACGGGAAGTTTTTTGTGTATTCTGATGACGGGATAGTTACCAAACTGGCATTCAGCGATGCGCATGTGGGAGCCGTTACCATTTTTTGCAACCCCTGGGGATGCTTCAATACAGGGAATTTTATCAACGACCGAAGATCGGTCAACCTGAATACCTATACTACCTTTCCGGCAATTGCCAGGTACAAGGTCTTTCTTAATGACCCCGACATCACCGTCTATCCCAACGGAGCCTACGGGCAGATCACGGGTTCACCTTATATGATAGAAGATCCTGCGTTTCCTCCATGCAGTCCCGAGAAACAGATCGTGGTAAACGTTAACAAGGCGGGAACCCTTGAAGTAACCATCTCCCTGCCATACGGGGCGCCCGCAACCACTGTTGATTTCTATGTCCCCGTTACGGCAGGAACCAATACTATACCCTGGAACGGACTCGACGGACAGGGAAACCAGGTGCCTGATCTTACGATGGTCACTGTGACCCTCAATTACGTGAACGGGCTTACCAACCTGCCTATCTGGGACCAGGAAAGGAACCCCGATGGTTACGTTATTTCTCTTATAAGGCCTGCAGGCAGCTCCACCATGGTCCCTGATACTTACTGGGACGATTCGCAGCTTGTAATCTCGGGACTTTGTCCTGTTGCTCCCCAGTCGGTGAACCTCAGCGGCTGCACTCCCGGATCAATGCCCGGCTACCCGGGCTGCCATCCCTGGGGTTATAACCAGGCCGACTGCCACGATAAAATGATCAACACCTGGTGGTACAGCAGCACAAGTTCAGCTTTGTTCACCGCGGTATTTCATACGGGGATCCCGAACGCCGTCGGGATTGACTCAAGTCGTTGCGGCCCGGGGGAAGTTTTTTTACGTGCGGTAGTCCTGGCAGGCGCTACTGCCGACTGGTACGACAGCATTAGCGGGGGCACTCTTTTGCTCAGTGGTAACACAAGCTTCCTTACTCCTTACCTTTACGCAACAAAGACCTATTACGTCCAGGCCAGAGATACGTCGGGTGTCTGCTACAGCCCGTCACGCACGCCGGTAGTAGCGACGATCAAACCGGTGGTGTTCCCCGAAGTCAATGGTCCTGCCTATGTGTGTGAGAATTCAGGTTTACATAATTATAACACCCAGCAGGGAATGCTTAATTACCATTGGGTTGTGAGCCCAGGGGGCCAGGTTATATCTGGCCAGGGTACCAGCTCGGTTTTTATAAACTGGATTGCCCTGGGCAATAATACAGTCAGTGTTACCTTCACTGACCAGAACGGATGTATACCGGGGATCCCAGGCACTATGGATGTAAATGTTACAGGTACTCCCGGGCCGGCAGGGCCAATCAGCGGGCCTTCGCCTATATGCAGCAGTACCTATGGCGTCAGGTACAGCATTGCCCCGGTCCCCGGTGCTGATAATTATATCTGGAGCATACCGCCGGGAATAATCGTCGAAACAGGTCTTGGGTCCAATGCAATTATTGTTGACATACCCCCAGGTACATCCTCGGGAACATTCAGCGTTTACACCGAAAACGGATGCGGCCCGGGATCGCCTTCACCCCCTTTCCTTCTCACAGTGAACCAGCCCGTAACGGTAAATGCAGGCCAGGGTGATACCCTTTGCGAAGGATCTCCTTTCACGGTCAAAGGAGCGTCGGCAGTGAATTACAGCAGCCTGCATTGGTCGGCAAGCGGGCAGGGGACTTTCTCCGATGCGGGAGTTCTCGACCCGGTATATTATCCTGCAGCAGGCGATACGGGCCTGGTTCGATTAACTCTTGTTGCACATGGTATTTCTCCCTGTCATGACGACAGCTCGGAACTGAGCCTGGTTTATAATGTAAAACCCAGGCTTGATGCAGGGAATAACGGCCTTGTCTGCGGGGGCGCCTCATATTTGCTCAGCACCTCATCCGCAGTCAATTTTAAAGAGTTATTATGGACCAGCAGAGGTAGCGGGACATTCAACGACAGCCATGTATTGCATCCAGTATACTCGCCTTCGGCAGATGACATCCTGAACGGGCAGGTCGTGCTGGTTTTGAG
>CAIJYT010000268.1 GCA_903824935.1 uncultured Bacteroidales bacterium | reverse complement strand
GGCGACGAGGCATCGGCATACAGGAACAGGATACTATGCAGGTTTAACAGGGCCCAGGTGAACAAACTCACCTTCACCTGTCCGGGCGACTCTTCCTTCATCCTCCTTAAACAGGATAACAAATGGATGATGGGTGATAAGCCTGCCGATTCGGCTGCTGTTGTGAATTATATCGGATCCCTGGCCAACCTGTTCAATGGAGAGTTCGCCGATGAAAAAGACATCCCCCTCACTTTCCCGTTCACACTGAAGATTGAGGGATCGAATTTTACTGCCTTGGAACTGCAGGGCTCAGCCAGTGAAGAGGCAAAGCGTTATTTCGTTAAATCTTCGATGAATCCTGCGGTATTCGGTGGTGTTACACCAACTCTCTTCAGGCAGGTGTTCCCGGGTAAAGGCAAATTCGAACCGGGAAAAGCAGTCGTGAAACCTGGAAAAAAGAAGAAGCACTGACAATTGAAGCCGGGTGAACTGGTATAAAACAAGGCAGGGCCGTTTGAGACTCTGCCTTTTTTTAATGTCAGAATATGCTATTCATCTGTGAATTTGAGATCGTAGATGCTCCTGAAACCCTGGAAATATGCGCCCAGGTTCACATCCAGTTCTTTAAGCAGTCCGTTATGCAGGTCATAGACCCATGCATGGATTTTTGGGAACCCGGTCTTGTACCACCTGCGCTGCACATGGTCGATCTTGATGATGTTAACGCATTGTTCGATGACATTGAGTTCTACAAGGCGGTCAAACTTTTTATGAGGATCCTTTATCAGGTCAAGTTCTTTCTGGTTTAAGCGGTAAACATCACGCAGGGTTTGCAGCCAGCTGTTCAGCTGCCCCATATCGGTGGGATGCAGTGCGGCTTTCACCCCTCCGCAGCCGTAATGTCCGCAAACAATGATGTGCTTCACTTCAAGATGCTCAACGGCATATTGTATCACTGCATTGATGTTGCTGTCGGTTGAGACCACCAGGTTTGCAATGTTGCGGTGTACAAACACCTCGCCTTCATCAAGACCCATGATCACATTGGCCGGGACCCGGCTGTCAGAACATCCAATATAGAGATACTCAGGGTTCTGTTCCCTTGCAAGCTTCTCGAAAAAATGCTCATCAGCAGCCAGTTTGCTTTTTACCCAGGCTCTGTTGTTCTCAAATATTTTTTCGTAATCTTCCATGGGCTACATTAATTTTTCAAGGCTGATCTCGATGGTAATCTCTACAGTTTTGGAGATGTTGTTTGCAACGGCTCCGGGGATTTTAATATTGTAATCTGAAAGCAGTATGCTGAATTTCGAATTCCCAATAAGTTTGCCTCCCTTGACTTCTATGCTGCCTTTTTGTTTGACAGGTTGTGTTACTCCGTGAAGTGTTAGTTTTCCTTCCACATTTACTTCGTAAACCCCGTCCTTCGCAATATTCACATCTTTGATATTGGTTATTTTGCCTGAAAAGAGGGCATTCGGATATTTATCGGACTCAACGTAATTCTCGTTGAAATGTTCCTGCATCAGGGCTTTGTCGAACTCGAAAGATTTCTCCAGCACCTTGAATACAAAATCACCTGTTGCTGCATCAAGGGCAGCATTTACCTGGTGATTGTGAGCTTCGATCTTCTCAAGCGGGCTTTCGGAAAAGAATTTTATATGTCCTGTCTTGGTTATAAATTTCTGGGCATTTGCTGAGAATGAAACTGCAGCCAGGCAAAAAACTAAAATGATCAGGTTCTTCATGGTTTCTATTGATTTGCTATTTTACAATTGAAGATTTATCAAGTATTATATCGGTATCGTTAAACCCCGTGCAATACCCTTTTAACTTTAAATCAGCGCCGGGTTGAAGTTTTCCTGCCTCCGCCCTGTATGCTGTTAGCATGGTGCATCGCACTCCCTGGTCCCCGAACATCCCCTGTTCAAACACAAAAACGCAGGTGGTGAGGGAATCTTTAACTTCAACTTTGGTCAGTTTGCCTGTTACTGCAACAACCTTACCGTTGTATTTTGCCCCGGCCTTGTTTTTATCGGCGGTAAACTCTTTATACAGATCAGCTGCAGCAAGGGTATAGGCAGCATCAATCTTTTCATAATCAGGATGTGGCTTGTTATAAAGAAAATAGGCTACAACGATCCCGGTAATGAAACCAAGTGCCAGCAGTGATAAAGCAATTTTAACCCAGTTTTTCATGTTTATTGTTTTTTTCTGAATTCCTTTGGTTTAATAACGGTAAATATCCTGGAGATATTGAATCCAAGGAAAATCTCCCCGTTCTGCCATTTCCCGGTTGTTTGCGTAACGAGGCTTTCGGTGTTTTCTCCATTTGCATTGGTGAGGAATATCTGGAATACATGTCCGCCGGTTTCTATGTCAACTCCCACCGATAATGCGCTTGTGGCGGGGATTGACTTGATCTGGTGCGGGAAAAGGTAGTAGTATTCTGCATTGATGGCTACACGCTGGCTGATCTTGAAACGAGCCCCTGCTCCAAGCGAGAAAACGTTATTATGGTCTTCGGGACCGGTTACGAGATTAACATGCACGTAGGTAGGCATGATCTGCAGTGAAAACCTTTGGCCGAATTTTCTTGCCAGTATCACCTGTGAGGCATACGACATCCTCGAAGTGAAATAATTTTTACGGCTTGGATCGGACCATTTGGTCGTGTAAATAGCAGTGCTCCCTAAGATGGTTAGTGTGAAAGGCATCCTTTTTGCTCCTTTGCTCTGCCTCAGTACCTTGAACTTCAGAAAGCCGTCCCAGGTGTTCTGAAGGGTGTTCAACCCGACCCCCAGGCCCAGCCATTTCGTTACCCCATACTCAAGCCCTAAACGTACCTGCGCCTGCTTTAAACCGAAGAGGTTCTCATAACCTGTATTCAATGCTCCGAAATGATGCGAAAAAATAAAAAGGAGGTCTCCCGTCCCGGGATTCTCGCAGGAATGCCCGACAACAACCCTGGTGGCTTTGAAGGTGGCCGAGGTATAGTCGATTACCGGTGCTGCTTCCTTGTTAAGAAGATTCATCATGTCATCCTGGGCATTGGCAGTAAAAGCTGTCAATGCAAGGATCATAAAAGCGACTAATTGTATTTTGGTTTTCATGTAATTTTTTTAGTTGTTGGGAGACCCCATATTTATCCATTTTTTAATTTTACCCAGATCGCATGGCGATAACTGGCTGGCTTGCTTAGGCATGGGTTTCCACCCTGGCGCCCAGCTGACAGCTTCCCATAGCCCGCTGTTAGTGGCAGCTGCGGCAAGGTCCTGCGGCGTGTCGGTAATCACCCCGGCTGATGCAAGTGCCGTTGAATGGCATACATTGCAGTTCGCCGCCATAATGGGTGCAATGGTTCCCGAGTAAGTGACATTGGAACTGTCACAAGGTGCGGTAGGGAAAGGATACAGGTCATATTCGTTATCATTATAGCATGCACTTAATAACAATGCCAGAGATGACAGGATAAAAACACCTTTAATGATTTTCTTCATCTTATATTTTGGTTTTTATTGAGGTTTGCCAAGGTTAATCCAAATCTGAAACAAGTTGATTTCGCAGGGTGAAAGGAATTCTCCACCCTTTGGCATGGGGTAAAATCCGGTCTCATGCCTGAGGGCCCCCATCAGCCTGTTACTGTTTGCACATGCAACCACATCGCTGTATGTTTGCAAGCTTAGGCTATAAGCAGGACTTGATCCCCCATGACAGCCTACGCACCAGTTTGCAACAATCGGATTTATGGATGTATTGTAGGTTACACTTGAAGAGTCACACCCGGCCGAATCACATTTGTTATTGAATGCACCCTGTGCAATCCACCAGTAGATTATACTTTTCTGGCTCATGTTAAACGGAGTGCTGGGAGGCATTCTTTGCTGGGAACCGGCAAAAAGAACCTTGTACAGCTCACTGTTTTGCGGGTCAAATGGTTTTACCAGTTTTATGATGCCGGCATAATTGTCGAGAACCTTGTTCGACTTATGCGTTGCTTCATCATGGCAGCCTGTCTTGGCACAGCCTGAAAGGATCACAGGCAATACCGAGTTCCTGAAATAGACAGTATCTAACGAACATTTAAATTCCGGACCAGGCAGGGGTGGTCGGGGAGGCGGTACTGAAAGGTCAGCGACGTGATGGCAGGAAAAGATAACCAGGACTGCCGGTAATATAATCAATGCTTTTAAAGATGATAGTTTCATTGTTGTTTGGGTTAGATATATTGATATATAATGGATTGAGTAGCATCTTTAAATTCTTTATTCCTGGTTAATAATTTGCAAAAGTAGTTATAAGAGTTGTTAAAAACGCATTTTAGTACCGAAAATTGTAAAGCCTGTATAAGGAAATAGTTTGGGAAACGCCCGGAGGTATAAATTTTTTATATCATTAAATTAAAAATATAATTTTCGTACAATATGAGAGTTTTGATTTCACAAACGCATAAAAATGAAAACGAAACTGATAATCATGATTTGCCTTGTTTGCTCCTTCACGGCGTTTTCCCAGGAGCAGGCGACCAGCAAGGATTCCACATCCTCATACAAGATCAATACAGTGTTCGGCTCCGGTCATAAAGGCTGTAAAATCCCTTTCGGCTATTTTATACAATTTGATGCCGGGTATACCAAATTCGGTCATCATAATGTTTTCCTGCCCGAGATCAGCATGGGAATGATCCTGAACCACAACTGGTCTGTCGGCATGACAGGAAGTTTTATCGGGAACCCCCAGGGGTTAAGCTTTCATCATACGACTACCGATTCAACAGGTCAGCAGACCAAGGATTACAAATACCTCAAGGGAGGGTTCGGTGGTGCATTGCTGGAATACACCTTGTTTCCACGCTCCATGGTACATGTTTCATTCCCTTTGATGATAGGGATGGGTTATCTCTACTGGGATTACGCAAAGCATTCGACTCCCGGCACCTCGGGCAGCACCTTCTATCATCATAATACCTACGGTACAGCTTTCTTCGTTATTGAACCCGGTGTTAAAGCAGAACTGAACCTTTCAAAGATGTTCAGGCTTGGTCTTACTGTAAGCTATCGCTGGGCGCCTGATCCTGACATCAGGTATGCTTCCGACGGGCTGATCAACCAGTTCAATATTAAACTCGGGCTGAAGTTCGGAAAATTCTGATAGAATCATTCGGCAGGCTTGAAAGTAAGCTTCATCTTCACCGGGTGCTTTGCCTTTGCTTTTACATCATAGGTGGATGCCGGCGGCAAGGTAACCTCGTCAATCCCGGGGCCGCTTAGAATATCATAATCCCATTTTTTACTTGTCCACTCAAGATTGTTTTTTTTATCCGGCTGCATGCTGCAGCCTTCTATCCCGTTGATTGTAACCCAGCGGCCGGGCGGGATCGTTACCTCATACGAAAGATAGATCTCTTCAACATTACTGAGCTGCCAGTCATCATCCCCTGCAAGGTAAGTAGCAAAAAGCTGGGCATCGTAATATTCATCTTTTCCTGAATTGTACGGCAGCATATGCAGGTCGAGCCTGAAGTCTATCCGTTGATCGGTGCGGGCTATACTGCTTATCGACGCCTTGCTGAATTCGGTGATTCTGTCAAAATTCCATCCCGGTATTTTTTTTCCGATAAGATCCGATTTGATCCTTTCTATCCCCGGTTCGGTAAACCCCTTTGACCGGCTCTGCACCGGGGTGCCATTATCGGCCAGCGATGTGTTGCTGCCTGCACCCTGATCCGGGGACGAGATGGCAGTGGTTCTCAGAAACGGGCTTAAAATGATAGTCCTTAGCCTGGGAATGGTCAAGACAGTGATTGCCAGCGCTATGAGTATCAGAATAATTGGCAGGATGAGTTTCTTCATTACAGAAAGCGTATTTTTGCATTCTCTCTTCCAAAGATAAAATATTTACAGTTCATATGAAAATCTTAATAATCATGCGGTCATGAGCATTGCAGACAGACTGATGTCCTGCGGACAACAGCAAAATGAGGAAAATCGGAAAAGTGAAAAATTCAAATTTCTCACCGAGCAGTTTGGCGATTCGAAAATACTCAGATACCAGGTCCCCGGTTTTGAAAGCCTCAGTCTGGAACAGAAGAAGCTGATCTTTTACCTAAGCCAGGCTGCCCTATGCGGCAGGGACATTATTTATGACCAGAACTGTAAATACAACCTCCTGGTCCGCCACACTTGCGAGGCGGTATATGATGGGTTCCGGGGAGACCGTACATCCGAAGACTTTAATAATTTTTTGATATACCTCAAAGAATTGTGGTTCAATAACGGGCTTCACCATCATTATTCTACTGATAAGACGCAGCCCGGATTTTCAAAAGAATTCTTTATAACTGCAGTAGAATCCGTTTCCCCTGAAAAGCTGCCCCTGGCCATTGGCCAGAGTTCCCGCGGGCTGGCCGAAGAGGTTGCCGCAATCATTTTTGACAGGTCGGTAGCGCCAAAACGGGTTTCACTTGATCCTTCACAAGACATGGTGCTGGCTTCAGCCTGTAACTTCTATGAAGGTGTGAGCCAGAAAGAAGCTGAAGAGTTTTATGCCAGGCTTAAAGAATCTGACAGGAAAACCGGCAAGGATACCAGGGTTTCATATGGTTTGAATTCTAAGCTGGTGAAGGAAAACGGGCAGATAAAGGAACTTACCTGGAAGGTCGGAAAATTATATTCACAGGCGATTGAAAAAATAGTTTACTGGCTCTGTCAGGCTGCTGAGGTCGCTGAAACGCCTGATCAGAAAGCTTCGGTTGAGAAGCTGGTTGATTACTATAAAACCGGCAGCCTCGTGGCATGGGATGAATACAATGTGCTGTGGGTGAGGGACCAGGATGCGCTTGTGGATTTCGTGAATGGGTTCATCGAAACCTATGGAGATCCGCAGGCAATGAAAGCCGGTTGGGAATCCGTAGTGAATTTCAAGGATATTGAAGCAAGCAAACGGACGAAGATTATCAGCGATAATGCCTTGTATTTTGAGTCAAACTCACCTACCGATCCGCAGTACAAGAAAACTGAAGTAAAGGGAGTAACGGCCAGGGTCATCACCATGGCCCAGCTTGGCGGAGAATGCCACCCCACTACGCCTATCGGGATCAACCTGCCGAACGCCAACTGGATACGTTCGGAGCATGGCTCCAAATCGGTGACCATCGATAACATCACTTTTGCTTACCACCAGGCTTCGCTTGGCAATGGATTTCTTGAAGAATTTGCGGCTTCGCCGGATGAGGTTGCGAAGATTAAAGAATATGGTTATGCGGCTTCAAGCCTCACCACCGACATGCACGAATGCCTGGGTCATGCTTCGGGTCAACTAAAACCGGGAGTAACTCACGATATGCTGAAAAACTACCACTCCTCCATAGAAGAATCACGTGCCGACCTTTTTGCACTTTATTATATTCTTGATCCGAAGATGGAGGAGCTGGGACTGCTAAAATCGCTGAAGGCAGGAGAAGCTGAATACGATGGATTCATGCGCAACGGACTGCTGACGCAGCTGGTCCGCATCAAACCAGGCAAGGATATTGAGGAGGCTCATATGCGTGACCGTTCGCTCATTGCTCACTGGGTATATGAAAAGGGCAAAGAAAAGAACATAGTTGAGAAATTTACAAAGGGTGGCAAGACGTATGTCAGGATCAACGATTACAACGCACTCAGAGCGCTCTTCGGTCTGCTCCTGAAAGAGATCCAAAGGATAACTTCCGAAGGGGATTACAAGGCGGGCAGGGATCTTATCGAAACCTATGCAGTGAAAGTGGACCAGGATCTGCACAGGGAAGTGCTGGAACGGTATAAAAAGCTGGATATCGCTCCGTATGCAGGATTCATCAACCCGGTCTATGAAGAGGTAATGAACGGTGATGCAATTAAGGATATAAAGGTTGCATATCCCGAAGATTTTACGACGCAGATGATGGAATATTCACGTGAGTTATCTTTCCTGCCGGTGAGATAAAACACCATATTCTCACACTTTGTGAAATTTTCGGCTACCTTTACCTGACCAGAATATTACATGGAGGAAAACTGCAATGGTTTTACTTTGCCAAAGGATAACATGAGATAGTGCCCATACTATGTTGAAAATTCTTGTTGCCGAGGATGATGAAGTTAACAGGTATTTTCTTTCATTCCTGTTAAGAACCCTGAGCAGGGATCTGTTATTTGCAGGCAATGGCCTTGAGGCGGTTAAAATTGCAGAGGCTAACCCTGACGTGAGCATGATACTTATGGATATCAACATGCCCGTAATGGATGGTGTTCAAGCCATGAGGGAAATCAGAAAAACAAGCCCGAAAGTCCCGATTATCGCTGTCACCGCTTACGGGTTGAGTTATAACCGGTTAAATTTGCTGGAGGCGGGATTTGACGACTACCTCGCTAAACCCTTTACCAGGGACCAGCTGCTAGGGAAAATACTAAAGTATCTCTGATCAGTCCTTTACAAACTTTTCTGTTCTTGTGCCGTCTTTTGAAACGGCCCGAACGAAATACATCCCGGCCGGCAAAGCTGAAATATCAACTTCCAGCCTGGCCTGGGTGGATGATTGTTCAAGGAACTTCCGGCCATCCATGGAATAAACTCCTATGCAGGTTAACACGTTGCCCTGTGAAGCCGGAAACAGCAGGTTTAACCTTTCGCGGGCAGGGTTAGGATAAACTGCTATCCCTTTCGAATTAACTTCGTCAATTCCAAGCGGGGCAGACGTCATGGTATTGGAGACAACCGATTCGTATTCGCCTGATTTCAGTGACGGATTACAGGGGTATGTCCTGGTAACTGCGATATAATATGTCATCAGGCCTGAAGTCACATACGGGTCGGTATATGAGACCTGGTCGCTGGCAACGGAATCTGTAAGCTCCCATGGACCGTTGTTCAGTTTCCGGTGTATCCGGTAGGTATAGAAAGTAAAACCTTCATATTGGTTCCAGATCAGGTTGAACCCCTGCACACCCGGGCTCACCTCAAGGTGGCAGGTTTTATGGTAACTGCTGAGCAGGGATTCGCTGTTTGTTGAATCCGTCGCCGAGAGTTCATACTTCTGGGCAATCATAATGGGGTTGGTTGTTGTATCTACAAAGGTGCTGAAAGATGCGAACGGGACCTGCCCGATTTTGATGAACGAACCTTCATGGGTGGTCTGCTTATACACATTATAATGCGAGATATGAAGGCCCGGGTATTTGTTCCAGACAACCTTGTTGCGCTGGGTTGCAGTGTCGTAGGTGACCATGCAGATATACGGTGTGGGAACATAACCGGAAATGGTCACCGTAACGCTGTCGTGCATGTATACAAGGCAGGATGATGAGCTGCTGTCTACCTTGCCCATGCAATAGTAAGTCCCGGCCGCCGTAAAGTTGCCGAAGTTGAGAGCGTTCCCGCTGCCTGTCATGCTCGCGACACTTGATGTATTTCCAACCTTGTAGAGGTAATAATTGTAATTCAGCTGAGACCCGCTCAACCCGATAGGGACTCCTGAGCCTCCATTGGGATAACTCCCGCCCCCTGTAACATTGTAAGCCAAAGGCGCCGGAATGATATGGGTGGTCCTGCTGGTGTTGCAGTCCTGGCCCTGGTAGGTGACGTGTACGGTGACGGTTTTATACCCGGCTGTATCCCATCGGATATAATAAGGCCCCTGTCCTGAACCTGATACAATCACGCCTCCTGCAAAATTCCAGACATAGATGGCTGAGCTTGGAGCCGTGCCTGAATAGCCCACGTAGCAATTGCAGCCTACCGAGGCTTTGTTGTACATGTATATATAACATGTGATGCTGTCCGTTTCCGCATAAAGGCTTGAAGTGGAAAAGCCGAAGCAGATGAATAATAAAAAAATAAAGATCTTTTTCATAGGACCTGGATTTGTATTGTTATAAAGATGACTGCGGATGAGGACTGGAGTTGCCTAACAAACGTATGTATTTTTTGCTAAAAATCAAAATATTACAAAAATTAATGTAAGGAGAACATGGTTAAGCATAGTGACCCCTGCGGTGACAAAGGCACGCGTTCATGTGTTCATAAATCATGTGATAACAATCATGGTTTCCGCCGGAACAGGGCATGCAAAGAAAGTAATTTTGTCGCCTCTTTAAGATGGAAAAATGGCTAAACTCATAATTCTTTCAATATTTTCCTGGATGTTGTTGTTCCCTGGCAATGTGCCGGTGGGTGCTGAAAAATACCCTCAGAATTATTTCCGTTCGCCGGTGGATTTCCCTATTTCTTTGGCCGGGTCTTTTGGGGAGTTGAGAAAAAATCATTTCCATTCAGGAATAGATATACGCACCGGGGGCAGCGTAGGCAAAGCTGTAAGAGCTGCCGCCGATGGCTATGTCTCCAGGGTTTTCATCAACCAGGCAGGGTTCGGCAAGGCCCTGTACATTGCCCATCCCAACGGATACACTACAGTATACGGGCACCTGCTGAGATTCAACGGGGGCATTGGCACCTGGATCAAAAAGCAGCAGTATGACCAGGAAACGTTCGTGCTGGATGTTCAGGTCCCTGCAGGTTTGTTAAAAGTAAAGAAAGGGGATATAATTGCATACTCAGGTAATTCAGGAGCTTCGGGCGGGCCTCACCTGCATTTCGAAGTCAGGGAGTCGGGCAGCCAGGAAGTGATCAATCCCCTGGAATTCGGATTTGATGTGCCCGACAATACCCCGCCAAAGATTACTGCGGCCAGGATTTACCCCTTCGATGCCATGGCTATGGTGAATTATTCCGATAAACCTGTATTGTTTGGTGTAACAGGCGGCGGAGGCAGCTTTTCATTGAAGACTGAAGATACGGTAAAGGTCTCTGGCAATATTATTTTCGGGATTGAAACCACCGATTTTTCAGATAATTCGGGCATGAAGAACGGTGTCCCTTCGGTTGCGCTCAGCATTGACAACGAAACGGTGTATTCACACCACCTTGATAAATTTGCTTTTTCCAATACACGTTATGTGAACAGCCTGCTCGATTACCCTTTGCTGATGCACGGCAACCGTAAAATCCAGCGTTCATACATCGCCCTGAACAATAAGAATGATATTTACAGCCGGGTAAAGAACCGGGGCATAGTGAATTTCAACGATACCAGGGCTCATAAGGTCGTCTATACGGTTACGGATCTTTACAACAACACTTCACGCCTGGTTTTCTGGGTGAAAAGCCATCCGCCCGCAGGGCGCCGCCAGGAAAATAATCTTTCGAGGGGAGTTCAGATGATGCATTGCCTGGAGGCCAATCATTTTGCAAGGCCAGATATTGTTCTTGATATTCCAAATGATGCATTGTATGAGGACCTTGATTTTGAATATTCCAGCGAAGCTCAGGTGCCAGGGACCTATGCAAGGCTTCACAGGGTGCAAAATGAAGATACTCCCCTGCATACCAACTGCACCTTGTCGATAAAACCGCTTGCCCTTCCCAAAGACCTGGCTGCCAGGGCTGTGATCGTTCTAGTTGAACCCGGGCACAGGTTTGCCTCAAAGGGAGGTCAGTGGGAGAACGGCTTCCTGAAAACCCAGGTCCGTGAATTCGGAGATTACAGTATTGCCGTGGATAACGAACCTCCGGTGATAAGGCCAATCAACGTGAAACCGGGAAAAAATGTAAGCCGGCAGGGAAGCATTACAGTGAAAATTTCCGACAACCTGTCGGGCATCAAGTCATACAGGGGGACTATGAACGGGAAATGGATACTCATGGATTTCGATGCCAAGAGCGGCTTGCTTACTTACCTGATCGACGAGCATATGCCGAAGGGAAAAAATACGTTCAGCCTGGTGCTGACCGATGCTGTTGGCAACCAATGCAGGTACGAGGCCGGCCTGGTAAGGTAAAACTCCTTTAGTTTTCGTCTTATCATCCTTACAGATTTCTTGCTACTTTTGCATTATGCAGGAAACCATTCTTATTCTCGATTTCGGATCCCAGTATACCCAGCTCATCGCACGCAGGGTAAGGGAGTTGAATGTTTATTGCGACATTCACCCATACAATAAATTTCCCAAAGAACTCCCCGGGCTTAAAGGAGTGATCCTTAGCGGAAGCCCGTCGTCGGTGAGGGATGTCAACGCTCCTTTTCCCGACCTTGACGGTATCAGGGGATTGGTGCCGGTCCTGGGCATCTGCTACGGCGCCCAGTACCTTGTACATTCATCCGGAGGCGAGGTCGCACCTTCGAAGATACGTGAATATGGCCGGGCAAACCTCGGGTTCATCGACCAGACATGCCGGCTGGTAAAAGGCCTTGCTACAGGCACCCAGGTATGGATGTCTCATGCAGATACTATCCTGAAAGCACCTTCAGCATTTAAAATAACCGGCTCAACAACCGACGTGGAATATGCTGCTTTCAAGATCAAAGGTGAGGAAACTTACGGGATACAGTTCCATCCCGAAGTTTATCATACTACCGAAGGTCAGCATTTACTGAAGAATTTTGTTGTTAATATCTGCGGATGTAAACAGGACTGGACTCCGGAGCTGTTCGTTGAATCAACAGTAAAAGAACTACAGGCAAAACTGGGGAACGACAAGGTGGTCCTCGGGTTGTCGGGGGGTGTGGATTCCTCGGTGACGGCCATGCTGCTCAACAGGGCCATCCACAAAAATTTATACTGCATTTTTGTTGACAACGGCTTGCTCCGCAAGGATGAATTCAGGAAAGTGATGGAACGATACGAAAGACTTGACCTGAATGTGATAGGAGTGGACGCCGCTGACCAGTTCCTGGATGCACTGAAAGGAGTATCGGATCCCGAAAAAAAACGGAAGATCATCGGAAAGACGTTTATCGATGTGTTTGACCAGGAGGCGCATAAGATACAGGGTATTTCATGGCTGGCCCAGGGTACCATTTATCCTGATGTGATTGAATCACGCTCGGTAAAAGGCCCGTCGGCAACAATCAAGTCACATCATAATGTTGGCGGTTTGCCCGAACACATGAAACTGAAGATCGTAGAACCATTGAATTCGCTGTTCAAGGATGAGGTTCGCAAGGTAGGGCTGAAACTTGGGCTGGAGCCTGAGTTCATCAACCGTCATCCTTTCCCCGGCCCCGGGCTTGCAGTGCGCATCCTCGGCGACCTGGACCGTGAAAAGATTCGCCTGCTGCAGGATGTGGATGATATTTATATTTCAGGATTGCGTAAGTTTGATCTTTATAATAAGGTATGGCAGGCATTTGCAGTTCTTTTACCGGTGCAAAGTGTAGGTGTGATGGGGGATGAAAGGACTTATGAGAGTGTTGTGGCTCTGCGTGCGGTGACTTCAACCGACGGCATGACTGCCGACTGGGCTCATCTTCCGCATGAATTTCTTTCGCATATCAGCAACGAGATCATCAATAAGGTTAAAGGAGTGAACAGGGTGGTGTATGATATATCATCCAAACCGCCGGCAACGATTGAATGGGAATAATAAGTAGCGAAGTAGCGAAGTAGCGAGATAGCGAAAAAGCGAAAAACTATTTCTGTCTAATTCATAAATTATCAGAAGTCAGTATTTATTTCTTTTAATATTTTAATTTCGCTACTTCGCTATCTCGCTACTTCGCTATTTTAAATCAATGCCTGAGTAATGACCAGAATTTTAATTTTTCTCGCAATCTTCACAGCAACCCTGGGCCTGCATGCCCAGACTTACCAGGAGCAGCTCAAGGCGATACGATCGACAGTAGTTGAAAAGAAAGAAGGCAAATCATATTACATCCACACAGTTAAAAAAGGCCAGACCCTTTACATGATCTCCAAAGCATATGGAGTGGAAGTAAATGATATCATAGCCGAAAATCCCGGAGTGAAGGAAGGCCTCAAAGCCGACCAGACCCTTCATATTCTTTTTCCTGCCCAGAAAGAAGAGACTGTAAATAAACCGGTAACCCTTACCCGTAAACCGGAATCCGTAAGCCAGAAACCTGCTGTAGTCACACCGGATCCCGCAATAGTTTCCTGCGGCTCAGATACGGGTTGCCGTTCAAAAAACTACAAGGTCGTGCTCATGCTTCCCCTTTACCTTGAAGAAGTTGAAGCCATGAAACCCGAAGCTGCCACTGAAGAAGCTGTGACAAACTGGAATTCTCTGAAATACCTGCCTTTCTATGAAGGATTCAGGATTGCTGTGGATTCACTGCAGAAACAGGGGCTCCACCTAACCCTGCATGTGTACGATGTAGGTAAAGATACGGCCAAAACAAAGCTTCTGCTGAAAAAGCCCGAGATCAGGTCGGCCGATCTTATCATCGGCCTGCTCTTCGCTAAAAATTTCCAGATGGTGGCAAAGTTCGCTCATGATAACAGGATCCCTCTTGTCAACCCTCTAAGTGAGAGGAGCGAGATCACCCGGGAAAATGATATGGTGTTCAAAACCAATCCTTCACGGAGTTTCATGCTGGATGACCTGGCAGAATACATGCAGAAAAAAATGTACAGGGCCCAGATCCTGATCGTGAGGAACGGGCAGTATAAGGATAAGGATATTCCTGAAAAGCTGAAGAAGGCCTGCCAGGAAAAAAGCCTGAATGCTTTGATTGTTGAAGGACAGGATGTTGCCATCGGCAAGCTTTCGAAATCAAAGGAGAATGTTTTAGTCGCCTTTACCGATAACAATGTTTATGCGCTGGAACTCATGCGCAGGTTCTATGAGTTGAGGAATGAATACAACATCAATCTTATCGGACTTCCCGACTGGGACAAGATAGAGGGCCTTGAAACGGATTTTCTCAACGGACTGAACGCCCATATGGTTTCTCCTTCCTTCGTTGATTATTCGGATCCCGGCGTGAAAAAAATGGTATTACGTTACCATCTTCAATTTAAAACCGATCCTGAGCCGTTGGCATTTGAAGGCTTCGACGCCGGCTACTACTTTCTTTCGGCCCTGATGAAATTCGGGAAACAACTCCCTCAATGTATCCAGGATTTCAGGCTTAAAACCACAGCGACCAGTTTTGAGTTCGTACGTGGAAACAATAACAGCAATAACGGTTTCGAAAACCGTTACTGGTCTGTATACAAATATGAAGGTTTTAAGCTGCTGAAGGTGAATTAAGATTTTCCTACAGGCAATGCCAGCAGAGGCACATTCGTTGCAAAAAGGTTCTTCTTCGTGATATTCCTTGTAAATACCATATAAACCAGTGAATGCTTATGCGGCTGGAAAGCGATCAGGTTGATTAATTTGCCTTTCACGAACTGGTCGATTGTATCCTGGTTCTCTCCTTCGACCTCGATCACATTGAAATGTATTTTGCCTTCGGCAGTTTCCTTTTCAAAGCCCGACTGCAGCTTTTTCATTTTGGCATTGGCTTCAGAAGCTTTTAAGGGAGTGCAGAAATGAACAGTGTGGATCTGGTTATTAAACGGTTTGAAGATATCAATCAGGGTGGTGATCGATTTGTGGTTACCTTCCGACAAGTCGGCAGCAAACATCACGTTTTCAAAACCTTTAAAATTTTTCATCACAGGAATGGTGAACACAGGCACCTTAACATGATCGATGATGAAGGTTGAGACTTTGCCCCAAACATTAAGGTTGTTCCCTTTGCCGGTAGTTCCGATGACGATCATATCGGGTTTGAAATCATTATAGATCTCAAGAAGCTCATATTCAACTTCCCCTCCGCTGACATGGCTTGTGATGGTAACGTTCGCCAGGTTCTTCTCTTTGGTCCTTGTCTCCATTTTTTCCTGGAGTTCTTTCATGCCGGCTTCAGCCTGCTTGAAAATTTCCCTCATCAACTGTTCGTTGTACAGGGTTGTCATGTCGAGAGTATCGGGGAAAGTGGTATCGGTAAGAATGATCTGGTCGAAATAAGTATGGAACAATTTCAGCTCTGCGCCGTATGTGGCGGCCAGTTCAAGGGCATACATGCATGTGATCTCGGTGTGCTCCGAGAAATCAACGGGGACTAATATCTTTTTCATAGCGTAAAGTTAAAAAATTCATAAGCTCTTTGCAATTTTTTTTATTTGAATAGGTGTTTTTAAGGTGCATAAGCCTGGCCTGTATCATTTCTTCGGTAAACTCCTCCCCGAAACAACTCATGGCTTTTTCCCTCAGTCCGTCAGGGTCGTCGGCGATGAGGCAAAGCGGTGCAAGCAGTGTCCCAGCGACCATATTCTTATTAACCAGGCAAAATCTGCCGTTATACAGGGCATTTAAAAGTTTAAGTTTCAAACCGGTGGGTTGAAAGCTGACCATGATATGCAGGTGTGCATCCCTGATCAGTTCGAACATCTTATCCTCCGAAGGATTTGGTATTATGCGGATGTTCTTTTTTCCTCTCGCCATCATGCCCAGGGCAGGCGAAGGATTATGCCCCGAGATGACCAGTTCGGGCATGGAAGGATCCCATACCTCCCTGATAAGATAAGCCGCAGCCTGCTCATTCTCGGGCACGCTTAGTTTCCCGTGATACAGTGCAAAACTGCCACTGCCTTCTTTCATGAAAACTCCGTCCTCCTTATGAAAACTGGGCATGTATTCTATGCGTTTTGAAGGAAAAGCCTTTTTCAGGTATTTTCTGTCATCCTCCGAAACAACCAGCATCAGGTCCGCATATCTCAGGTATTTCTGATAATTTTTCAGCTTCAGGCTTTCGATATAAAAAAAAGCTTTGTTTCTGATGCCTTTCCCGGCTTTAAAAAGATGAAAATAGTACTGGTGTTCAATATTACTTTCACGATAAATCCTGAGGCGTTTTGAAAAACGTTTGTCACTGATCAGGTAGCAGGTATGCAGGCCTTCAAAAAGAATGGGGTACTGGTCCTTAAGAAGGTTATTTTCAAGTTCAGCCGATGTCCTGCTCCCCACAATATAGGGTTTCAGGCTGAGATGCGTCCCGAGGCCGTTTTTACGGGGGTAGTAGTCCACCGTGAAACAAATTTCCTCAAGCTTCTTCTCAGGTTTGCGGTTGTATTCGAAACAGTGCAGGTGTATTTTTACACCTGCCTCGCTGAGTGTTTTGATCTTGTAGTAAACATCGATCACTCCACCGTAATCGGGAGGATAAGGGATATCGAACGAGATGATATGCAGATGCTGATCCATCAGCTGGCTTTTATATTTTCAAGTACACCCATCAGGGTTTTTTCTTCATTCTCCCAGCAGAGGTCTTCGGCCGCACGGACCAGGTTTTGCCGGTACAGTTCCATACGTTCTGCATTCATGAGCATGGCATCGATGCGTTGGGCCAGGTGAGCGGGCTCATGGTTTTCAATGGTTTCACCTATGAAATATTTATCAACAACCGCTTTCATTTCGGGGAAAGGGGATATAAGCACAGGCACCCCGGCCTGGATGTAATCCATGAATTTATTCGGAAGGGCATAGTGGTAATTCAGGCTCACATCTTTTTCGATGGATAAGCCAAGATCGGCCATCATGGTTATCGCATGCAGATCTTGAAACGGGATCTGTCCTAAGAAAACCACTTTCCCGCTGACTTTCTGCTCCTTTGCAAACTGCCTGATCTTTTCAAATACGTCTCCTGTGCCGGCCAGGACGAGTTTTGCATCAGTCCTCAGGAATTTCATGGCCTGTATGGCCTCCTCAAGCCCGCGGTCGACATTCACTGCTCCCTGGTAAAGTATCACTTTCTGGCCAGGTTCAATCCCGTACCTGCCCTTATCGGCAGGAGGCTCAGCCGCCCGCCTGAATGGTACATTTCGGATAACTGTCACAGGAACATGGTACTCCTGTTCATACAAATTGGCTATGCTCCGGTTCACCGCGATAGCCGCTTTAAGTTTTGGGAACATATAGTCCTCAATAGCTTTCCAGATACTCGTTGTCGTCTTCCGGCCAACCAGTTCAGGCACGCCCCGGAAGTATTCATGGCAGTCGTGAAGCAGGCGTACCTTACAGCCAAAAAATCTTTTTACTTTCCACGCAGGATAGCAACCTGCGAGGGTGTCAAGGTCATTTGAAACAATGAGATCGGCATGCTTCCGTATGAGAAGAAAAAACAGGCGGAGGTTATGGTTGGCATAAAACATCAGTCCTTTGTCAAACCAGAGTTTCATACGGTGCATGGCGTAATGCCGCTCTGCAAGCGTAAGGCTGTTTTTCCGCTGCCTTCCCACCAGCAGGACCTCGTACCCGGCTTTGCAAAGAGCCATGCAGGTCCTGTGAACCCTCTGGTCGGTGGTAAGGTCGTTGGTAACCGTTACAATAGCTTTCTGCATCAGGTTGTTGGTCCCGGGTTAATATAGCAAAGTTAAATTATTTACTTTTGATGCATGCAAATACTCGAGAACATCTCATTAAAACCCTGTAACAGCTTTGGTATTGACGTCAAAGCCAGGTATTTCACCGAATTACATTCCGATGAAGATATCGTTGCATTCTACAGCAGCCTGAAGCCCGAACACCTGCCTATACTCATACTGGGGGGCGGAAGCAATGTTTTATTTACAAAGGATTTCGAAGGCAGCGTGGCCTGTATCAGGAGCAAGGGCATCGTGAAACTGCTTGAGAACGACAATCATGTATTCCTGAAAATTGCAGCAGGAGAGGTTTGGGATGATGTGGTGAAATATGCGGTTGAGCGCGGCCTTGGAGGAATAGAGAACCTTTCGCTCATTCCAGGCAATGCCGGCAGCGCCCCCATACAGAACATCGGGGCCTACGGTGTTGAACTGAAGGATGTGTTGTATTCTGTTGAAGTCGCCGATGTAATTGCGCAGAATTACCGTGCGTTCAGGCCGGCCGACTGTGAAATGGGCTATCGCACGAGCATCTTCAAAAAACACGGAAAGAACAGGTTCGTCATCACGAGCATCTGCCTGAAGCTCGATAAGGAACCTGTGCTGAAGCTTGATTACGGCGACATCCGCAAGGAACTGGACAAGGCTGGGATCAAAGAACCAACGCTATCCGCAGTAAGGGACATTATAATAAAGATCCGCAGCAGCAAACTTCCCGACCCCGGGCAGCTCGGAAATGCCGGCAGTTTTTTTATGAATCCTGTGATCACTGCGGATGAGTACGCACGTTTAAAAGAGCAGTTCCCCTCTATGCCATCCTTCAGCATGGACGGCGCTTTCAAGATCCCCGGAGCCTGGCTTATAGAACAATGCGGTTTTAAAGGAAAGCGATTCGGCGATGCAGGGGTTCATGTGAACCAGCCCCTCGTCCTTGTCAATTACGGCTCCGCAACAGGCGGGGACATTCTCAAACTGGCCGAAAAAATCATAAAATCGGTAAAGAAGAAATTCGGGATCCTGCTTGAGAAAGAAGTGAATATTGTTTAGCAGACTTTAAGGGCCCCGATGATATCCTGCGCTGCTGCGATGTTGTGGCGGTCGAGGTAGTCGTTGATGCCGTCAATGATCTTAGGGCAGACCATGGGGTCAATGAAATTGGCAGTGCCTACCTGCACCACCGAAGCCCCGGCCAGCATGAATTCTATTGCATCCGTTGCATTCATGATGCCTCCAAGTCCTACGATGGGAAGCTTCACTGCCCTGAAAACCTGCCATACCATGCGCAGGGCGATGGGTTTGATGGCAGGGCCTGATAAACCACCGGTAATTGTGGAGATGACAGGTTTTTGTGTCTCTGCATCAATAGCCATTCCTAGCAAGGTGTTGATCAGTGTAAGGACATCGGCACCCCCGTCGGCTACGGCTTTTGCCATTTCGGAGATGTTAGTGACATTAGGAGAAAGCTTTACCATCAGCACCTTTTTATATACCTCGCGGACGGCTTTGGTGACTTCGGTTGCAGTGGCAGGAACAACTCCGAATGCCATGCCACCTTCCTTGACATTGGGACAGGATATGTTCAGTTCAATGGCATGGATGCCTTCAAGCTCATTGATCCTTTCTGCGACTTTAACGTATTCTTCAATAGTCGATCCTGAAACATTTACTATGACCTGGGTATTGAAGTCTTTGAGCCTGGGATAAATGGAACTGCAGAAGTGGTCTACTCCCTTGTTTTGCAGTCCAACCGAGTTTAGCATGCCTGAAGGGGTCTCGGCCATCCGGGGGTATTTGTTGCCGTCGCGGTTAGAACCTGTCACGGCTTTTACGAAGATCCCGCCAAGCAACCCAAGGTCATAAAAGTCTTTAAATTCCTCACCATAGCCGAAGCAGCCCGACGCAGTCGTCACCGGGTTTTTGAACTGCATTCCTGCGATGTTTATTCTTAGGTCAGCCATATCTAAAATATAAGTAGCGAAGTAGCGAAGTAGCGAGGTAGCGAAATTGATTCTAAATTCATAATTCGATTATTCGATTATTCATACTTTACCATTGAAGTCTTGACGTCTCAAACACCGGCCCTTCAATACAAACTCTCTCATTTCCTTTATCGGTAGGTGTTATGCAGCACAAACAAACCCCGTAACCGCAAGCCATGTAATTTTCGAGGGAGACTTCGCAGGCAACCCCTTTGCCTGCTGCAAGCTTTGCAACCGCATGCATCATCGCATCGGGGCCGCAGCAGAATATCCTGTCGTAGGGCAGGGGAGACTGGCAGATCACGGGATTCTGGGTTACAAAGCCTTTTTCTCCCATGCTTCCATCATCAGTGCTCAGGTAAACCTTGCCATAGCGTGAATATTCGTCGACCTGGGACACCTCATCCGCAGACCTGAACCCTAAAAGAAAATCAGGCCTTACGCCTTTTTTATTCAGAACATCGCCCATGAACATCAGCGGGGCAACGCCTGCTCCTCCTCCCACCAGCAACAGTTTGCCTGCTGAAGGCAGGGAAAAAGAATTGCCGAGGGGATATACCAGGTTAAGCTTGTCGCCGGGATTCAGCATGCCCATATGACGGCTGCCTTCCCCCTTCACCTGCACCAGCAGGCTTAAGGTGTTCTTAGCATAATCCACAAAATGTATAGAAAAGGGTCTCCTGAGGAAAGTGGAAGGGGAGTTATGCACAAGCACCTGTACGAACTGCCCTGGAAGTATTTCGGGCAGGGGCACGGGTGCCTGTAGTTCTAAAATAAAATGTCTTTTGTTAAGCCGGGTGTTGCCTGTAACTTTAAAATCTTGAGCGAATTTCTTCATCAGCAGGGGAAATGAACGATTTAGCTGCCGAGCCTGGTCTGTGCTTCACGAATGATCTCCTTGTATCTTCGAAGGATGCGGTCCCATTCCTTGAAGAGTTCGTCGCTTTTCACGCTGACCTGGCTTGCGCCGGCAACTTCGCTGACCAGTTTGATCTTATAGGCCAGGGGGTCGGTTGAGGCCAGTTTCACGATGAGCCTCGTGCGGATGGTTTTCTGCTTGAAGGTCTGAACAACCCATGCGGTGCGAAGGTAACCGGTGTTTTTATCGGTAACTTCGAGTACATCGAAATAAGTGGTGATGATCTGGCTCAGGAGTTTCCATGCATCATCTTCCTTTTTCGTGGTTTTTATTTCGATGTCGACATTAGCCACATCAGTAGCCTCAGTTGCATCATAGGCATCGTCCTTTTCCATCTGGTAGAAGTAAGTCTTGGGAGGGGGAGTAATGCCGGGCTTGTTACAGAATTCAATGAGGCCGATGAGATACCCCATTTTTTCAATTTTTACATTTACGCAGGCATAAGGAGGGATGAGTATCTCAAGCTGACCGGACCCCATCATTTTACCATCGACATAGATTTTGGCATCCGGCTCGGAAACAGTGAACTTGACAACTTTCTTCCCGGCTGAGGCCGAAAAGGTTATAGCCATCACGGAGATTATCAACAATACACTTTTCAGTATGTTTTTCATAGTGGGTGAATTTTTACAACATTCAATATTACAAATTATTCTGGATTCTTTGTCCTGGCTGCCTTTTTTTCAGGTTTTGATTCCGGAACATCTTCATCGGCCGGTTTGTTCTCATCAGCTGCCGGTATTTCAGTTTCCACATCTTTCACTGCCGGGGTTTCGGCCTTTTCTTCCGGCTCTTCAGTGAAATCAAGGAGGTTGTTTGCCAGCAGGAGATTATACCAGCTCATCATTTTGCGGATGTCTGAAACGTAAAACCTGTCCTTGTCGAAATCGGGAACCATGTCGTCAAAGAACTTCAGCAGTGCATTATTTTC